>CACYEI010000068.1 GCA_902773355.1 uncultured Spirochaetales bacterium
AATGGAGAGAGAAGGATTCGGACCTTCGAAGGCTGAGCCAACAGATTTACAGTCTGCCCCCTTTGACCGCTCGGGAACCTCTCCATATCTATAAATTAAAACTAAGCCACCTGTCCGATTCGAACGGACGACCCCGAGATTACAAGTCACGTGCTCTGGCCAGCTGAGCTAAGGTGGCAATACTTTAATTTCTCTGATAAGATATATTAGATTAAAATTTTAAGCAAGTATTAGGAGAAGCTTTTATGAAAAATTTACCATTAAAACCAGCAGATATTCTTATTCCTGATAATATTGATTTAAATAAATGGGCCGTAGTTGCTTGTGACCAGTTTACTTCTGAAAAAGATTATTGGGAAAAAGTAGAAGAATATGTTAAAAATTATCCATCAACATTTAATATTATTTTTCCAGAGTGCTATCTTGGTGATAATAATTCTGAAAGAATTCAGAGAATTAATAAGTATATGTCTGATTATTTCAATAATAATCTATTTAGAAAATATGAAGACTGCTTTATTTTTGTTAAAAGAAAAATTAATAACAAAATTAGATATGGATTAATGGTTACATTGGATCTGGAAGAATATGAACCATTTAGTAATTCTTCTATAATTAGACCAACTGAGGGAACCATTTCCAGCAGAATACCACCTAGAAAGCAAATAAGAGAAAATGCTTTATTGGAATGTCCTCATATTATGGTTTTAATATCAGATAAAAATAATAATATTTTTGGTACTTTAAAAAATATAGATGATTCTAAAAAAATCTATCAGACAGATTTAATGTTTAATGGTGGTGAAGTTAGTGGCTATTTGGTTGATGGAGAATTGAAAAATACTGTTATTGATTATTTCTCTAAATTAGATCCTTTTATTTTTGCAGTTGGTGATGGGAATCATAGTTTAGCTACTGCTAAGGCATGTTATGAAGATTTAAAAAAACAAGGTAATACGGAAAAATTAAAAAACACACGTTATTGTTTAGTTGAAATTGAAAATATTTTTGATGACGCTGTAGTCTTTTCTCCAATTCATAGGTTAGTCTTTGATACTGATATTAATCTTTTTAATTCATATTTAAGTGATTTTAGTTTAAAAATAAGTGAAATTGGTACACCCGAATTTTCTAAATCCAGTAAATCTTTTATTGTGATTAAGGATGGAAAATATTATTTATATGAATATGAAAATGATGGTTTGACTGTAGCTACAGTTGATATAGCAATTGATAAGTTAGTGAAAGAAGGGCACAAAATTGATTATATTCATGAACCATCAGTTTTAAAAAATTTAACAGATAACACCGGTAATTTTGGAGTTATTCTTCCCAATATTAATAAAGATAATTTCTTTACTGATATTATTAATTACGGCACATATCCTAGAAAAACATTTTCAATAGGGCATCCTGAAGAAAAAAGATATTATTTAGAATGTAGATATATTGGGATATAAGAAAGATTAAAATAAGAATGATTTAATTTTTTCAGGAATTTTTTCTATACTGCATTTTATTATTTCTGGATAATCAATTCCCTTTATTGAATTTATAAAAAGACTTCCATATGAGTGATTTTCAGGAATTATGCTGTTATCTAATACTGTAATAACTCCTCTATCTTTACTGTTTCTTATAAGCCTGCCTACGCCTTGTTTGAATTTAATCACTGCATAAGGTAGGCTGTAATTAGTAAAAAAATGTTCTGTTATTTTTTCTCTGGCTAAATACATAGGATCTTTAACATACGGAAAAGGTAATTTATAAATTATTACCTGTCTTAAACTGTTTCCAGGTACATCTATACCTTCCCAAAAACTATCTAAACCAAATAAAACGCTGTTTATATCCCTTTTAAAAATTGAAAGTAACTCTTCATTTGAATAATTATTTTGGCCCTGACAATAACTGTTAATATTATGGCTGATTAAGAGGTTATATATTTCAGTAAATACATGATTCATAACTGTCTTATTGGTAAAAAGGACTAAACAACCCCCATTACTTGCCTTAATGATTTCTGTCAAATCATAAACAGAAATACTATTATTTTTGTTTGTATTAGTTGAAATTATTATTTTCATGTTTTTGCTCAATACGTATGGTGATGGATAGCTTAGACATTTAATATCATCTTCATTTAAACCAGAAAGATTTTTAAAAAAAGAAAAGTCATTATTATTGTGACTTAAAGTTGCACTGGTCATTATCACAGATTTTAACTTATTAAAGAAATTGTATTTGAGAAATTCAGATACATATATTGGGGAAATTTTAATTAATATTCCATTTGATTTTTGTAAATAATAAACGTTTTGTTCATTTCTTTCATAAAAAAATAATTTGAATATCCTTATGATATTAAGTAAATGTATCTGAAAAGCACTTATATCCATTAAATCTGATTCAGTACTTTCATTGATTGTTATTTTTTTAGTTATATCTGTATAGAAATTGTTTAGCTTATTAGCTCTTAAAATTAAATTATCTACTTCTTTTACTATACTATCATTAAAGGCATAATCTTTATCTATTATTAAAACAGAGTCATCTAAGTTATTTTGTTTTTGATTTAAAAAAAGTAAAGTTAAATAAGAACTTAATCTAGTAAAGCTATCATTAAATTTTGAAAATAAAACAAAGAAATCATCTGGAAAACTTTTTTTATATAATTTAATCAGTTTTGAATTAACAGAATTCATTGAATTTAATTTGTTTGCATTAGAAAATTCTAGTTCATACAGTTTAAAGTTTATTTCTTCAGAAATACAGCTGGTAGCACTTAAATCTATTTTGTGCGCTTCATCAATAATTAAATACCTGAAAGAAGGTAGAACACAGGGGTATGAGTAATCTGATTTATCATTAAACCTAGCCTGACAGTCTGAGAATAATAAATGATGATTACAGATAATTATTTTTGAGTTCATATATATTTCACGGTTTGTAACATAATCACATTCTTTTAGATATTTACATTTTTTGTTAAGACAATATTCAGATTCAGAATGGAAGATTTTTTCCCCTCCTCCTTGTTCATTTGTTCTTCTTTTACATATATAATTATTTCTTCCTAATGCAATATGATAAGGTATATCTTCTTTAAGATAATCTAATATATTTTGTAAATCCTTATCATATAATTGTGATTGAAGATTCTTTGTTTCTGTACTGATAACTACTACTTGATTAGTATATTTAATAAATATAATTACTGGTACTAAATAGGCATAACTTTTTCCTATTCCTGTTCCTGCTTCTATAATTAGTTTTTCATTGTTTACTAAACTTTTGAAGACATTTATAGCCATTTTTAATTGGCTTTCTCTGAATTCATAATCATCTCTTAATTTTGCTAAAGTTCCACTATCTGAAAAAAAATTGTTTATTTCTTCTATAGCTGTTTCCAAAAAATCATGCATTTTCTTCAATTAGTTTTTTTGCAAGTGTTTTTCTTCCAATTTGTAAAATATCAGCTGCTTTACTTTTATTTCCGCCACAAAATGATAAAGTATGTCTTATTATTTGTTTCTCTGCATTTTCCAGTGTTGTTCCAATTGGAATTACAATACCTTCTTTTTTTTCTAAGTTTTGCATATAAGACGGTAAATCTGAAATATCAATAACATTCTTTCTACACATTATTACTGAACTTTCTATACAGTTTCTAAGCTCTCTTACATTTCCAGGCCAATTATAAAGTCCTATAGCCTGTTTGGCTTTTTCAGTAAAACCATTAATTTTTTTATTGTTTTCTTTACAAAATTCATCCAAAAAGTGATTACTTAGTAAAGGTATGTCTTCACGCCGTTCTCTAAGAGGTGGTACTGTAAGTTTGACTACGTTTAATCTGTAGTATAGGTCTTCTCTGAAATTTCCATTTTTTATTTCTTCTTCAAGATTTTTATTTGTTGCAGTAATAAGTCTTACATCTGTTTTAATTGTTTTTTCACCACCAACTTTTTCAAATTCATGTTCTTGTAATACTCTTAAAAGCTTTATTTGAGTGCTTTTATCTATTTCTCCAATTTCATCCAGAAAAATTGTACCTGTATCTGCTTGCTCAAATCTTCCTTTTTTATCTGAAATAGCCCCAGTAAATGAGCCTTTAACATGACCAAACAGCTCACTTTCAAGTAAATTTGTGTTTAAAGCAGCACAGTGAACTTTAATGAAGGGTTTATTTGCTCTATCTGAAAAATCTACTATGCTCTGAGCTACAAGTTCCTTCCCTACACCACTTTCACCAAAAATTAAAACAGAAGCTTTAGATGGTGCAATTTGAACTATTGTTTCTAATAGTTTTTCCATTTCAGCACTCTGCCCTATTATTTTTTTCAAACCTGATTTTTTTTGTATCTTTTCTATCTGTTTTTTTAATTCAATGTTTTGATTTTTAATTTCATTATCATGAAGAGTTTTATGTATTAGTACATTCAGATATGATAAATTAACAGGTTTTGTTAAAAGATCTACGGCACCATTTTGCATAGATTTAACAGCTTCTTCTATTGTTCCGTGTCCTGTTAGCATAATTACTGGAACAGTAGGATAAGATGAACTAATTTTTTTTAATAATTCATTTCCATCCATTTTAGGCATTCTTATATCTGTTAATACTAAATCTATTGGCTGTTTATTAATTATTTCCCATGCATTAATCCCATCTTCTGCTGTAAGTGTATTAAAACCTTCAAGTTTTAATGCGGTAGATAAACCGTTTCTTATATTTATTTCATCATCAACAATTAAAATTGTACTCTTATTCATTTAATCTCCTATCCTAAAACGTTCACTACTTGGTACAGGTAATTTTAAAATAAATGTTGAACCTTCGTTATAAGTTGAATTTACTGTTATTTCACCATTATGTTCCTTCATTATTTTTAGAATTGTGGTTAGCCCTAACCCCGTTCCTGTATCCTTGGTTGTATAATACGGTTCAAAAATATGCTTTTGTTGTTCTTCTGTCATACCTATTCCATTATCATTAACTTCAATCTTAATATAGTTTCCGTCTGTATGGGCTCTTATTATAATATTTTTGCTTTCTCTTTTAGTGTTATTGAACGCTTGAATAGAATTTCTGATTAAATTTAATAAACACTGTTCTATCATAGATGAATCTATAAAAGCTTTTGGAAGTGAATTTGAAATATCAAGTTTAAGGCTTATGTTATTAATATCAGATTCAGCTTTGACTATCTTATAAGTTTTTTCAAGCGTTTCTTTTAAATCAGCTAATTTCATGTTTGGATTAAGTGGTCTGACAGCAAAAAGAAAATCTACTGCAATTTTATTTAATCTCTCTATTTCATCTGAAATAACATTTATACTTTGTTGGGCATCTTCTTTGGAAATAAAACCATTTTTATCTATATATTTCTGTAATAATTGAATATATATGGATATAGATGCTAAAGGGTTTTTTATCTCATGCGCAACTCCTGCTGCCATGGTAGTCATGGCTGCCAAACTTTCATTTTTTTTGAATTGTTCTTCCAGTTCTTTCAAAAAAGTAATATCTCTTATGGAAAATAAAAATGTATCATTTGAAAAATATTTTAAACTATCAATTCTTATTATTGTATTTATTTCTTTTTTATTTCTACTATAAACAATATTAAGCCCTTCTTCTTTGGATTTTATAGTTTCTTTTAAAAAATTAATTATTTCCTGAGATTTAAAAAAAAGAGATATGTTATATTTTTCATCAGAATTGAAAATTAAACTTTTATTTTTTTCTGCAAGAATTGAAAAGCTTTTATTAAAATATAAAACATCTAGTACAGGATTCAAAATAAAAAGTCCTTGATCTATACTATCTAATACTTCTGCTTGAACTTTTAGCTGTTGATTTTGTAAATCAAATATTGTAAGAATTTGCTGATTTGATAGTTTATCTAACTTTTTTTTTGCTTTTTCAACAAATCTGTTCATTTTATTACCTTAAGTACTTCCTTAATTTTAAACGTAATATAATCATAAGTCATTCTGCTTGTTTGATTGAAAATATTTGAATTTTTTATTTGTTTTTTTATATTTTTCAACAGATAATCAGTTTTTCTTAAATTGATATAGTTGTTTAAATATTTATCAACTATATTTGCATATAGTAAGTTGTAAAAATAAGGCCATGTGTTATTTTTTTCCAGTTCACTTATTAGTCTTATTTCATCATATGGTAAGTCATTAATTATTAAATCAGATGATTCCTTTAATAGTTTTATATTACAACCTGAAAGGAACATGAATAATTCATCCATACTTGAAAATTCGGTTAAATTTATAGACCACGTTTTTAATAGATTATTTTTATTTTCTTCTGTCCAGGCGGGGAAATGGAAACATCTGAGTCTACTTAAGATAGTAGGAAGTATGGCTCTCTTATTTTGTGAAATAATAATGATATGTAATGATTCAGGAGGCTCTTCTAGTAGTTTTAAAAGAGCATTGTTTGCTGAATCGTTTGAATTTTCTATACCTTCTATAATAACTGTTTTTTGTGAATTAACATTATCTGTTTCTTTAGCCCACATTTTTATCATTCGGACATGATTAATATTTAAACTTGTATCTCCTAATGAACCTTCTTTAATTAATGTGGTTAAACAATCGGATATTTTTTCTATATTTGAATCCAGTTCATTTTTGTTTTTTATGTCTAAATTATGCAGTAATTCATTAATTTCAAATGCAATATTGAATTTTTTTTTATCAGCTCCTGGTAGTTCAAGTAAAGCCCCATTATATTGTTTTAAATAGCATAACACAGAATTTTTAAATAAATTTAGAGAAGTTTCATCTTTGTTTTTTTTTAAAAGAGCCAAACTACCTAGTAAGCGGAATCTATGTGCTCTATTAGATATTATGATAGTATTAGACATGTTGGCATTAAAATACTGGCTTATGCAGTTGGCAGCAAACATTTTTGAAGAATAAGGTGGCCCTTCAAACAGTACAGTATTTGGAAATAAGTTTTCTTTTATCAGATTATAGAATTTATCAGCTAATTCATTTTGTGTTAATTCTAAACCGTAAAACATTAAAGCCCTTTTGTTATATTATTTACATAACCTGTAAATATAGAGAAAACTGGATTAATGATTTTGTTATAAACAAGACTGTCTGAAAATAAAGAATAAGAATTGAAAAAATTTTGTGTTGATAATAAAGTCAGAATAAAACCAATTATTATAAAGGATTCAAAAATTCCAATAACAAAACCAAGTACGTGATCTAATATTTGTAAATTTGCTAATGTAAAAAATTTTTGAAAACTATGTCCTAATGTTTTTATAAGCAAAAACCCAGTTAAAAAAAGAATAAAGTAAGATAAAGCCGCAGCTAGCCATAAAGGTATTAATGTCTGTTTATGAATAAATGATGAAAACTCTTTAGTAAATATTAATGCAATAAAAAAACCACCAATATATCCAAAAATTTTTGATATTTCATCAAAAAAACCTCTTACTGCTACTAGAGAAGAAATAATGAGTGTTATTCCAATAAGGATGAAATCTATTAGCTGTAAATTCATTTTTTATTCCAGTTCATATGAGTATATTTCTTTATCAATCACTTTGTCCACTGGTTATTTATTCAAGCATTTTATATAATTAGAATATGAGTATTTTTACAGCACTTTTTGGAACAAAACAGGAAAAAGATTTAAAAAAATTAAAACCAATATTAGATGAAGTTAATTCATTTTCAGATTGGGCTAAGTCATTGAATAATGAAGATTTCCCAAAACAAACAGAAGAATTTAAAATACAGATAAAAGAAGGTGCATCTTTAGATTCCATACTTCCTAAAGCATATGCATTAGTAAGGGAAGCTTCCTTCAGAGTACTAGGTGAACGTCATTATGATGTTCAGATTTTAGGAGCTATAGTTTTGCATCAGGGAAAACTTTTGGAACTAAAGACAGGTGAAGGAAAAACTTTAACTTGTGTTCCTGCTGCTTATTTGAATTCTTTAAGTGGTAATGGTGTCCATATTATCACAGTAAATGACTATCTGGCTGAAAGAGATGCCAATTGGATGGGACCTGTCTATGAATTTCTTGGACTCAGTGTTGGAGTTATTGTGTCTAATATGGATAATGACAGACGTAAAAATGCCTACTCATGCAATATAACATATGGCACAAATAATGAATTTGGATTTGATTATTTAAGAGATAATCTAAAGTATAGATATGAAGATAAAATTCAAGCTAAACATAGCTACTGTATTATAGATGAAATTGACTCAATTTTGATAGATGAAGCTAGAACACCTCTGATTATTTCCGCTCCTGCTGAAGATGATTCTGTTTTGGCTGTGAATGCAGAAAAAGTTACTCCTTATTTAAAGGAATGTGAAAAGGATCCTGAAACTGATGACTACCCTGTTTTCTCTGCATTTGCAAGATTTGAAGAAAATGCAAAAACAGAACCTGATGGGGATTTTATGATAAATGAGAAGCAAAAAAGAATCAGTTTCACAAAAGAAGGTATCATACATATAGAGGAGCTTTTAAAGAAAATGAATGTTATTACAGGCTCAATATATGACGATAATAATTTTGAATATGTTCATTATGTAACTCAGGCTATGGTAGCAAAATATCTTTATAAAAAAGATGTGGATTATGTTATTCAGGATAATAAAATACAGATTGTTGATGAATTTACTGGTCGTATTCTATATGGCAGAAGATATAGTGAAGGTCTTCATCAGGCTATAGAAGCAAAAGAACATATAAAAATCTATGGAAAGAACAGAACCCTAGCTACTATTACTTTTCAGAATTTTTTCAGAATGTATACTAAGCTGTCAGGTATGACAGGTACAGCTGATACTGAAAGTGCTGAATTTAATTCAATTTATAATTTAGATGTTGTTGTCATACCTACACATCTTCCAATAAAGAGAATTGATTATGATGATTCTGTTTATTTAAATGAAAAATTCAAATTAACCGCTATTTGTAATGAAATAAAAAAAGTGCATGAAACAGGTCAGCCTATTTTAGTTGGAACAGTTTCAATAGAAAAATCAGAATTACTTTCAGCTTTAATGCGTAAAATGGGTATTCCGCATGAAGTTTTAAATGCTAAAAATCATGCAAGAGAAGCTTCAATTATTGAAAATGCTGGAATGCTTGGTGCTGTAACCATAGCTACTAATATGGCAGGGAGAGGAACAGATATTAAGCTAGGTGGCTCTCCTGAAGCTATGGCTAGAAAGATTGTTGGTTCTGAAGCTACTCCAGAAGAATTAAGGTTAGCTAAGGAAAAGATAATGCCTAAATATTTAGAACAATATGAAAAGGTAAAATCATTGGGTGGTTTGTATATTCTGGGGACAGAGCGTCATGAATCAAGAAGGATAGATAATCAGCTAAGAGGAAGAAGCGGAAGGCAGGGGGATCCAGGTTGTTCCAGATTTTTTGTTTCATTTGATGATACTGTTATGAGGCTTTTTGCTAAAGACAATATAAAAAATCTAATGAGCAGACTAGGTTTAAATGACGGCTCTCCTATTTCTCATCCTCTAGTTAGTAGAACTATAGAAAATGCCCAAAAGAGAGTGGAAGAAAGAAATTTTGAAATAAGAAAAAATCTTTTAGAATATGATGATGTTTTAAATGAACAGAGAAACTTTATATATTCTCAAAGAGATGAAATATTAAAAGATGAAAATATCATTAATAGAGTTTTAAGTAATGTTAAGGAATACATAGAAGATCTTATAGATAGTTCTTTTTCTTTACAGGAAAAAGAAAAATTTACAGCAATATGCAGAGATTTAAAAGATATTATAGGTTATGATTATATTCCAGAGTTGGATGATAAAAATCTGTTAAAGAATGAATTAATCAACAAAATTTATTCATGCATAAAAAAAGAAATAGATGATAAAATTAATCTTGTTGAACCTAAAATTTTTTCTGCTTTTGTATTACATACTTATCTCAGAAATATTGATTACAGATGGCAAAATCATCTGGAAGAACTTGAAGATTTACGTGATTCTGTATCACTTAGATCTTTTGCACAAAAAAATCCCTTACTGGAATACAAACTTGAAGGTTATGATATTTTTGATGATATGTTGTTTAAAATCAAAACATCAGTAATTAAAACAGTTATTGGAGTTAAAATAAATTTAACACCTCAAGTTCAAAAAAAACCAGCAGTTAAAACAATAGAAACCCACTCTGCTTCAACTTCAACTAGTCCAGTTAAACAAAATGAAACATTACCAATTCAGGTAATAAGATCAACTCCAAAGATTGGAAGAAATGATCCTTGTCCTTGTGGTAGCGGTAAAAAATATAAAAACTGTCATGGAAGAAATCCTAATTCTTTATAATCTTATATTTTACTGATATCCATACCTGTTTTATCTGAATAATCTGAGATTTCTGTTTTTCTATTTCGCATAATAAAAAAATACAACATGCTTATGATTATGCTTGGTAGTAAAGCAATAATAAAGCATGTTAAGTTTGAGATTGGATTATAAAAATCAGTGGAGTTAATCTCTCTGGCATATTCATAGTTTCCGTTTTCTGTTTGCATTGAAGAAGCAGAATAGATGTAAACAAAATTATCTGAAAAATAATATCCAAGCTGTGAAGCAACTTTTTCCTTTCCTTCTGGAGTATCTAAGTAATCAGATATTTTCTTTAGTCTTTCAATTTCATCATTTAAGTTCTGTTCTTCTGACATTAGAACGGCTATTTTTTTGCCAATTGAATTATTATAAATAAAACCTCGTGGACCAAAAATTCCTGCAATAAGAAAATAAAAAATTAAAACTAACATGAATCCTATCAGGATTGTTTTTGATTTATAAGATAATTCAGTCATTATTCTCTATCCTAATATACATCCCATCTTCTGCAAGATATGTTTCGGTAAATATTTCCCTAGCTTCATTTAATAATTTTTTTAATTCATATGATGAATATCTTGGGCTATAATGTGTAAGATATAGTTTTTTTGCACCTGCATCTAAAGCAATTTTTGCTGCTTGTGAACTAGTCATATGTTTTTTTTCATATGCATCTTCTGATAAATCTTTTGTAAACATACCTTCACATATTAAAATATCTACATCTTTAACATAATTACTTATACTAGATAAATACATGGTATCTGTAATATAAGCAAAAGAATTTCCTTTCCTTTTTTCTCCAAGTACTTGCTCTGGCTTAAACGTTTTACCATTATAATTTATTGTTTCACCTTTTTGAAGTTTTCCCCAAAGAGGTCCTTTTGGTATTCCAAGTTCTTCTGCTCTATCAACCTTAAACTCACCTACCCTGTCTTTTTCTCTTAAAATAAATCCATAACATGGTTTTGTATGAAGTAATGGAACTGAATTTATTATAAATTCTTCTGTTTCTAAATTTACTCCAAGTTTAACAGGTTTAAAAATTATTTCATAATTAATAAACATGTCTAAAAGTTTTCTGTTTGAATTAATATATTCATTAAGTATTTCTGGACCATATATGTATAGGGGTTTATCTCTGTCAACTTGAGATGAAAGCATTAAAAGTCCTGGTAATCCCGTTACATGATCAGCATGCATATGTGAAATGAAGATATAATCTATTTTTTTCCAATGCATATTTATTTTTTTTAAAGCAACCTGAGTACCTTCTCCACAATCAAAAAGAAAAAGCTGTCCATTTCTTCTTATGATAGTACTTGTTAGGTGTCTATCTGGTAGAGGTAACATACCGCTGGTTCCTAAAACAAAAACTTCTAAACTCATAGTGTAATTTTATATTTTTTCAAAGGCTTGTGAACAGTTGTATTGGTGAAATACGTTTTGTTTTTCTAAGAGAAATAAAAATACTGATAACTGATATGATAAGAAGACTTGATAAAACTAAAAATATATCTGAGTAAGGTATAGTTATATCAAAATCCAATAGATAGTATGAAAAGGCACTTATACCTGATTCAGCTAAATGAGATAGAAATGGTCCTATATTAAAAGAAATGAAAAGGCCTAAGAAAAAACCTATAATTACACCTAATAATGTAACAGTAAAAACACTAATAAAAGATGAAGCAACTATAAGTTTGTTACTTCCACCAATTAATTTCACTGTAGCTATTTCTACCATATCATCTTGTATCATCTGCTGCGCTATGTTGGCTGAATAATATGCTGCAACACATGAAATAAGTAATAAAATAATAATAATCATTTGTCTGCTGGTTACAAAATTCTGGTAAACAGAGATATTATTTTGATCCCATGTTGAATATTTAATGTTATCATTAAAATTAGATGTAATAACGTTTGTTTTGTCCATTAGTGAATTTGAAAGTAATATTTCTGTAGAAATTGATTCTTCTGAAGGGAAAAGAGTCCTAGCATAATCATAACTTACAAATGCCAGGTTTTCATCCAGTTGATCATATCCACTGTAAAATAAAGAATTAACTCTAACAATTTTTGGAGCAACAACACTATTTGAGGAATCAGGCACAATCATTAATGCTATTCTATCACCAATTTTTACATTTAAATTTTCAGCTGTTTTTCTACTTAAAGTTATTCCACTTAAATTACTTTGATTGATATTTTCTTCAGTTATAAATGTTAATTGTTTTTGTCGTTGTTCATTAAAGTATGAATTTGTAATTCCCTTAATGACAAATGAAGCTGTAGAATCTGAAGAATATGCAAGTGCTGAGCCTGAAATAACAGTGTCAACATATATAATATTTGTTTTATCTGGTTCTATATTACTTAATCCATGAACCAAAATATGACCATTTGATAGATAGATGTATTTGTTTGTTATTCCAGCCATCATACTGCTGGAAAAGACCAGTGCTAAAACAAGAGGAGCAGTTACAAGACAAATTAAAACCATGCATCCTGTTAATCTACTTCTTCTTAAGATCTTTCTAACTGCCCAGAAAAAAGTAAATCTGTTCAATTTTTTTCCCTCAAAAGCTCTAAATTATGGTTTTTTAAAAGATACATATAATCACATTTCTCAGCAAATTCAATATTGTGAGTAACTAATAAAAGACTTCGGTTCTCTTTTTTGACTTGTGATAACAGAAGCTCTTCAACTTCCAAAGCATTTTCTTCATCCAGTGAGCCTGTAGGTTCGTCTGCTAAAATAATGTCTGGTTCATTAATCAATGCCCTACAAATTGCAATTCTTTGTTTTTCTCCTCCACTTAATGTACCTGTTGAATGGAACATTCTATCTTCTAACGCAAGATCAGATAAAAGCATTTTAGCTCTATCTAAAACCTGCTTTTTACTTTTACCAGAAATCAGTGCTGGAATCATTACGTTTTCTAATGCATTAAAATCATCTAAAAGAAGATGAGCCTGAAATATAAAACCAATCTTCCTGTTTCTAAATTGTGATGCTTTTGAATCATTCAGTGTAGTAATATCTACTCCATCACAAAAAACATGTCCTGAAGTAGGTTTATCTAGTCCACCAGCTATCTGTAATAAAGTACTTTTACCTGTACCACTTTTACCTATTATAGAAACAGATTTTCCAGTTTCTACAGTCAGAGAAATACCAGATAGAATAGTTATATACTCATTTCTGTTTTCTACTGCTTTAAATGATTTGAATATATTGTTTATTTCAAGTGGATGCATTTAATATTATCTCCATAATTTCATATTTATTTAATTTTTTACAACTTCTAATAATAAAAAAAGTTCCAATGAAAAAAATAATGATGCATGAAATAATAATTTCAACAGCGTTTAGGTTAGTTGTAAATGGGAATGATCCCAATATAGTTCCAGTTCCAGTTAATGACCGTATAATAAAATCAATAATATTAAGGATGGTTTGAATATTTGATTGAATAATAATTCCAAGTATAAGGCCAAAAATTTCTCCAAGTATAAGAATAATTAATCCTTGTTCCAAAAAAATTTGTACTACTTTATTTTTCTTTAAGCCTAATGCTCTTAACATGGCAGTTTCTTTACTTTTATTTCTAATGAGTCTGGTAGTTGAATTTTTTAAACTTACACTGATGATAATAAATATGAAACCTAAAAAAACATACATGGTTATTTTTTCTAATAATAACGCACTATAAACTGCATTGTTGGCTTTTTTCCAGTTGATAATTTCAGCATTTGGATCTAACAACTTTATTTCAGATTCAACTTTATTCAATTCACCATTTATAAATACACCAATTTTTAGATCCTTTTCACCAATGATATGTTTGAGTGATGATAAATCCATAAATGCAGTATTTCTATTAAATTCTGAAACACTAGATGTATAAAAACCAGAAACATATAAATTTTTTGTATCCGCTTTAATTCTCATGGTATTTCCGTCATTTAGAAATGTGACACTAAGTTCACTTAGATATGATGCATCTAATATGCTATACAGGGTATAAGATAGGTTTATTGAGCTAAAATCATTTGTTATTTTTATATCATCCATCATTCTTGTATTTTTTATATCATCAAGATTTAGACCTCTGATTCTTAGACCAATATTTCTTCCGTTTTTTTTATTTGAAACAAGTACTGCTGTGTCTAAAAATTCAAAAGCTGTCTCTACACCTTTTATTTTTTTAATATCTTCAGCTGATAGAGAAGCTGACTTTACTGATATGTCAAATGATTGAATATTCTTTAAACCTTTAATTTGGAAATTTTGTAAATTGTTCATCATTCCTGATATTACAATCAAAGCAGCTAAGCCTAAAGACAAACCTATGATAATTAGAATATTTGTGGTTCTTTGTGCTTTATATTTAGAAAAAGCATATTTAAAACAGATTTTTAGAGTAAGTTTCATCTACGTATTGCAGTCCTTTCATATACTACATTTTTAACTCTTAAATTATCTGGTTCATAATAAACTGTTCCAATTTTATTTCCATTTGAATAGATAATTTTAATCATACCTTCTTTATCATAAATAATCTCTTCTGAAATTATTCCATTTATTGAAGTTGATTCTGATTCTGGTGAATTCTGATTATCTTTTGAATAAAAAGATGTTTTTATTACATTCCCTATTGTTTCTACAGTATATAATAGAATTTCATTTGAATCATAAAAATATTCTGTTACTGAATCTGTATATTCTGCTTTTAAAATTTTTCCAGATGGCATAAAAGTATAAGTTACATTGTTTCTTGTATATTTAATTTCTCCTGAATCAGTTACTTCAAAATCTCCTTGTAGAATAAAATCATCTCCAGCATCCCTGAACAGATTATCTTCTTCATATAAATAACCTTCACCTAGTAGTACTAACGAATCAGAATATGTTCTGACTCCTATAAGACTCCCATCATATGCACTTCTTAAGAAGTAAGTTATTGTTTGAATATTTCCATCAACTGATTTGGAAATATATATTAGAGAAGAATCAGAATAGACTAAGTTTTCTTCTGTTTTTACACCTTTTTCTTCTGTTATACACTTAACCAATAACTCATCATGATATATATATTCTGTTTTTACAGATGTCTTGTAATCATATATTGTAACAGTCTTTTCTGTTACATTATTCTGATTGGTTGGCTCTATGGTTTCATATGTATAACTTTTAACTAGTTCTCCTTTGTTATATAACTGCTCATAATTATCATCTACTCTTAATACATAATTGTTTCTATAAACTCCTGAAGCATTTGTAGGACTAATTTTTTGACCTATTGAGTTTGAAATATAATATGAGATACTGTATATATTAAATGTAAAAAACAATAAGTAAAAAACAAATAAAGCTTTTTTCATTTCAATATTACCCTGTTTAATCAAATACCAGCCAGTGTAGATAAAAACTTGTCTTTATCAAAAATCTGAATATCTTCATATTTTTCTCCTGTGCCAATAAAAGCTACAGGAATACCTATTTGTAATAAGGCACCCGCTTTAGACATAGAATCATACTTTGTTAGTATAAGTGCATCTATACCTATGAATTGATTAAATAAATTAGCCTGACTTATAGAATTTTGACCTGTAGTAGCATCCAAGACCAGTATTTTCTTATAATTTTGTTCTTTAATTCTATTTTTTATTATTTTATCTGTCTTTTGAAGTTCTTTCATTAAATTTTCTTTATTATGCATCCTCCCAGCGGTATCACATAGTATCAAATTATCACCTTTGGCAAATGCGCTGGAAATGGCATCATAAACCACAGCTCCAGGATCGCTTCCACTTTCCTGTTTAACAATTCTAGTATTTGTTCTTTTAGCATGAAGATCTAACTGTTCTATTGCTCCAGCTCGGAATGTATCTCCTGCCGATAAAACAACTTTATAATTTTTTTTAGAATAATAACTGGCAAGTTTTGCTATTGTAGTTGTTTTGCCAACACCGTTAACTCCTAATATTAAATAAACATTTAATTCATTAGGGTTAGGTTCAAGCAGAATACCAGAAATTTTATCATCAAGAATTTCTTTCACTTGTTTTAAAAATTCATCTTCTGTTTTTGGCTTTAATTTATTTACATGCTCACTTATTAGCATAGCATTTTTTGCACCAAAATCACCCTCTATAAGCATATCTTCAAGGTCATCAAAAAATTTATCATCCAGTGTTTTTCTAAAACCAAAAAATTGTGCAAGTTTTGCACCAAATCCAAATTTAAACATACACTATCCTTTATGGTGATACGTAATCAGCAAATCTGTAGTAATCTGATAGATTGCTGAATAAATCAACCAAATTTAAAACTGATGTACCTATGGCAAATGATTTTATTGCATTTCTAAGTCTTAAATCTTCTAAATTTATTGAATTTGAAACAATAGATAAAGCAAATGAAGACAAAACTCTAGTAAATGCCCAATAAAAATTATTTCTTGCTTTATTGTAGAAATTAAAATCAGACATCCATTGGGGTTTCAGTTCTACATAGATGTTTTCCTGAGGTGATGTTATATTTATTGTTTGCTCAATATAGCCATCTGATCTTAAAGAAATGGATATAGGTAAAGAATCTTTAAATACAAACGGAGTTATTCCTGATAATATGCCGTCAAGATAGACGGAAGCATTTACATTTGAAGTTAGATTAAATTCAAATTCAGATTTAACATCTTCTACACCGTTTTCTAAGTTATAGATAAACTGATCTGCATCTGTGTCATTCATGAATAAATATGCCATGGATTTTAGAACTGAAGGTCCATAAACATCAGATGTCTGTTTTATTTCACCATAAATTAAATTAATTTCTCTAGTTTCTGTATCATAAGTATATAAAGTTAAATAATTCAAATCAGATAGTTCTTCCTTTATTGGAAAAATAATTAAATCTAAATTATATTTATTTGTAAGATATTCAGCTGTTTTATTATTAAGAGATGTAGAATCTATTGAAAAATTTTCATTTATATCAATAATCTTAACTGTTAAGTCAACTGGTAAAATTGGTTCAATATTGCTGTTGTTATATACAGATTCAGCAGAACTAATATCAGATGCTTTTTCTG
Organism: uncultured Spirochaetales bacterium; assembly: GCA_902773355.1. Lineage (GTDB taxonomy): Bacteria > Spirochaetota > Spirochaetia > Sphaerochaetales > Sphaerochaetaceae > CACYEI01. Next base: position 17,496 of record CACYEI010000068.1, read on the forward strand.
ATTCATATGCTTTGGCTAGATTTCTACCAAGTGTAATTTTGTTTTCTTTATTTAATCTATTATTAATTACTTCAGCAGTACTATCAGTATAATGTTTTTGTAAAAAATTAATATTTATAAATGATCTTATTTCACTATTATCTGGATAAATTCCTACATTATAGTCAGCTGCATAAATAAAACTACTAAGTATAATTAGAAAAATAAAACAAAAAATAAATCTATAATTTTTAAACAATACCATTTTCATTATTCCATATTAAAAAAGATTCAATAAAATTATCAATTTCACCATCCATAACAGCTTGTATGTTGCCCGTTTGTTCTCCAGTTCTAGTATCTTTAACCATGGTATAAGGCTGAAATACGTAACTTCTTATCTGAGAACCCCATGATATATCTTTTTTCTCTATAGCTTCAGCTTTATGCTGTTCTTCAAGTTTTTTACTGTAATAATCATATAACCTACTTCTAAGCATTTTAAAGCACATATCTTTATTCATCTGTTGAGAACGTTCATTTTGACATTGAACAACTATTCCAGTTGGGAAATGAGTTATTCTGACAGCTGAATCAGTTTTATTAACATGCTGACCTCCTGCTCCTCCAGCTCTATATGTATCAATTCTTATATCATCTGGTTTAATATCAATATCAATATTATCATTTATAACAGGTGAGGCATACACTGAAGCAAAGGATGTATGACGTCTAGCATTAGAATCAAATGGTGAAATCCTTATTAATCTATGTACTCCTGCTTCACCTTTTAAAAATCCAAAAGCGTAGGCACCAGAAACTGAAATTGTAATACTCTTATATCCTGCAATATCATCTAAAGAATCTAAGATAACAGCTTTAAAATTATGTCTTTCACACCATCTTAAATACATTCTTGTAAGCATCCCAGTCCAATCTGAAGCTTCTGTTCCTCCTGCACCAGAGTGGATGGTAAGAAACATGTCTCCAGTATCATATTTCCCATTTAAAAGTGTTTTAAGCTTTAATTCTCTAAATTCAAAATTTAATTTTTCTATTTTATCATCTATTTCTTTAGATAAAACCAAATTATCAGGATCTTCTTCTTCATATAAATCTATTAATTCATATGTTTCAGAAATTTGGTTTAAAAGATTAGAAAAAGAAGAGACCTTTTCTTTTAGTGTATTCAGTTCAGAAAAAACTAAATCTGAATTTTGCTTGTCTTTCCAAAAATTTTCATCTGAAATTTCTTTTTCTAATTCTGTAATTCTACTTTTTATTTTATCAGGGTTAAAGTCCCCTCCAAACTGATTGGGAATCTGTATTAAGTTGATCTAACATATTCTTATTATTTAGTATCATAGATGGTTTCTCCTGTTTTTTTCTTATCTAATCTCAATGTAAACGAACATTCATATATTTCATCTGGGTTAATAGTCATGTCCTTTTTTAATTCAATATGAGTATATTGATAAAAATGTTTAATGCCAATAATAGATGAATAATCTCTAACTACATTTTTTGTATAAATATTATAATTATCTGTAGAATTCAAATTAAAAATAACAGGATTTTTTTTATCTATTAAAGACAGACTTTGAACATTTTCCTGAAATTCCTGAAAAGATGGTTCTTTTGGAAAAGATAGATCTAAGGAAATAGAATAGATATTTTTATAGATTTTATTAGAATTATTAGTAATTTTTAATGTTAGGAATATGTAATTCTGTCTAAATTTATAGTGCTTTTCTATTTTGATATTTGTATGATTATTATGAAATTCAGAAATAAGCAAATAGTCTGCTTTTTTTCTGTCAATATTTTCTATTTGATATATTAAAGAATTGAATATATCAAAAAATATGCCACTACCTGTATTATAACAAAAATCTAAATGATTATTTAAAAGAAAATATGATGAAATATGACCTGACCTTTCATTGATATGAGCCATGTAGTTTTTGTTATACACAGGCATTTCTCTACCATCTAGCTGATCAAATTGGAGAAATTCTGGTAATAATTCAAGATTATATAAACATTCTTCCGCTTCACAAATATTCTTATGTGCTAAATTCTGTACTGTTGTATAGTTATAGAATTCTGGCAAATATATCAAAGAGGAAGAGGCTTTATGTATCAGATTCTCTAAATGTTTTCTTTCATCTGTATTTTTTTTAACAGATCTTAATGAATCTCTTATAAAATTCAATTCTTGATAATGTTTAGAAATAACTGGCGTATTAATAATACGTGCATTTAACGAATATTCTTTAATTGATTTAACATCATTTCCATATATACCTGAAGGTAAGTAAGAAAAAGGCAATCTGTCATTTTCCTCAAGTATTTCTGAAAGTAAAAAAGAAGAGTTTGTATTATCATAGATATACGGAAATATAAATGATGAATAATTACAATTACATAAGTAATCTAAATTAAAAAAAAGTAAATTAAATTTAGAAGAACTTAGATTTGATAATAAATTTTTAACATCAGAATAAAATTTTTCAGAATTATTATGGACAGAAGCTTCTTTTACAATTTGTGAAAAATCATTGTTTAAAGGGAAAATGATTGCTTTTCTACCCAGTTCATCCATTTTAAATGGATCTTCTGGAATTTTTAAATCAGAATGACTGTTATTAGAAATAACCACATAATCTAAAGCACATTTATCTAAAATAGGGACAATTGATGGATTAAAAACCTGATAATTCAACCATATTCCATGGGGTTTTTTTGAAAACATCTTTCTAAGATAAGTTGTGGATTTTTCAATTTGCAAACTGATTTCATAGCTTGGTATCAAACCTGGAAAACTATCATAGTATGTACCAGTTAAAAGTTCCAATTTGTTTAGTTTGCATAAATTTTTTATGAGCATGTTTATTTCTGCGTGATTTTGTTCCATCCATTCAAAAATATGTATGCCCAAATATAAAACCAGCTTAAATGAATTTGATTCATAAACTGTTTTTAAAAGAGGAACAAGTAAATTTTCTGTAAGAGCCTTATATTCATCATCATCTGCTCCTGCAGGAATCTGACTGTAAGCTCCAACAACGCATTTCATTAATTTTTTCTCCAAATACTAATCTCTATCTTACATAAAAATTTGATATAATCAATATTTTAATTTAAATTTGAAAAATAATATTTTGGGGACAATTCTCCATAGCTTTTTTTGTATTTTCTGAAATAGTTGATTTATCGGAATATGATGCCAGATTATCATTAACAACAAAACCAGAATCTGGATATTTAATTTGACAAATCTTACAGCCAATACATCCAATCTTACACTCTTTTTTTACAAATATACCTTTTTGATGGTTATTACATTTAACATAATATTTCTGCTGTTCTGGTATAAGTTTAATTACATGAGTTGGACAAATATTTACACATTTACCGCAACCTATACATAATTCTTCATTAACATTTATTCTTCCATTGCTATCTTTGAATATTGCATTTTCTGGGCATATATTTATACATGACCCTAAATGTAGGCAGCCTTCCTTACATGAAAAGGAGCCTTTAAACAGCATATACATGCTATTACAATCATTTAGACCTTTATAATTGTATTCTTTTTCAGTGGAATTTAAATCTGAATTACAAAAAACTACAGCTTTAAGTTTTTGAATCTTTTCCTGATTTAAACCCATTATACTTGAGCATTTATCTGCTACTTTCTGACCTCCTGGAGCACATTGCCCTATTTTTGCTTTTCCGTTAAATATTGCTTCAGCATAAGATACACAGCCAGCAAAACCGCAGATTCCACAGTTTGCACCTGGCATAGCATTTTCTAGTTCAATTAATTTTGAATCTTTACTAATTTTAAGTTTTTTTTCTGCAACAGACAGGAAAAAACCTAAAATAGATCCTATTAAAAGAAGTATTATAAAAGAATAAAAAACAATCATGTCTATACCTATGCCGTCAAACCTAAGTTTATTAATAAATTATTATCAAATGCCATAAAACTCATAGCCATAAGACCTGCAGAAATAAAAGTAATAGGTACATCTTTGAACCATTTTCTTACTGGTGTTATACTGAGTTTTTCTCTGATATTGCTCATTAATATAATTGCTAATGTAAAACCTAAACCTGCTGATATTCCAGCTATAAAAGATTCAAGTAAATTATATGATTCATCAATATTGATTATGCTTATCCCTAAAACAGCACAGTTTGTTGTAATTAAAGGAAGATATATACCTAATGCTTTATACAGTGCTGGACTTACTTTTTTTATAACCATTTCAATTAATTGTACAAGAGTTGCTATGATTAGTATAAAAACCATTGTTCTTAAATATTCTAGTTTTAACGGAACAAGTAACATATAGTAAGAGAGATAACAGATTACAGATGCTGTGGCAGTTACAAAAGTTACTGAAAGACCCATTCCAATAGCACTTTCACTATTTTTTGATACACCAATAAAGGGGCATAAACCTAAAAATTTAACCAGTATGAAATTATTGATAAAAATAAAAGTAATAATGATTCCTAAATATGTCATATTTTTTTCCTTTTTGAAGATAGGTAATCAAACAATGCTTTCATATAACCCATAAAAAGAAGAGCTCCAGCAGGCAAAGCTAAAACTCTAATTGGACTATTATTTAGGATAGGTATCTTTATTACACCACTCCACCTTCCTATAGGGAATAATGTAATAGTTCCATTTCCTATTGCTTCTCTGATTAATGAAATAAAAGATAGGGAAAGAGTAAATCCCAAGCCCATTCCTAATGCATCAAAAATACTGTTAATAACATTATTTTTACTTGCAAATGCCTCTGCCCTACCTAAAATAATGCAATTAACTACTATCAGTGGTAAATAGACTCCTAAAGAATTATATACTTCAGGTAGAAATGCATGAAATAACATTTCTAAAATTGTTACAAAAGCAGAAATAATTACAATATAGCATGGAATACGGATACTGTTTGGAATTAAATTTTTTAAAATTGAAATAATAATATTACTTAGCAGCAAAACAAAAATAACACCTATTCCCATACTTAATGCATTTATAAACTGTGTTGTTACTGCTAATGTAGGGCACATTCCAAGCATGATTACAAATGTTGGATTTTCCTTTACTATGCCTTTAATGAAATTTTTTATATCAGTATTCATTTTTTTCTCCAAGATTTTTAACAAAGAAACTTCCTTCATTCAACATCTTTGAAATTGATGTAAAAGTAATTGTTGCACCACTAACAAGGTTTTTATCTGGATCAGATAACTGGTTTTTGTTTAGTGGTATGGCTATATCTGAACCTTTACCTATATATTTATCCATATAACCTTTATTTTCAGCTTTCTTTCCAACTCCAGGTGTTTCAGAGTTACTAATCAATTCTACAGCCATTATATTACCTTTTGTGTCGTAACTGGCTAATAAAGAAATTTCTCCTCCATAGCCATTACCTTTTAAACTTAAAATATAGCCTTTAAGAGAATTGGTTTTAAAATCCATTAAATTGTAATATGAATCAATTGAATGATTATCTGTTACTTCTACTTTATCAGAAATATTGTTATTAAATGAAACTTTATTGAGTGCTAAATTTAGTTTGTTAAATTCATTAAGTTCTATTCTATCAGATGTAATGTTATTAACTAAAACTAAAATTGCTCCTGATATTGAACATATGAGACCAAGTACAAGTGCAGTTTTAAAAAATAATTTCATTTCAACTCCTTAATTAGACCATATTTTTTTGGGATAATAAATCTATCTATTGTTGGAGTAAAAATATTCATCATAAGTATAGCTATACTGACAGATTCAGGTAGAGAACCAAATGTTCTGAATAAAAAACAAATAAAGCCACAACCACAACCAAATATTACTCTTCCTTTATTTGTTATTGGACTAGTTACGCTATCTGTAGCCATAAAAATTGCACCTAATATTAATCCACCTCTAAGTAATGATGATATTACATCTCCATTAAATAAGCCTAATCCAAATGGAATACCTCCAAAAATCCATGTTAAAATAGAAAAACTGCCTAAAAAACTTAAAGGAATATGAATGGTTATTACTTTTTTCAGTACAAGATAAATACCACCAATTATTAACAATAGCTTGGATATTTCTCCTATGGAACCAGGTATAAATCCAAAAAACGCATCTATATTGTAAGCATTAAATCCTGTTTTTGAACTTAAAAATTTTGCAAAATCAGTTGTAGGAAAGTTTTCTGAATAAAGTATATCTAAAGATGATTTAAGATTTGATTGGCCAGATGTAACTGCAGTTTTAATTAAAGAAAGAGGGGAAGCTTCACTTACAATAACAGAGTTTTTTGTCAATATTGTGGGTATGGTATATTTTGTCATAGCTGATGTAAAAGAATAAAAAACAAAAATTCTACCTGAAATGGCTGGATTAGCCCAGTTGCAACCTAATCCTCCAAAAGTCCATTTAACAACAAAAATAGCAAAAATACTTGCTATTATAGGAATAAACAGCGGTACATCTGAACTCATGTTCATACCAATTAAAATACCAGTAACTAATGCTGAAAAATCTGTAACTGTTTTTTCTTTAGTGAATAAATTTAAAATGTATTCAGTCAAAACAGAACTTAGAATACTTATAATCATTACTATTAAAGCTTTGGAACCAAAAATTATACATCCCCATATCCATGCAGGTGTTAAAGATATGGCTACATTAAGCATGATAGATGAAGTACTGTCTGAATTATGAAAATGAGGTGACGAACTAATAATTTTCATTTTTTTCTTCCTAATTTTTTCCCTAGTTTAAAGGATTGAACCAAATCTAAATGTGCAGGACAAACATAAGAACAACATCCGCACTCCTTACAATCCATAAGACCTATTTTATTAGCTTTATCATATAAAGAATTAACTATATATTTGTACATCTGTAAAGGTTGTAGCCCCATAGGACATGCTGCAACACATTTACCGCAATGAATACAGTTTGTTTTCTTATTCTTTATTTCATTTTTTATGGCTATTATACCACTTGTTCCTTTACATACAGGTAAATTTAAATTATAAAAAGAAAACCCCATCATAGGTCCGCCAGAAATAATTTTATCAGGTTCGGATTTAAATCCATTACATTCCTTAATTAAATGAGATATTGGTGTTCCTATAGGTACAAGTAAATTTGACGGATTTTCTATACATTCACCTGAAACAGTTACTATTCTTTCTATTAGTGGCATTTTATAAACTACAGCTTTAAATATGGACCATATTGTGCCAAGATTTATAACAACACAGCTTACATCTAAAGGTAGTTTCCCAGAAGGAACTTCTCTATGAGTCAAAGCACTAATTAATTGTTTTTCGTCTCCTTGGGGATATTTTATTTTTAATAACACAGGTTCTATTTCTGTTCCTTTTGCTTTTTCTTTTATTAAATTAAAAGCATCAATTTTATTTGCTTCTATACCAATTAAAGTTTTTTGTGGATTCAAAAGTTTTTGACATATTTTTATTCCATTTAAGATATCATCTGTTTTTTCAATCATTAATCTATAATCTGAGGTTAAGTATGGTTCACACTCTACACCATTAACAATCAGATAATCCAAATTTTTTTCTTTAGGAATTGATAGCTTTACAGTAGTTGGAAAAGTTGCACCACCCTGTCCAACAATTCCTGAACTATTGATTATGTCCAATATTTTTTCTGCACTTAATAAGTTAAAATCATATTTTTCTGTAAATAATGTTGGTTGTATTGTATCTGCTTTTATTACTACGGCATCTGATTCAACACTATTTTGTAGTGTGATTTTTTTAATCTCTGAAATAACTCCACTTAAAGAAGCATGAATATTTGCTGAAATTAATGTAGAAGATTTTGCAATTATTTCACCTTTTTCAACATGATCTCCAATGTTTTTAATTAATATAGCTGGAGCACCTAAATGTTGTGACAACGGAATAATAACTTCATCTACGTTATTCAAAATTCTGATATCCTTATCTTTAGTTAAATTTTTTTTATCATTTGGGTGTACTCCACCTTTTTTAAATGTTCTTAATTTCAATTTCACTCCAAATAATTTGTTAGATTCAAAAGTATAATATTAACATTATAAAATAATACATTTATAATTAAAACATGTCTTTTTTAAAATATTTTTTTAAGTACAGAAAGACTCCTAAGGTTTATGCTCTTGTTGGTAGAAGCGGAACAGGGAAAAGCTATAGAGCTCAATTTATTGCACAGAAATACAGAATTAGCCTAATTATTGATGATGGCTTACTAATAAAAAATGATAAAATTCTAGCTGGTAAAAGTGCAAAACAGGAAAATAATTTCCTTTCTGCAGTAAAGTGTGCTGTATTCAGTAATCAGGATCATAGAAACCAAATATTAAAAGTATTATCAACTGAAAAGTTTAGAAAAATTTTAATTATTGGGACATCTGAAAAAATGGCACAAAAAATTACAGAAGTATTAAATCTTCCATATCCTGAAGTTATTTTGCATATTGAAGATATTGCAACTAAAGATGAAATTGATACTGCACTTCAAATTAGATATAATGAAGGTAAGCATATTATTCCTGTTTCTCCTATTCAAATTACAAGATTCTATCCAGCAATAGTCTATGATTCTATCATCTCTACCATATCAAGAAAACTAAGTTTTGGAAAAAGAAAAATAAAAAAAGAAAAAACATTAGTAAAACCAGAATTCAGTAAACCTACAGAAACAGCTATTACTGAAAACACATTAAAGCAAATGATAAATCAGTGCCTTTATGCTTATGGAAAAGATCTAAAGATAGAAGAATTCAATTATACAGAAGTATTTCAGAGGTATGTAATTAATATTACGCTTAGAACTCCTATTAGGCTTACACATAATGAAGAAAACGAACTTAAAGATTTTATTTCTGATTCTATTGAAAAATATGGTGATATCAGAATTAATAATTTAAATCTAAGTTTTAACGTTTGGGATTTATAAGATATTTTTTTTTCTTTGCTTTCTTCTTTTAAAATAAAAGTTCTTTTTCTGAATTTTAGGTACCTTTTTCTTGGGTATTTCACTATTTATGATACCATTATCTTTCATAAAATTAGAACAAGCGGTTTCTATATCAAAATTTGGTGGTGTTATTGGATTTAAGAGTACTTTAGCCTGCCTGAAAAGATCAGATTTAATTTCCTGGGGTTCATTAAGATTTGGATTAATATAGAGTGATGATTTTATTAATGCTGAAATTCCATCAGATAAAGAAATACCAGAAGCTTTTTTACTATCAAGTTCTTTTAGGTTAGAAAGCATTGAATTCTTATCTGATATAAACGATAAAAATGGAAGCATAAATTGAAGTAAATGGAAGTTATATAGCTGTTTGATTATTTCAGAAGACTGTCCGCTGTTAAGAATTTTTATTATTTCATCTGTTATTCTTGAATGACTTACATTTTGAAGTTCTGAAGAAAAAAATTTTATTGTAAGTTTAAGTTTTAATGGAATTTTGAATCCTGTAGTAACTGAATATTTTACCGCTCTTATCATCCTTACAGGATCTTCTTTAAATGTGAATCTTAATGGAATTAAGGATTTTATTATTTTTTTTTTAATATCATTATAACCGTTTGTAAAATCCAAAATTGTCTGTTCAAATGGATTGTAATACAAACTGTTTAAAGAAAAATCTCTGCGTTTTGAATCTTCTTCTATAGTACCAAAGATGTTGTTAGATTCTTTTCCTCTAAAAGTTGAAACTTCAATTATTTTATGTCCAAATGCAACATGAACCAATAAGAAACGTTTCCCAATGATTCTTGAATTATAAAATAAACGTCTTACCTGTGCAGGACTTGCAGATGTGACAACATCAAAATCTTTTGGATTAATTCCTAATAATAAATCTCTAACAGCTCCTCCAACAATATAGGCATTAAATCCAGAATCCGTTAGTTTTTTTATAATTTTAATTGCGTCCTTATCAACTTTATTTATATCTATATTGTGCTCTGAATTAGTATAGATCTTAGCCAAAGGTTTTGCTTTATTCTGATCTTTTTTGTATCTTATTTTCATTATATTTTAAATTATCAAATAATATATTTGTATTCAATACTCCAACTAGATTGAACATAAAAAACTAACTACTTATAATTTAGTATCATACACGCAGTACACATAAATAAATTATTGAGGTTAACATGATTGAACCAAAAATTTTAAAAGGATTTAGAGATAGTCTTCCCAAAGCAGAAACATATAAACAAACACTTATTGATACTATTAAGAACACTTTTAGATTGAATGGTTTTTCTCCTATAGATACTCCTGCTTTAGAGTATTCAGATATTCTATTGGGAAAAGGCGGAGGAGAAACTGATAAGCAAGTTTTTAGATTTAAAGATAATGGGGATAGAGATATTGCATTAAGATTTGATCATACCGTTCCTCTTGCCAGATTTTCAGCGTTAAATTATGAAAACCTGGTTTTCCCATTAAAATGTTATCAAATTAGTAAGGTCTGGAGAGGAGAAAAACCACAAAAAGGTAGATTTAGAGAATTTACACAATGTGATTTTGATATTTTAGGCTCTGATTCCATTTACTCTGATTTTCAAGTTTTATTTTTAATTTATAAATGTTTTAAAAACTTAAATGTAGACAATTTTAAAATACACATTTCACATAGAGGTTTACTTAATGAATATTTAAAAACAAAAAATATTGCTAATGATGATAATGAAATTCTTAAAATTTTAGACAAGTTAAAAAAGATAGGTATTGATAAAGTTAAGGAATCACTATATCAAACTGGTCTATCTGAAATGGATGTAAACAGTATTTTAGATTTTATTTCTGTAAAAGATATTAATGAATTAATAAACCTTATTGGAATGGAAAATGAATATTTATCATTATTAAATGATGTTTTTGATCAAATTAAACTTTTAAATCTTTCTGATTATTTTGTTTTAGATACATCAATAACCAGAGGTCTGGACTATTATACGGGTATTGTTTTTGAAACATTTTTAAGTGGTGTAGAATTTATGGGTTCAGTTTGCTCTGGAGGAAGATACGACAATTTATCATCATTATATATTAATAAAAAAATTTCTGGAGTTGGAGGAAGTATTGGCTTAGACAGATTAATATCAGCATTAACAGAGTTAAAAAAATGCTCTTTTGATAATATTAAATCTGCTGATTTTCTAATTACAAATCAAAAATGGGCTTTTAAGCTACTTGATTTGTTAAATAAAAATAATATCAGTTCAGACATATACTGTGGTAATAAATCACTAGGTCATCAGTTTGCGTATGCACAACAATTATCTATTCCTTTTGTTGTTTTTTCTTATAGTGAGGAAAAAGATAAATATAGTATAAAAAATATTAAAAAAATGGAAATCTATGACGACATAAGTTTTGACTTTATTCTAGGACTATCAAATGATAAAACCTAACAATCTTCCAGTTTGGGATAATAGAGATCAGATTCTTAGTGCCTTAAAAGATAATAATGTTGTAATTATAGAAAGTCCTACAGGAAGTGGTAAAACAACACAGATACCTCTTATTCTAAAAGAAGCAGGATTTAATGGTTTAATTGGAATAACTCAGCCAAGAAGAATAGCAACTCTTTCTGTTTGTGAATTTATTAATAAACAACTATCAGATGAGAACTTAGATCCCTCTTATTGCGCTTATAAAATGAGATTCTATGATACAACAACAGAGAACACAAAAATTAAAATCTTAACTGACGGAATGTTACTTCAGGAATTAAAAGCTGATCCTGCTTTAAGTAAATATTCCATTATCATGGTAGATGAAGCTCATGAAAGAAGTTTGAATATTGATTTTATTTTAGGTTTATTAAAACAGATATTATCATATAGAGATGATTTTAAATTGATTATCTCATCTGCAACCATTAATACTGAAGTTTTTTCAAAATTTTTTGCTTTAAAAAATGGTAAAAATGCACCAATAGTTTCAATTAAAGGTAAAAAATATAATGTAGATATTAAATATTTAAATTTAGATAAAGAATATAATGAAGATTTGATAATTGATAAAATTAGCTCACTTATAAATGAAATCACGCAGCGTTTTATTTCAAATAATAAAAAAATAAATTTAGATACACTTGTTTTTTTACCTGGTGAATATGAAATAAAAAAATCAATGATGAATGTAATGATGAATTGTGATACGTCCTTACTTCAGCTCTACCCGTTATATGGAAGACTTAATAAAGAAGAACAGGAACGGGTTTTTACTCCAACTGAAGAAGGAAAAATTAAAATTGTTTTTGCAACAAATATTGCTGAAACAAGTTTAACAATAGATGGAATAACTATTGTTATTGATAGTGGTTATGCTAAGTTTAATTCATATAATCAAACAAATTTCACATCAGCATTACAAACACAGCAGATTAGTAAAGCTTCAGCCATGCAAAGAGCTGGAAGAGCTGGAAGAACTTCTGATGGAATATGTTTTAGACTATATTCAAGCAAAGAATTTAAAGAAAAAGATATGTACACCAAGGAAGAAATACTTAGAACTGATCTTTCTGAGGTTGTTTTAAGAATGTCTGATTTAGGTATTTTTGATTTTGAAAATTTTCCATTTATAACTCAGCCCGGAAAAAATGCATTAAAAAGCGGAGAAAAAACTTTGCTGATGCTATCAGCTATAGATGAAAAAAGACATTTGACAAAAATAGGTGAATTGATGGTTAAATATCCACTTTTACCTAGACATAGTAGAGCCTTAGTGGAAGCTGTAATTAGAGAACCTGAGATAATATATCCTACAATCATCAGTATCAGTTTTTTATCTTGTAAAACACCTTATATTTACCCTGTAGGATTAGAAGATGAAGCTAGAGCATTTAGAAAAAATCAAAGTACAGAATATGGAGATTTTATAGATTGTGTTAATTTATATTTGAAATATATAAGTTTAAATACAAATAAAAAAAGAGAAAAATTTTGTAATAATAATTTTTTAGATAAACAGTCAATGGATGAAATAGTTCATGTAACAGAGCAATTATGCGAAATTACAAGAGAAATTGGTATTCCCGTTAAAACAGAAGGATTTAGTTTCCTAAACAAATATTATAAAGATTGTATTATTTCCATGGCTTCTGGTTTAAGACAATTTATTTGCGTTAAAAATAAAAAAGATAATTCTTATCACTCTATTACAGCAAAAGAAATATATATTCATCCTGGTTCTGCATGGTTTAAAAATCAACCTCAGTTTATATTAGCTGGAGAGATTGTTTACACCACTAGACTATATGCCAGAACAGTATCTCCTATTATGCCTAAATGGATAGATAGTATTTCAAGTAGTATTGTTCAAAATTTATATTCCAGCTCCAAAGAATATAAAAATAAAAAAACGGAAGTAGAAATTGAATATTTGAAAGATTCAGAAAACAATCTAGTAATCAATGGAATTTCCTTTAACTATCTTAAAATAAAAAAGAAAAGAAAATTAGTTGTTATACCGTATGATAAAATAAATGTATTAAACAATTATATAAAAAGAAAACCAAATAATAATCAGCTAAAAGGTACTCTTCTCTTTAAAGATAGATATTTATTATTTGATGAAAAAATAACTTCAATATTAAAAATTTCCAAATTCTTAGATTTTTCTGATAATGGTTTTTTAAAAGAAAAAATACCAAACTTTATTTATTACTATACTGATGAAAACAAAATTAATGCATTCATTTCAAATATCTTAAAAATTTGCGAATATGATAATAAATTTTTAGGCTTTGTTGAACTTATAAGTCTTTCAAATGGATATAAATTTCAGGTTGAAACATCGTTTAATAAAGCTGTTTCAGATACTGCATTCAGTTATCTAAACCTATATGATGAAACTGGTAAAAAACATTATAATAAGCTATACAATAAACTGGTAAAATATGTTGAATAAATTTTCTAAAATAGTCTTTTCTGATAATTTAAAAGAAAAATTGTTAATAATTGAAAATGAAGATGCTTATTTTATTTGTGATAAAAATACATATAAATTTTTACCAATAGAGCCAAAAAAACTATTAATTATTAATTCTGATAAAGAAGAAATAAAAACACAGTTTTATCTAATTCAAATTCTAGATTTTTTTTATAAAAATTCTGTAAGGAGAAATTCCATAGTAGTATGTTTTGGTGGAGGCACTTTAAGTGATTTAGTTGGATTTGCTTCATCTATTTACTTAAGGGGCATAAATTTTATTATTGTACCCACTACTCTATTAGCTATGGTTGACGCATCAATTGGAGGTAAAACAGGTATTAATTATAATGGAACAAAAAATTTAATAGGTTCCTTTTATTATCCAAAAGAAATAATAATAAATACAGATGTTTTAAATTTCTTATCTGAAAATGACTATTTTTCCAGTATTGGTGAAATAATCAAATATTCACTTATTACAAAAAATAAAATTTTTTTTAAATATTTAATTGATAATGTAAATTTGTTTTATAAGAAGGATGCAGTTTTTATATTAAAAATAATTAAAGAGTCAATTAAAATAAAAAAATCATATGTTTTAAAAGATCCGTTTGATAATAAGAATATCAGAGTAAATTTAAATTTAGGTCATACTTTTGCCCATGCCTTAGAAAGTTTATATGATTTCAGTATAAGCCATGGTAAAGCTGTAGGTATTGGTATTTATTGGTCTCTTTGTTTATCATATAAATTAAAATTATGCAGTAGAAAATTTTTTAATATGACTATAAATATTTTAAATCAATACTCTATTATGGATAATCTGGTAGTTGTAAAAGATGATAATTTTGAATTATTTTATTCATTTTTATTAAAAGATAAAAAAAATTCATCAGAAAAAATTTCTTTTATTTTACTTAAAAATTTTGGTAAAACAATAAAAAGGGATGTTGAAAAAAATTTAATTAAAATGGTACTTAAAAATGAAATATTTTGATTGGACAGCAACATCATTAATCAGTGATCAAGCACTTGATAGTTATATTAATTTTTCAAAAAAATTTTACGCTAATCCTTCATCATTACATTATTTAGGTAAAGAAGCAAAAATTGAATTAGAAAAAATAAGAGAAAAATTTTCAATTTTGTTAAAATGCTCTACAGATAATGTTTTTTTTACGTCAGGTGGAACAGAATCAAACAATATTATTATCCAACATCTATTCAGCTACCCTTCTGAATCCGAGATAATAACCACTTCAGTTGAACACTCTTCAATATTAGAGTTTTCAAAATCATTATCAAATCATAATATACATTTAAAGAAGATTGATTGTGAAAAAGGGATGATCAATCTTGAGAAACTTAAATTATTACTTTCTGATAAAACCAAGATGGTATGTCTTATGAAAGTAAATAATGTAACAGGGAATATATTGAATATTGAAGAAGCAATTACTTTAATAAGAGCATATGAAAAAGATAAAAATAGAAAAATTCATATTCATTCAGACGCTGTTCAAGCTTTAGGAAAGATAAGTTTCTATCCAAGTGCAATAGATTTGGATTCATCTTCTTTCTCTGCACATAAGTTTTATGGTCCTAAAGGTGTTGGTATACTTTATAATAGAAATAAAAACATTATTGCATTAAATAAGGCTGGAGGTCAGGAATCAGGTTTACGTGGTGGAACAGAAAATGTTCCAGGAATATATGCTTCATTTACTGCTTTAAATGATGCTTTAAATAATTTAGATGAGAACTATGAATATGTATATTCGTTGAATTCATTTTTCAGAGCTTTTCTTTTAAATAATAATCTGCCTGTTTTAAGTTTAGATTTACCTAAAAGTTCCCCATATATTATTAATTTTTCCATACCAAATATTCCATCTGAAGTAACTTTAAGATTACTGTCTGATGCAGGGTTTTGTGTTTCTTCTGGTAGTGCATGTAATTCCAATTCCAGAGGTAAGGTAGAACAAACATTAAAAGGATTTGGGATTCCTGATAATTTAATCAAAGGAAGTATAAGAGTGTCATTTGGTATTTTAAATAAATTAAATGATGTTAAAGATTTATGTGATTCAATTTATAAGATTGTAAAATAAATTCTTAAGGAGAATTGATTATATGGAAGAAAAACTATTTTTAATTAAACTTGGAGAAATCAGCTTAAAAGGATTAAATAGACCTCTTTTTGAAAAAAGACTTAAAAACAATATAAAACTCAGATTAAGACCATATTATAGCAGAATAAAAAAAGAAAAAGGTAGACTTTATCTTTATTGTACAGACTGTCCTGATAGCTTAATTATAAGTGTTTTAAGTACTACTTTTGGTGTTGTAGCTTTTTCTAAATCATATGTAACAGATAAAAATTGGGATTCTATTGTAAATGAGGTAAATAATGTAATTTCTTATGCTCCTTTTGATAATGGAATTGGCACTTTTAAAGTTATTTCAAAAAGAGCTGATAAAAATTTTATGTATAATAGCTATAAAATTTCATGCGAACTAGGTGGAGTAATATTGGATAAATATCCAAATATGAAAGTAAAACTGGATAACCCAGAAAAAACATTAAATATAGAAATAAGAGATAAAGCATATATTTATACTTCTGACCTTTCAGGCCCATCTGGACTTCCCTGTGGTGTATCAGGAAAAGGCCTTTTACTTCTTTCTGGTGGGATAGATTCACCTGTAGCAGGCTATCTTATGTCTAGCAGAGGTATGAAAATTGATTGTATATATTTTCATGCTTATCCATACACTTCAGAACAGGCATTAACTAAAGTGGAACATTTAGCTGAAATATTAGCCAAATGGAACTGTGGTATAAGTTTAAATGTAGTAAATTTTACCAAAGCTGAACTGTGGATAAAAGATCATTCTAGCGAAAGTGAGCATACTTTAATGATGAGAGCATCCATGATTAAAGTTTCTACTGAGCTTGCAAAAAAAATAAATGCAAAAGCACTTATAACAGGTGAATCTTTAGCACAGGTAGCCTCTCAAACATTAGATAGTATTTCTTTTACAAATAGCATGACTGATTTACCAGTTTTTAGACCACTTATAGGGCATGATAAAGATTTTATTATTGATATAGCTAAAAAAATGGGAACTTATGAAACAAGCATTCTGCCTTATGATGATTGCTGTACAATTTTTAGTCCAAAACATCCGCTTTTAAATCCAGATACTATGATAGAAAGTGATTCATTTCAAAAAATGAACATTCAGAGTATATTAGATGAATGTCTGGACAGTATCCAAACCAAGTATTATTCCTGGTAAAATTACTTTTGGTAAAGAATACCTATTGTGTTATAAACTTGTTTAATTTTCTTTTCCGCTTTATCTAATGCTTTTTCTGCTCCATTTTTAAGTACGTTTTCTATGTAGCCTTTATCCGAAAGGAATTGGGTTTTCCTTTTCTGGAGTGGAATTAAAACTTCTGCTACAGCTTCTGCTACAGATGTTTTAAAAACACCATATCCATGCCCAGAAAATTCATTTTCAGATTCCTTAATTGTTTTTCCTGTCATAACAGAATATATTGTTAATAAATTAGATATCCCAGCTTTATTTATAGCATCATATCTAACTTCATTTTCACTGTCAGTAACTGCTTTTTTAAATTTTTTTATTATTGTATTTTCATCATCATTTAAACTTATAAATGAGTTTAAATTTGCATCTGATTTTGACATTTTTTTATCAGGATTTTGAAGACTCATAATTTTTGCACCATTTTCTGATATATATGGTTCTGGTATAATAAATGTATCTGTGTATCTGTTGTTAAATCTTTCAGCCAAATTCCTTGCTAATTCCAGATGTTGTTTCTGATCAGCACCTACAGGAACAAGATTTGTATTATATAACAAAATATCAGATGCCATTAAAACCGGATAGTCCATTAACCCCATATTAATATTATCAGAATGAGATTTACTTTTATCTTTAAACTGGGTCATTCTCTGTAATTCACCTGGATATGTAATGGTATTAAGTATCCATGTTAGTTCTGTATGTTGGTGAACACTTGACTGTAAAAAAAATATGCATTTATCTGGATTTAAATCACATGCTAGATATGTTGCTGCAAGATCAAACACATTTTGTTTAAATTGTACAGGATCCTGTTTCACTGTAAGTGTATGTAAATCTGCTATGGAAAAAATGCAGTTATATTCTGTATCCAATAATTTAATCCAGTTTGAAATAGCCCCAATAT
This sequence comes from uncultured Spirochaetales bacterium, assembly GCA_902773355.1. Classification (GTDB taxonomy): domain Bacteria; phylum Spirochaetota; class Spirochaetia; order Sphaerochaetales; family Sphaerochaetaceae; genus CACYEI01. The sequence goes on from CACYEI010000068.1 coordinate 35,732, forward strand.
AATTACCTAAAGTCAGTATTCCAGATGGTTGTATAGCTGAAAATAATATTTTGCTTTCCATATTTTTATAATCCTTTTTTATTTATATTTTTACATCAATAATATCCAAAACTATTTCATCTGAATAATCCTGATTTTTAAGATAAACAGATTTTAATTCTTGCGTGATTGTTTCTTTTAGCTGTTCAACACTTGGTCTAATTCCTTCTTGTCTTTTAGCTGTAGTGTATGCCATTTTTATTAATTTAAAAAAACTATCAGAAAATTCTTGAGAAGTCATACTAAACTCCACGCTATATTTTTTACTGTTATCATTTTTATTTACTGACAGAAAAATGTAATCAAATCTTTCTAATGAACTATCAGATAAATCTAATCCAAAATTTGGCATTACTGACGGCTTTTTAATGTACAAAGAAGTTTCAGCATTAATCAAAGATCTGGTTATTTCTGGAGATAATCTAGTTTCTTTAAATTTATAAGTCATTTCATAAACTGAATCTATATCCTTATTTGCAAATAAAATTATTCCATTTGCGGGAACAACAATCTGAAGAGATGATTTATTATGAACCCATACATTAAGGTTATTAATTTTTATTTTTTTAAATTCATTTGAAAGATTTAAACCTGTTTCAGCTATAAATTTACTGAATTTTCCTTCAAGTGCTCCATAATAATTCTGATTTACAGGATTATAAGATCCTGAAATCCTGTAAAATGATACTTTTTCAACACTAACAAACTGATTAATTAATGCTTGATCTGATGTTGTAAAAATATAATCTCCAGGTTCACCTATTACTGAAACATATGGATTATTATCAGTGAAAGGATTATTAGTTGCACATGAGAAAAAAAAGAAAGCTATAAATATAATTGATATAAATTTTAATTTTTTCATAATTTTTTTAACTCTAATCTGAATTCATCTTCCATTTTATCATCTATTATAAAACTTATTTCAATGGATAATGTTTCATTAGAAATATAATCTTTATACTGCTCTACTGCTCTACATATGTTTTCATGTCCTATAATTGACGTTTTAATCCTATCAGCAACATTAAAATCCTCTTCTTTTCTTTTTGTTTGAATACTTCTGATTAAATCTCTAGCTATACCTTCATTTTCCAGTTCTTCTGTTATTTCTGTATCAAATCCTAACGTCAAAAAATCTTCATTTAAAATTTTTAAATTAGGTTTTTCATTTCTTTGAATAATCAAATCATTCTGTGATATATCTAAAGAATTATCTTCACCATACTTTATACTTAACTTATTTTTTTTATTTGATAATAATGAAGCAATAGCATCAGAGCCAAATTCCTGAATTTTAGATGCCACTTCCTTCATATGCTTACCAAGTTTACTTCCAAGAACTTTAAAATTTGCTTTAGCTGTATAATCTACCAATTCTGATTCATTACTTTGAATTTCAACATTTTTTACATTTAATTCTTCAGCAATAATATCCTTCATTTTTTTCAATATATTTCTGTCTTCAGAATTTGAATCAACTATAAAAAGTCTGTTAAGTGGCTGTCTATTTTTAATGTTGCCAATACTCCTTAGAGATCTACCCATTGTAATGGCTTTAACTGTTAGATTCATCATCCTTTCCAGATTTAAATCTCTGTTGTTTTCGTTATAAAGTGGATAATCACATAAATGTACAGACACAGGATCCTTTTTTGTTCTTAAATTCAGATATATTTCTTCAGTGATGAAAGGAATAATTGGACATGCCAGTTTTATGTATTTCATAAGAACAACATAAAGTACTGAATAAGCTGTTTTTTTATCATTATCATTTTCAGATTTCCAAAATCTTCTTCTGTTTCTTCTTATGTACCAATTATTCAAACTATCAATAAACTGAACTAAATGGTTACAAACACTCTGTAGATCGTATCTTTCAAATGAATCAGTTACATCCATGGTAAGTTTTTCTGAAACAGAAATAATCCATTTATCCATTGGGTTAGATAAAGATTTAAAATCTTCATTATTAAAACTGTTTTTGTCAGGTACAAATTTATCTAAATTTGCATAAGTTACAAAAAAAGAATAGGAATTCCACAATGGAAGTATTAATGTTTTTAACACATCTTTAACAAGGCTATCGGAATATTTTACATCATCAGCATGTACAGCTCCGCTATTCATTAAGGCAAATCTTAATGAATCAGCACCATAACTATTAATTACATCTACAGGGTCTGTAAAATTATTTTTACTTTTTGACATTTTCTCACCATTTTCAGATAAAATAATGCCGTTTGTTACATTATTATAAAAAGCAGGTTTATTAAATAATGCTGTAGATATTACATTTAATGTATAAAACCAACCTCTTGTTTGATCTAAACCTTCACTTACAAAGTCAGCAGGAAAAATTTTTTCAAATCTGTCTATATTTTCAAAAGGATAATGTAATTGTCCATAAGGCATACTGCCACTTTCAAACCAGCAATCCAATACATCCGGGACTCTACGCATTACACCTTTTCCATCTGGAGAAGGCCATGTTAACTGGTCAATATAATGTTTATGTAAATCATTAATTTTTTTGCCAGTTTTTTCTTCTAATTCTTTAACAGATCCTATAACTTCTACATAATTTGATGAATCTGATATCCATACAGGAATTGGATTTCCCCAAAACCTATTTCTAGAAATAGCCCAGTCTCTGGCTCCTTCAAGCCATTTGCCAAATCTTCCATTTTTTAAATGTTCTGGAATCCATGTAATTTGTGAATTTGAATTTAATAAAGCTTCACGAAGTTTTGATACACTAACAAACCAGCAGTCCATGGCTCTATAAATTAGCGGTGTACCTGTGCGCCAGCAGAATGGATAACTATGAACAAAATTTTCTTTTCTTATAAGTTTTCCTTCTTCTTTTAATCTTTTTATTATACTTTTATCTGCATCTTTTACAAAAATATCCTTATAGTCTGGAACTTCTTCAGTAAACTTACATTCATCATTTATTGGACACACTACAGGTATTCCTGTATCTTTTAAAACATTATAGTCATCTTCTCCAAATCCTGGAGCCGTATGCACTATTCCACAGCCATCATCTGTGGTTACATAATCACCGCATACAACAACAAAAGCGCCTTTATCATAAAGATCCTTAAAATATGGAAACAAAGGTTCATATCTCATACCTTTTAGGTCCTTACCTTTATATTCTTCCAATATCTTGTATAAAACTTTACCGTCTTCCTGTTCTTTATAGTATGCAGATAGTCTGTTCTTTCCTAAAATATAATTTTCCCCAGTGTCTAAATCCTTTATTTTAACATATTCTATTTCAGGACCAACAGCTAATGCCAAATTTGAAGGTAAAGTCCAAGGTGTAGTAGTCCATGCTAAAAAATATGTATTTTCAGTGTTTTCTACTTTAAATTTTACTGTTACTGCTGGATCTGAAACATCTTTATAGCCTCCTAGATTAACTTCCATATTACTTAATGGACAGCCTAAACCTGGGCTATATGGTAATATATTATAACCTTTGTAAATTAATTTTTTATCATATAAATTTTTAAAAACCCACCAAACAGATTCCATAAATGATAGATCCATGGTTTTATAACCATTTTTAAAGTCAACCCATCTTCCTGTTCTCTTAATTATTTTTTCCCAATCTGATGTAAATCTGAGTACAATGGATCTGCACTGTTCATTATAATTAGCTATTCCGTATTCATGAATTTCTTTTGATGAAGAAATACCTAACTTCTTTTTCATTTCATTTTCAACTGGTAAGCCGTGACAGTCCCAGCCCCACCTACGAATGACTTTAAAACCTTTCATAGTTTTATATCTAGGAATAGCATCTTTTATTGTCCCCGGAACCAAATGACCAAAATGTGGTTTTCCAGTAGCAAAAGGAGGACCATCATAGAATGAAAATTCTTTACAGTTATTTCTTAGTTCAATAGATTTTTCAAAAATTTTATTATCCTCCCAAAAATTAAGAATTTTCTCTTCCATCTTTGGGAAATTTTCTCTTCCATCTACAGACTTGAACATTTTATCCTCCATACTTAGAAATCTTATTCATTACAGATTTTATTTTAAATTTTTTCTCTTGTTAATACCTAAGTCTTATTGACTTAAAGAACCTATTTTTATATCTTTTCATTGATTCTTAAAATTTATTAAAGATAGCTAAAATATAAAATTATAGAGGTAATTTCATGGCAACACCTAAATATAAAACATCAAAAGCTTCAGCTGCATCTAGAAAAGCAGTTAATATGAAACTAAGTGCTCCTGTCCTTACTGCTTGTCCGCAGTGTGGAACCCAAATAAGACCACACCATGTTTGTCCTAAATGTGGTTATTATAAGGGTGTTCAGTATGTTAATCCTGAGGAGTAATGATGACTAAAGAAGAAGTTTTTGAAAAAGTTAGACATATTATTTCTGAAAAACTAGCCATAGATGATTTGGATTCAATAAAACTTGAATCTTCATTTGTAAATGATTTAAGGGCAGATAGTATGGATATTCTTGACTTAGTTAACGGATTTGAAGAAGAATTTGATATTTCTATTCCTGATGAAAAAGGCAGAACATTTGAAACTGTAGAACAGGCAGTTGATTATCTTTGTTCATTAGTTAATTAAAATACAATGGATGACTGTGATAAAAAAGCTCCAGAACTATCTTATAACAGGGTTTTGGAGCTTTCTCATTTTGTAGAAGAATCAAATATACCAATCAGTAATTTAAATCTTCTTGATACAGCTCTAACACATTCTTCATATGCAAATGAATCTATAAATAAAAAAGATGATAACGAAAGATTGGAATTTTTGGGTGATAGCGTTCTACAACTAAGTATATCTTCATACCTTTATAATAATTTAGATATGAATGAAGGTTTTTATACTAGATTAAGGAGTGCTATTGTTTCAGAAGATGCACTCTATAATCTTTCAAATAAGTTAAATATTTCAAAATATATTTTAATAGGAAAGGGAGAAGAACATACTGGAGGTAGGGGAAAAAAAGCATTATTAGCTGATGCAATGGAAGCAGTTTTAGGCGCAATATATTTAGATAACGGGTTTAATACTGTCTCAAAATTTATTATAGAAGTTCATAAAGATTATATTTTATCAGTTTTAAACAACAACATAATTAAAGATTATAAAACTACACTCCAGGAATATGTTCAAACAAAATGGAAAATAACTCCAACATATATTCTTCATAAAACAGAAGGGCCTGAACATGATAAGGTTTTTTACTATAGTGTAAAGTTTAAAAATAAATCTTTTGGTCCATCTTTTGGAAAAAATAAAAAAGATGCTGAGCAAAATGTAGCAAAACTTGCATTAACAAATCTAGGACTTATACCTACTCATTAACATTTAAGACTTTAGTCATTAGGTATTCTTTTGTGTTGTGTTCTGGATAATCTATAACATCATCTAACATTGTATTTAAAATATTTTTAATTTCTGGTCCTGATTTTATACCATTTTTTATTAAATCATCACCATTTATTGCTAAATCTTTAAAACAAGAAGGCTCATTTTTTATTATTTGATATCTATTTTTAAATGATTCACGTACTTTTGTAATTTTTTTAGTTGCATTTCTGTTAAAATTAATGCAATGCTGTAATTCAAATAATAATTCAACATTTTCTATACCTACTTTATTTATAAAGCGTTTTACCTCACTATTTGTCCAATTAAAGTTATAAACTTGTAATTGATTCTGGATTAAATTTAAAATTTTATCTTTCATAAAATTAGAAAATTTTAACCTTTTTAGTATGTTATTTACCAAATATGCACATTCATCTGGATTTTTCCCTAAATAAATTAACAAACATGTCCATCTTATAATTAAGGAATAGTTATATCTAGAAGCATTTTTTATTGATTTAAGTATATTTTTATAAAGATATGAATTTGATGAATATTTTAATTCAGGTAAGATAGAAAATAAAAGTCCAGTTTTTTTCATTAAATTTATACCAATATCTGGATGACTAGTTAAAAGAATTTTATCTAATTCATCGTGTATCCTTTCAGAAGAAATATGAATAATATTTGAACTTAAATTTTTAGCTTCTTTTAATGTATTTGATTCTGGTGAAAAATTTAATTTAGAACAAAACCTGCACATTCTGAGAAGACGGAGTGCATCTTCAGTAAATCTATTTTTAGGATTACCAATACATCTTATCTTTTTATGTTTTAAATCTTTAAAGCCATTAAATAAATCTATTATTATCCCTGTTTCACAATCACAAGCTAGTGCATTTACTGTAAAATCTCTTCTTGATAAATCTTCTTCAAGATTAGAAACGTATGTAATAGTTTCAGGATGTCTGAAATCTTTATAGTTTTTTTCTGTTCTAAATGTTGTTATTTCAAACATATCATTTTCAAAAATTACAGTTACGGTTCCGTGCTTTATTCCAGTTGGAATAACTTTTTTAAACATTGATAAAATTTTTTCAGGTACAGCAGATGTGCAAAAATCAAAATCATGATTTGGTATTTTTAATAAATAGTCTCTTATTGCTCCACCAACAATATATATTTTTTCATTATGTGATGAAAAAATATTATTAAGTTTTTTTATTTTGATAGGAACAGGAAATATCTTCATAGATTGGTGTTGGAACATATTTATCAAGATCCTCAGTTTTATTTTTTTTTATTAAGTCTCTTACTATACTACTATTTATATGACTCAGATTATTATTACAGGAAAACAACAAATAGTTAAGTTTACAGTTAAGCTTTTTATATGAATTAATCAATTCATATTCATAAATGATATCAGTAGCATTTCTATAACTTCTTACCACAGTTCCTATAGATTTTTCCTCACAATAATCAGTTACAAAATTTTCAGTATAATCACATGATACGTTTTTTAATGAATAATAAGACAATGCACTATTAATAAATTTTATCCTGTCATTAACAGAAAAAAAATAATCTTTATCTGGATTTACCGCAATTAAAACTGTAATTTTTTGAAAAATAAAACTTATTTTATTTATTATATCCAAATGACCTAAAGTTATTGGATCAAAGCTGCCAGGAAAAACGGCATAATTAATATGACATGTTTGAATCAACATATTCTTTCATCTTTTTATATCTTTCTTGTGTTTCATACTGAATTTTTTGCTTAATATAATAGCCACCTTCATGTTTAATTCCCATAATAGCAAAATTTCCTTGACCAACATAAGAAATTTTATCAGGAGGCATTATATTGTATTTACTATTTAACAAATGAATAACACAATCAAAATGGCTATAATAATCATCTTCTTCCATAATTGCTGAACTAATATTTTCAATAACTTTATTACATAATTTACATATAGGTTTTGGTTCAACAATATGTTTATTTTTAAATAAATCAGATTTGTATTTTGAAACATATTTCTTTTCAGCTGATTGATTATTAGATAAATTTTTCTGTTTTGTTTTTTTTGTTTGCATTAAAAAACCCCATCAAAAAAAATATAATCACTTCCCTGTACAACAAAAACATCAAAACTTATGGAAGTAAAATTTTTCTTATTATTTTTTTGTATAAAGTCCACAGCTGTATATTTAATTTTATTTTTTTTTAAATTATTTATTTTATATCTTATATCAGACAAATCCCATTCTTTAGGTAATGTTTTAACCTCAATAAAAGATAGATTATCATCTTTAAGTGCAATAATATCTATTTCACCTTTTTGTGTTCTATAATTTCTTTCCAGTATTTCATACCCCCTACTGGAAAGATAATTACAACATAAATCTTCTGATATTTTTCCTTTTTCAGTATTTGAATACAACTATATTCCTTTGTGCCCTCTAATTTGCTCTGGAACTTTAGCTGCTTTTCCAATCTTATCTCTGAGATAATAAAGTTTTGCTCTTCGTACCCTTCCTTTCCTTACTACTTCAATTTTTTCTACTCTAGGAGAATGAAGAGGGAAAATTCTTTCAACACCTACTCCATAAGAAATTTTTCTTACAATAAATGTTCTTCTTAGTCCTGAATTGTTTTTAGCAATAACAACACCTTCAAATACTTGAACTCTCTCCGTGGCACCTTCCACTATTTTAAAATATACCTTTACAGTATCTCCAACATGAAAGTTTTCAGCATTATCTTTCATCTGCTCTTGCTCAATAGCTTTAATCAAATCCATTTTCTACCCCTTGGTCAATTAATTTATCTAGTAATTTAGCTGTTTCAGGTTCCAATTTATCAACCTTTAACAGATCCGGCCTATTTTTTAATGTTTTTTTCAGCCGTTCTTGTAGCCTCCACTTACGTATATTTTCATGATGACCTGAAAGAAGGATTTCAGGAACATTCATGCCGTCATATACTTCTGGCCTAGTATATTGTGGGTATTCCAATAACTGACCATTAAAGCTCTCTTCCAAAAGAGATGAATTTGTAATTACACCATTTATAAGTCTATAAACAGCATCAATTACCGCTAGAGTGGCTACTTCTCCAGAACTTAAAACATAATCACCTATGCATATCTCATCTGTAACATATTTATCTATTATTCTTTGATCAATCCCTTCATAATGACCACAAATAAAGATAAGCTCTTCTTCAGCACTTAGCTCATAGGCATAATGCTGATTAAAAGGTCTGCCAGATGGTGTAGCATAAACAACACGTTTTTTTATGGCATCAAGATAATCTAGAGCTTTAAAGAGTGGTTCAGGTTTAATGACCATACCTGAACCCCCTCCAAAGGGTGAATCATCACACTTATGGTGTCTGTCTGAAGTAAATAATCTCCAATCAATTATTTGATAAGAAATAATATTTGCTTTAACAGCTTTTGCCATTATAGAGCTATTAAAGAAACCAGTTAAAATATCAGGAAATAGTGTTAAAATAGTAATTTTCATACTTTTCCATTCTTAATTAATGTATATCTTCAACTAAATCTCTTCTAAGCAATTTAATTTTTTTTGAAGAAACATTTACATCAGAAACAAAGATATTCCTTAGAAAAGGAACAAATCTCAATTTTCCATCTAAACATTTAACTTCAAGTAAATATGACTGAGAACCTTCTGCTGTAGAAACAACAGTTCCAACAACATCATCCTCATATATCAAATCCATTCCAACCAAATCAGAAAGATAAACTTCATCATTTTTAAGCCTAGGGGCATACAATCTTGGTATAATTACCAAAGAACCAGAAAGCAATGAAGCTTTCTCTGGTGAATTATAATCAGCAAATTTGATTATATAAGAACCAGATACACACCTTAAATCTTCTACTACATATTCAAAGTATCTGTTATTTTTTTCTAATTTTAATTTTTTTAAACCATATAAATGATCAAGATTTTCTGAAAATGGTTTAATTTTTAAATAACCTTTTATACCATATGTAGATAAAACTTTAGCAGTATAGAAGTAATCTCTCATTCATTCTTGGCTAAAATTTTCAATCTAAAATTTCAAGAGAAGTATGTTTACCGTTTTTTGTAGCAGATGCACTAACTATGGTTCTTAATGCTTTAGCAATTCTTCCCTGTCTTCCTATTACTTTACCAATATCAGCTTCAGACACTCTTAACTCTATTATAGTAGAACGTTCACCTTCAACTACTCTTACATCAACCTGATCTGGATTATCTACTAATGATTTAACAATAAATTCAACTAATTCTTTTTCCATAAAATCACCTCAATTATTTTTTTATAGGATTATGAATCCCGTTTTTTAAAAATATACCTTTAACGGTATCAGAAGGTTTAGCTCCCTGAGAAAGCCAGTATTCTGCTCTTTCTGCATTTACGCTAACCTGATTTTCTTTTTCAATAGGATGATAATATCCCAATTCCTCTAAAGGTTTACCTTTGGTTGCTTCTCTACTGTCCATAACAACAATTCTGTAATATGGCCTTTGTTTTGAACCAAACCTTTTAAGTCTGATACTTACACTCACTGTTTCCTCCTCAAAAAATCACATTCCTAGTTGCTTCATCATAGCAGCCTGATAAGTTTTATTTTTAGCCAGTCTTTTCATTCCCAGCTTTAGTTTTTCAAATTTTTTTAACAAATGTCCAACTTCTCCTACAGATGTACCACTACCTTTAGCAATTCTTTTTTTTCTTGATGGTCCTATTATATAAATATTTTTTCTTTCTGTTAAGGTCATTGACTGAATTATAGCTTTTTCTTTAATTAATTTCTTCTTATCTATGTTATCTTCTGAAATATTTCCTTTAAGAGCTCCAGGTAGCATATTCAATAATTTACCAATTCCGCCCATTTGGGTCATTTTTTCCAACTGTTCCAGATAATCTTGAAGATCAAACTCATTTTTAGCCATCTTTTTTTCTAATTTAGCAGCTTGTTCTTCATCATATACTTCCTGAGCTTTTTCAACTAAAGAAACTACATCTCCCATTCCAAGAATTCTGGAAGCAATTCTATCAGGATAAAATGGTTCTAAATCATCAGGTTTTTCTCCAACACCAATAAATTTTATTGGTTTACCTACAATTTCTCTAAGTGATAATGCAGCTCCACCTCTTGTATCAGAATCAAATTTAGTCAGAACAACACCAGAAATACCAACCTTATCTTCAAATTCCTTAGCTATATTAACTGCATTTTGACCAGTCATGGCATCAACTACAAATAACGTCTCATCTGGTGAAACTGATGTTGCCACATTTCTAATTTCATTCATCATATCTTCATCTAAATGAAGTCTTCCTGAAGTATCTATTATTAATACATCATTTTGATTCTTTTTTGCTTCCTGATAGGCTAATCTTGCCACTTCTACTGGATCCTTTAAATCAGTTCTTGCATAGACAGGAACTGAAATTTGCTGACCTAAAACCTGAAGTTGTGTTATGGCAGCAGGTCTAACTAAGTCAGCAGCTGCCAAAAGAACCCTTCTTCCTTCTTTTTTCAGTCTTAAAGCTAATTTGGCACTTGTAGTTGTTTTTCCAGATCCTTGAAGCCCCATCATTAGAATTACACTTACAGTATCAGGTCCTTTTAGATTTAATTTTTCAGAATTTGGAGATCCTAACAGTTCAACCATTTTATCGTATACAATTTTTGTGAATTGTTGTCCTGGATCTACTGATTTTAATACTTTATCTCCTAATGCTTCATCTGTAGTTCTATTGATAAATCTTCGTACTACCCGTAAATTTACATCAGCATCAAGCAATGCAATTTTTATTTCATCAACTGCATCCCTGATATTTTTTTCAGAAATTTTATTTTTTCCCTGAAAAGTTCTTATTATTGTTGAAAATTTTTCACCTATTGATTCAAACATATACGCACCTATTTTTATTATTTTAACTATTTATATTATTTTAACGTGGCTTCATTCCCACTTTCATCTTTTTCATCACTTAAACTATATGACATTCCCATAGAAACACCAGGCTCTTCTTGAGTAACACCTAGAATAGAACTTGCTCCCATAGCAGTTTTTTTATTATGTGTTATTATAATAAACTGACTTTTATCTCCAAAAGTTTCCAGTACCCTAAGAAATGCATCAACATTTCTAGCATCTAACGCTGCATCTATTTCATCTAAAATACAGAATGGAGAAGATTTAACCTTATATGTTGCAAACAATAAGGCTACTGCAGTCATAGATCTTTGACCGCCTGATAATAGGGACAGATGTGAAAGTTTCTGACCAGGCGGCTGAGCAAGAATTTCTATTCCTGACTCTAAAGCATTTTCAGGATCGGTTAGCGCAAGTTCTGCTTTACCCCCTCCAAATAGTGTTGTAAACATTTCCATAAATGCATCTGAAATAAGATTATATGTGTTAAGAAATCTTTCTGTACTTTCTGTATTAATTCTTTCAACTATATTTTTTAAATCATCAACAGATTTATTTATATCTTCAAGATGAGAACTGTATAAATTATATGTTCTTTCAGCTTCTTCAAATTCTTCTTCAGCCAAATAGTTTACATTCCCCATATTGTGAATCTTATTTCTAACGCTTTCCAATTGCTTTTTCAGTTCCTCTGAAGATTCAGTTACTTCATGGTCATCTCTTATCAATAATGATTTGTGAGTTCTATCAGAATACTCTGTAAAATATGTTTCTATTTGTTTGTTCAGATTTTCAATATTACTAGATGTTCTTATTAATTGTTCATTCAAACTTTGCTTTCTGTTAAATTTATCAGTATTTTCCATGTTTTCAGAATTTATTTCATTTAATAAAGCAGAAATCTGATCTTTCAATGCTTCATAATTAACTGTATCTTCATTAATTCTTTCTGAAAGTTTTTCTATTTCTTTTTTTGTTTGAGCTATTCCTCTTTTATATTCCTCAGCAGAATCTAATTCTTTTTGATAGGTTTGCTTTACTGAATCAAAATCACTATCAAATTGATAAATATCTTCTTGAGTTTTTTCAATATTATTTTTCAATACTTCAATTTCAGTATTCAAGGAATTCTTTTCTTCTTTTATTTCATCAATTTCGGAAGTACTTAAAAGTCTTGCATTTTCAAGTTTGATAATTTCTTTCTTATAATCATCTATTATTTTATTGTTTTCTTCTTCCTGTTTTGCTATTTTATCAAGTTCATCATCTAAAATATTCTTTTCAGATAAAGTACTTTCAGGATCCATAAATTCATCTAAAAATGTTGGAATAGTTCCATTATATTCTTGAAACAAGCCTTTCAAATTTCCAAGTTCTTCAGTAAGATCAGTATAAGCAGAATTTAGTTCTGAAATTATTTTTTCATTAGAAGAACTTGTATTAATTAGATCTTTAATAATCTGTATTCTTGTTTTCAAGATATTTATAACCTTATTTAAGTTCAGAATAAAATTAGATTCAGCACTTCTTCTTAACTCTGTACTATATGCACTCCCTTTTATACTTGATGATAGTTTTAATGTTATATCCTTAGCCAAATCATATATCTTATTATTTAGTACGGATCTCTGATTAACTAAGTCATCATTCTGTACGTTTAATTGATTAATATTGTTTTCAAATGAATTAATATTTTCCTGTATATTATTAATGTCAGTAGTTAATTGAATTTCTCTTTTTTCACATTTACTAAGCAATTCTCTTTTAGCACTCAATCTTGCTTCATAAGATGTTATCATCTCTTTTAAGGCGTTAAGTCTGTCTTCAAATCTTTTAACATTAGATTCGGAAGTAACTATTCTAGACTGTTGCAGTTCAAGATTATTACTTATTAAATTAAGCTTATCCTCTGCTGCATTTTTCTTTTCTTCATTTCTATGAATTGCTTCACCGCATTTATCCTGATTCCTTCTAAGGTTATCAAGATGTAATGTTTTTTCATTAATTGATTCTTCAATATTCTCAAGTTGTGCATTTAATTCAGATATTTCTTTCTGAAGTTTTTCTGTTTGTTCCTGACCTAAAGATATAGTTTTTCTCAAATTTTGAACATATGAAAGTTGTAATTCAGCATCTAAATCTTCTTCCATTTTTTGTAATTCTTTTCTTTTTCTTACCTGATCCACCTGTACTTTAAGTCTATCATATTTAACTTTTGAACTGTCATATTGAATCTGAATCTGTTTTAAATCTTCTTCATTTTTTTGAAGATTTCTATTAGCAATATCTTTATCTACTTTACTTTTGCTAATTCCAGCTGCTTCTTCAAAAATATATCTTCTATCTTCCGCTTTTGCAGAAAGAATTTGATCAATTTTTCCCTGTTCAAGAATACTATATGCCGTCTTACCAACTCCAGTATCTAAAAACAGGTTTTTAATATCTGTTAATCTACACAAATTTTGATTAATAAAATATTCACTTAAACCAGAACCTCTATGTAATCTTCTTTTAATTTCAACTTCTGTAGCTTCTATATTTAAAAGCCTTTCTTCATTATTAACAGTTAGAATAACTTCACAGAACTGCATGGGCGGTCTAGTCTCAGTTCCATTAAAAATAACGTCTTCATTTTTTGAAGCACGAAACGATGATGGTGCGGAAGTACCTAAAACCCATTTAACAGAATCAACAACATTACTCTTCCCTGAGCCATTTGGACCTAATAATGCAGTAATGCCTTCTGAAAAATCAAATTTCCATCTATCAGCAAATGATTTAAAACCAAATAATTCAACAGACTTTAAAAACATAATCAAATTAATTATAGTATTTATAAAAATAATTTTGAACACTATGAATAAGAAAATAATAATTGGCGTTGATGAAGCTGGTAGAGGCCCTTTAGCTGGTCCTGTGTATTCTGCCGCTGTGGTACTTTCGGAAAATTTTGATTTATCATATCTTAATGATTCAAAGAAACTTAGTGCTATAAAAAGAGAAGAAGCTAAAAAATACATTTTAAAAAATGCCAGCTATTATTCAATATCATCAGTCAGCTCTGATATGATTGATGAAATAAACATTCTAAATGCTACTTTATTAAGTATGGAACAAGCAGTGGGAGAAGTTTTAAAAAAAATTAACCATTTAACTGACAATATTTTGATATTAATTGATGGAAATAAAACCATCAATACTTCTTATGAATGTAAAGCTATTATTAAAGGAGATTCAAAAATTCCTGAAATCATGGCAGCGTCAATTCTAGCTAAAACAGAAAGAGATAAATTTATGATAGAAATGGATAAAATATATCCTTTATACGGATTTAAAAAACATAAAGGTTATGGAACAAAAGAACATTATGAAGCAATAAAAAAATATGGAGTCTGCCCGCTTCATAGAAAAACCTTCAGACTCCATTAAATTTAATAATGATAAAGTTATTTTACAATAGCTAAAATGTCTTCTTCTTTTAAAATTAAACATTCATCATTATTTATTTTTATAGATGTACCAGCATATTTATCATGAAGAATCTTATCTCCAACTTTTACATTAGCTACCTTGTCTCCTACTGCCTCAACTTTACCAAACTGAGTTTTCTCTTGAGCAGTTTGAGGGATATAAAGACCGCTAGCAGTCTTTTCTTCAGCAGAATCAATTTTAACTAATACTCTCTCTCCAAGTGGTAACACATTCATATTAAATCTCCTATATGTAATAATTTATATCACTACTTGCTAAAATATAACTTTAAAAAAATTATTCGGCAAGTATTATACTTTTTTAATATTTGGTATTAATGCATCTAAATCTATATCAAGTAAAACATTAAACTGAAAATCTGATTTTGTCTTATTTGTATGTTCAAAATTCCATTTAGTAATACTTGAAAGTTTAAGTTTGTAGTTCAAAACATTATTAAATAATTTACCTTCCACTCCTAAATCAAATACCAGTGCATTTTCTCTTGGAAGTAATATATGATTTTTAGATATAGTCCTATCTTCATTCTTGCCTATTCCATAATTTCCTTTTGATCTGAATGATATATTTGATAGTAAAGTTAAATCCCAGTTTCTATATTTTCCACCAATACTTATTACCCATACATCTCCTCCATATGGATATCCTATAAATTGTGATTCATTTTCACTGTTCATGTAGTTGTCTCCAACAAGATCTACATTCCAGTTTTTAACATTGTCATAATCTTCTTTTAAATTATCATCAATAATACCATAGTAAAAGTTATCTTCTTCTTTTAAATATAATTGTGGACTATTATAAACAAATTCAATATATGGCTCCAAGATACCGTTTTTATCAAAATCAAAAGCTCCCTTTGCATTAAATAGGATGCCATATGAATTATCTCCACTGTTTTCAAGTTCACCAGAAGTAAATAATTGATCAATAATTACGTTAAGATTTAATTCTATACCTGGAATAACTGGATAACTTATTTCAAAACCAAAATAGTTATTTGAATTTCCAGAATAAAAAGAAAAAGTATTGTGAATCATCATAAAAGGGTTTAATGCTTCTAAATTACCTAATAGACCTGATGTAAATACTGAGTTTCCTTCATATAAAGAAATACTTAAAATTTTTGGTATTACAGCTGAAAATCTATGATTAATAATTGTTTTTGATTTAGAACCAAGATCTGTAATATGAAGATATGCTGTATTGTCTTTAAAATCCCAATAATTAAAAGACAATGCTGTAAAATCATAAGAAAGAAAACCATCATAAACAGAAAATTTTGCAAATTTATCATAAAGATGATTTTCAGAAAAATTTAAATTACCTGTAACACCATTACCTGCACTTATTCTATCTCTACCTATAACCAAATTTAAGGATTTATTTCCAATTGATCCATATGCTTTTATGGGATATGACAAAAGACCAAATTTTACATTATAAAGTGTATTTAATCTTATATCACCTAACTCTGTATAATCACTAAATTGCTTAGGATAAAGATCAATATCAAAGACACCATAAAAATATTTTGAAATACCTATTTGGAAATCAAAATTAGCAAATGATTTCATCTCATTGTATTTAATTACATCATTACCTCTTATCATTTGAAATAAGAGTAAATCTATATCTGCATCTATTGTAACTGAGTCACTTTTAAATAATTTAGGAGAACTAGTTAATCTGTTTTTTAATTCAAAATATATTTTTAAAGAACTAGAACTTAAAACAGAAGTATCTATAGTTTCAAGCATTTTTATTAAATTATGCTGTGTAATTGGATATGTAAGATTAATTAAAGGTGTACCTGTAAGTTTACTTAATAACAAAAGTGTTTGAACTTCAGGTGATGAGTAAGAATAAGTTTGTACTGCCGCAAATGTATAAAAAGAAATAAATAGTAGAACAAAAATAATTATAAATTTTTTCATTTATTCATAATTCTACTATATTCATTATAAAGGTCAATTGTATTTACGTGTGTATATATTTCTGTAGTACGAATATCCGCATGACCCAATAATTCCTGTACTGATCTTAAGTCAGCTCCATTTTGTAACAAATGAGTTGCAAAACTATGTCTGAGTGTATGAACTTTTGAGTTAGTATCTGAGATACTGCAATATTTTTTCAGTCTGTTCCATATTTGTTGCCTTGTAATTCTATCACCTTTTTGAGATAAAAATAGTGCCTTCTGTTTTTTATCTTTTAATAAAGTATTTCTAGAAATATTTAAATAATCATTTATATCATTTACAGCTACTGAGCCCATAGGTAACAAACGTTGTTTATTTCTTTTACCTGTGACTAAAATTCTGTTTTCGTTTTTATAATAGTCATTTAAATTTAAAGAAACACATTCAGAAACCCTTAAACCACAAGAATAAATTAGTTCAAAAATAGCTTTGTCTCTTACTCCTAGGTAATCATCTGTATTAATTGATGATAAAATATTGTCAATTTTATCATAATCCCAAACTACAGGAAGATCTTTTTCTAATCTTATCTTTCCTAATAGCTCTGTTGGATTATCATCTCTTATTTTTTGTAAATTAATAAATTCAAAAAAATCTTTCAACGCAGTTCTATATTTAAAAATAGTAGAATAACTTAGACATTTTTCTTGAGATAAATAAATCAAAAAATTTCTTATATCTCTATTTAAAACTGTTTCAATATTCAAGTTTTTTTCATCCAAATAAGAGATAAAATCAATTATTGTAGGTAAATAAGTATTTATACTGCTTAACATTAATCCTCTATCAATTATTAAATACTCTTTAAAGGATAAAATTAAGTCAGAATCTGTTTTAATCATCTTTTCCATAACGTAGAATAGCAGGGATAGAATAATCAGTGTCATCAGATTGATCATTTTTTTGCATATCTATCTGCTGTTGGAATTCTTGCCATCTGCTTATTATCATTCCTGGTTCCTTAGAATTATTATCAGAAGAAACTGAATCTTTATTTAAGCTTTCAAAAACAGAGACTGAAGGTTGATTTTGTGGTTTTGTAAATCCTGTAGCAACAACTGTAACCTTAATTTTTTCGCCAAGATCGGGGTTATATGCCTGTCCAGCTATAATAAAAGCATCTGGATCTGCTGTTTTGGTAATATATTCTACTATCTGCTGATATTCATTCATAGTTATGTTATCGCTAGACGTAACGTTAATAAGAATACTTTTTGATCCATTAATGCTGTAACCTTCAAGCAGATTATTATGTATTGCATTTTTTGCTGCCTTTATTGCTCTTTCTGGCCCTTCACCCATGCCCATTCCCATTAATGCATCACCTTTATTTTTCATAATAGACTTCACATCAGCAAAATCAATATTTATTTCTCCAGGAACAGTGATTAATTCTGAAATGCCTTGAATACCTTGTTTTAAAACATCATCAGCCATTTCAAAGGCTTCTCTAACCGTTGTTTTGGTTTCAGATGCAGTAAGAAGTTTTTGATTTGGAATTATTATTAATGTATCAACATTTTTTTTAAGTTCTTCTATTCCTTTTTTGGCAAAATCCGCTTTAGGCTTTCCTTCAAATTGAAATGGTGTAGTAACAACTCCTACTGTTAAAATATCCTGTTCTCTGGAAAGCCTAGCTACAACAGATGCTGCTCCTGTCCCAGTTCCTCCACCCATTCCAGCTGTTATAAACACCATATTTGCACCACTTATAGCTTCTTTTATATCCTGAGAACTTTCTTCTGCTGCTTTTTTACCAATTTCAGGGTTGCCGCCAGCTCCAAGACCTTTAGTTAAATTTTTTCCTATGGCTATTCTTACTTTAGCATTAGACCTTCTAAGTGCCTGAATATCTGTATTTAGAGCAATAAATTCAACTTTATCAATGTTGCATTTAATCATGTTATTGACAGCATTTCCACCTGCTCCACCTACTCCAACTACTTTTATAATTGTAGGTTCATTTGAATTTAATAAGAAATTATCAACTTCTTCTGAATTTGATTCAAAATTATCAAAAAAATCGTTCATAAATACCCTCTCAAATCTTATACTACAGTTTTAAAAAAATTAGATATTTTTTTAAAAATTGAAAACTCATTATTATTTCTTCTATCATCATTTGAGTGAAAAACAGAAGAACTACTATTCTTGACTTCATTTTTTAATAAACCTAAAACAGTTGTATATCTAGGATTAATAAAATTTCTATCAAGTCCAGGTAATGCTTCAGGAAAAGACAGCTTTGATGGTAGACCAAAAATTTCTGAGCATAATTCATTAACACCTGATAAAAGAGAGCCACCACCAACTAAATATACTCCAGCTCCATAAGATAATAAGCCAACATTTTCATCAAGTTGTTTTTTTAACAATGAAAATATTTCAGCCATTCTTGCTTCTATAATTTTACTTAATTCTACTTTAGGTATTTTAATAGATGGAAGCCCACTGCTAGCTGGTATTTCAACATATTCATTATTATCTACTGATGGTAGATAACAATTACCAAATTCATGTTTTATTTGTGCTGATTCCTGTTTGGTTCTTTTAGAAATATAAGATATATCATTTGTTACATTATCTCCACCAAGATCAATTCCTCCAATATATACCGGATAACCATTTGAATACGCTATTATACCTGAACTTTGCGCACCAAGATTTATTAATACCACTCCTTTTTGTTTGTCTTCATCATTTAAAACAACATCAGCATCAGCTAAAATTTGAACCATCTTCCTAGAAGAAAATGAATTAATCCTGTTTAAACAGTTTTCAATATTTTTTATCACAGCAGTATTTCCACAAACTAAAAGTGCATTTACTTCTAATCTATGACCCAAAGTATTTACAGGTATATTTTCTTTAATTTTTTCATCTACTTTATAATCCTGAACTAGAGTATGAATTATTGAGGTATTATTTGGAATTTCAATAGATCTAGCTACATCTAAAGACCTATAAATATCAGAATAAGAAATAACCTGATCTTTTGAATGAATTCCCACAACTCCTGTATTTTTTTTACATATAACTTCTGAACTGCATAAGCCTGTTATAAGAATTTTTGTACTAATTCCTGCCTGTCTTTGTGCTTCGTTTATAACTGATTTTATACAATTTGATGCTAAGGAAATATCAACAATTTTGCCCTTTTTTATACCTTCACTTGGTCTCTCACAAATACTATCAATCATTAATCTATCTCTGCTTATTGTTCCAATTGCAGATCTAATCCTTTCGGAACCAATATCTAAGGAAAGTACTATTTTATCTCCGGTCATTAATAACTCCTGTTAATTAAATTCTCAACTTGTTCAAGTCTTGTTCCATCCACGTTAAATGTTAAACCAAATAGATTATACTCATAGTCTGAAACTTGGTCTAATACTTCTATTAATCTCTGAACTGTTATTGGTGCATTTATTAAGATTCTACAATTATTTTTCAGCAAAACATCTAAAGTACCAAAACCAAAGGATGAAATTGAAGTTGAATCAATATATTTCATATTTTCAGAAAGACCACTATTTTGTATTACAGATGTCAACTCAACTAATTTAGTTAAATCAGATATTGAACCTTCCTTTTCAATTCTAGTTTGCAGATGTTTCAAATAATTAGAAGAAAATTCCACTTCTCCTACTTCATGATAAAAATCATAAACACTTTGATCTACTTGAAAAAGGATACCATTTTCATAAAAGTATAAAGAATCTGAAGTTTTTAATTTTAAATCAATTTTGCCATAATTTACATTTACTTCAAGCGTATTAGGATATATTTTGTTTATTGTTGCATCTTTTACAACATCAATACTTTTTAAATTTGAAATAATCTTTTTTTCAGATAATCTTAATAAATTTTTTCCTTTATATGAATTAATCATAGTAACTACAGAGTCAGAATTAACAGATGAAGAACCTAAAGGATTAATAACTACTTCATTTATATTTAATTTTGAGGAAAACAAAAGGGAAATGTATAAGATTAAAGAAATAACAATCAATGAAACAACAAAGATTATAGATTTTATTTTAGTCATTGTTATCACCTGATATAATGATGTCTTTATTTTCGTTTGTTTCTTTAAAACATTTAAAAAATAAAAAAAATGAAATGATAACACTTGTTAAACTTAAATCGGCATTTAAAAAAGGAATACTTAAATCAAAAACAGGAATAATATATAATTCATTTAAAACTGGAATCACCGAATTAAAGATTATAAATAATGTGGATATATATAATGTATTTGATCTAAATGTATCACTATATTTAAATAGTGATACATATTTAATACCTATGAAAAGTATAATAAACAATAATAATACATAAACAACAACGCCAATTAATCCTGTTTCATTAATAAAATTTAAAAAAACTGAATTTTCTTTTATACTACTTGCACCAATCCCTACTCCTGTTATAGGTGTTTCAACTAATGTATTAAGTATTTTTGAATTATTTGGATATTTAAAAAAATTCATTAAAGAAGAAAAAGCAGTGTAATTAGTTAATAGAAAAAAAATTAATGGAATAAAAACAAAACCATCAAATAATAAGATGTTTTTATATCCTACCGAACACACAGCAAAAACAAAGCTTAATTCTATTGCAAAAAAAATAACAGTCATAATATCATGTTTGAAAAAAGAAATAATTATGAAAAGTACTGAAACAATTAGTGGATATAAAAATTCCTGTAAATTTGTAAATACGTTATCTCTGTTTGACGAATAAAATGCAATATATAAAAAAAGCATAAGTAACGCTAAATAAGATGAATTATTGGTAATGATATAAACAACAAAGGAAATAACTAAAGATACCGGACTTATAACAGATAAAACATTCTTATTTGACTTAAAGAAAATTACACCTAATGTTAGCCCTATAATTACATATAAAGAATAATTTAAAATTACGTTATTATTTAGTGAACTATATGCAGAATAATAAAAAATGAATCCAAAACTTAACAATAAACAAAAAATAAATATAACAGGGTATTTGATAAAATTTTTTATACTTAATTTATAGTTGCGTATATCTTGCCCAATAAAATTCCAATCATTAGTATCATAAGTCATTTTGTTACCTTAGAGCTACTAGCTAATTTAACATCTCCATCTTTTGTTAAGAAACCTGCTATAGTTGGATTACTATTTAATAATAAAGAAGCAGGTGTATTTTTTTTAGCAATCTGATTATTCTGGTTATATATTTCGGATATAAGTTTAATATTTGTATTATTCAAACTTTCATACCTGTTTGTTAGATTATTATTTGATATAGACTGATTTAAAAAAAAGAAAGCACTGAAAATAAGTAAAAAAGATAAAGAGACAATTAAAAGAATGTCAGTTGTGTAATTTGTGTTTTTATTATACTTCATTTTTTTTTCTCCTTACTACTCTAAATTTAGCACTTCTTGATGGAGGATTTGACAGTATTTCAGCATCAGAAGGAACTATAGGCTTTTTTGTTAATATTTCTAAAGAATCTACATTTTCTTTAAAAAAATTTTTTACTATTCTGTCTTCAAGCGAATGAAAAGTAATCACACCTAGTAAACCATTAGAATTTAAATGTCTTATTGAATATTTCAATCCCTCAGACAATCTATTAAGTTCATCATTTACCTCAATTCTAAGTGCTTGAAACGTTTTTGTTGCTGGATGATTTTTAAGGTGTTTATAATCCTTTGGAACAGCCTTATAAATAATATCTGCCAGCTCTGATGTTTTTTTTATTTTTTTATTTTTTCTGTATGTACAAATAGCCCTACTTATTCTTCTAGAATATCTTTCCTCACCATATTTATAAATAATGTCAGCCAAATGAACTTCATCATAGTTGTTTACTATGTATTCTGCATTTAAACTATCATTTCTATCCAGTCTCATATCAAGATTTTCTTCTAAAAGGAAACTGAAACCTCTTTTTGATATTTTATAATGATAAACACTGATTCCTAAATCAAATAAAATAATATCAACATCAGGACCCAAATAATTCTTCCAAAAATGATCAAACCTATCATTTTTAAAAACTATTCTATCTTTGTATTCAGACAATCTTTCCTGAGCCCTGCTTTGAATTTCAGAATCAGCATCTAAACCTATAATGTGTATATTTTTATATTTTTTTAAAAATAATTCAGAATGGCCTCCTTCTCCTAAAGTGGAATCAACCATAAGAGATAAATCATTGGCCGGTATTAGATAATTCAATACCTCCTTATACAACACCGGCACATGTATAGCCCACATAAAACAAATCACCTTCTTAATAATGCTTTAGTTAGGCTGTCACCACTAATTTCAAGTTCCTGCTGAAAACTATCAACCAATCTGTCATATACATCAGCTCTAATTATTTCAATATGTGTCCTTGAGCCTAAAATAACACATTCAGTTTTTTCATTTAAATCAGCAAATAATCTAAAAACCTGTGGCACAGCCAAACGTCCAGCCTTATCAAGTTCAACAGATCTAGCGGGTGAAATTATAGTCATATCAATTCTTCTGGAGTCTTTATTAAGCAAAGATAGAGGACCATTATTTACTTCAAGATCAAATTTGTTAAATTCTTCTTCAGTAAATAACCATAAGGATTTAGTAACAGATCTGGTAAGAACAAGATTAAGATCTCCCAATTCTTCTCTGAATTTAGGAGGAATCATAATTCTGCCCTTTTCATCAATTACATTTCTGTACTCGCCTCTCATGGCTTACTTCTCCCACTTAATCCGTATAATTACCACTTTCTTATCATTTTTATAAAGAAAATGGGAATATTTACCACTATAATATTAGATTCTTAGACAAAACTCAACAGAAAAAAATAGAAAATATTAAAAAATTGTTAATTTATAGAAATTCTGGTATATAACCCCTGTTTTCAAGTATATGCCTTTTCTGGTTATTTAAAATTTTTTTACACAGTCTTATTGATGTTGGAGTAACTTCAACAAGTTCATCATCTTTTATAAATGAAATGGCTCTATCTAAGGTCATTTTTTTTATTGGTGTTAATGTTACAGCTTCATCATGACCGCTTGCTCTTAAGTTAGTAAGTTTTTTTGTTCTTGTTGGATTTAAAATTAAATCACCTTCTTTATTTCTTTCACCAACAATCTGACCTTCATATACTGGATCTCCAGGTTCAATAAAGAATTTACCTCTGTCTTCAAGTTCCCAAATTCCATAAGCTACAGCTTCCCCACTCCTATCGCAAATTAATGAACCTGTATTTCTTTCTAAAAAATCTCCTTTGTATTCTTCATATCCAATAAGTGAGCTGTTCAAAATTCCATAACCATGTGTTTCTGTAAGAAATAGATCTCTATAGCCTATTAATCCTCTGGATGGCACGTGAAATTGTAATTTAACTCTACCATTATCATTATAAACCAAATTTATCAATATTGCTTTTCTATTAGATAAAGTTTCCATAACAGTACCAGAATACTCCTGAGGGCAATCTGCATAAACATTTTCAACTGGTTCCAAGACATGGCCTTCATTATCTTTCTTAAATATTACTTTTGGTCTGCCAATACAAAGTTCAAACCCCTCTCTCCTCATTTGTTCTACAATAATAGCCATTTGAAATTCACCTCTACCTTTCACAGTAAAAGTGTCATCTGTGTTTTTTTCAATTTGTATTGATACATTTTTTAGAGCTTCTTTTTTCAAATATTCCCAAATTCTGTTTGAAGTTAATATTTTTCCTTCGGTTCCTGATAAAGGTGATATATTTTTAGAAAATAACATAGAAACTGTAGGCTCATCTACGTTAATTCTTGGTAGTGCCTTTATTTGTTTTGATGTACAGATTGTATCTCCAATAAAAACATCATTAACACCTGAAAGAACTATAATATCTCCACTTTCAACTTCAGATACTTCTTTTAAAGAAGGTCCATCATAAATTTGTAATCTTGTTACCCTTAAACTTATATTGTTGTTTTTTTCATTTATACAAATTAATGAATCATTAACTGAGGCTTTACCATTTATTACCTTACCTATAGCTAAGCGTCCCAGATATTCACTATAAGACAGATCTGATACAAGCATCTGAAAAGGTTCATCTGAATCAAATTCAGGTGCAGGCATTTTTCCTATTATAGCATCTAGAAGTTCATGTAAATCTTTAACACTTTCATTTTCTAATTTAGAAGAACATATGCCATCCCTTCCATTAGCATAAAAAACAGGTGAATCTAGATATGATTCATCATCACTTAATTCAAGTAGTAAATCATATACCTCATTTAATACTTCTTTTGGTCTTGCGTCTTGTCTGTCAATTTTATTTATGACAATAATCAGTTTTAATTTTTTATTTAATGCTTTTTGAAGCACAAATCTTGTTTGTGGTAAAGGACCTTCTGCACTGTCACAGAGTAAAATAACTGAATCCACCATGCTGAGTGCACGCTCAACTTCTCCACCAAAATCAGAGTGACCTGGTGTATCTATAATATTAATTTTTACACCTTTATAATGTATGGCACAGTTTTTTGCACTAATAGTTATGCCCCTTTCTCTTTCCAGAGCCATACTGTCCATAACTCTTTCTTGGGATAAATTATTTAAACCACTTTGTTTAAAAAGTGCATCTACTAATGTTGTTTTTCCATGGTCTACATGGGCAATTATAGCTACATTCCTTATTTTTTCATTTTTTTTTATCATACTAAACTCTTTGAATCTATTATTTTATTTATTTCGGTAAAAACCTGATTTAAATCTTTAAAACATAATGTTGCATTTTTATCAAGTGGTGTTGTAGAAGCATTTACTATAACCAATTTTGATAAATTGTTAACAGAAAGAAGAGGTAAACTTGAAGCAGGTTGAACGGTTAAAGATGAACCTAAGACTAAGCATAAATCACAATTTGAGAAATCACTAAAAGCTTTCTCTAATAATTTTACATTTAATGATTCTTCATAAAAAACAATATCTGGTTTAATAATACCATTACAATCTGGGCAATGTGGAACTTTTCCTTCTTTCACAATTTTTGATACATATTCATAACTAAAATTTTTATTACAGCTTGTACAATGATTATTATAGGGACTTCCATGAATTTCTTTTACTGAAATAGAACCAGCTTTTTGATGTAATAAATCAATATTTTGAGTATATATTTCATGAATTAGACCTAATTTTTCTAATTTATGGAGAACTATATGAACTATATTAGGTTCATAATTCTCTAAATTAAACCACACATCTTTTGCCCATTTATAAAAAATATCTGGATTTCTTCTGAAAAAAGTTAAAGATATAATATCTTCAACATTTAAACCAGTCCATTTTTTTGAATAAATTCCATGTTCTCCTCTAAAATCTGGAATACCACTTAAAGTTGATATGCCAGCTCCTGTTAGAACTACAGTTTTATTACTTTCCTTTAATAGATTAATTAATTTTCTAATTTTTAAATCAAAAATATCCTTTTTTTCAGAATAATTATCTTGCATCATAAATTCCTGTTATAAAATATTTCCAGAATAGGTATTACCATTTAACATATCTGTTTGAACAGTAATAAAATCACCAAACTTAATATCACTTTTATCTTTTTTAAACACAACATTTTCATTGTGCTGCGTTTTACCTAATAAAAAATTTTCATCATTTCTGGAATTTGATAAAACCAATACTTTTTCTTTCCTTCCAACTCTTAATTCTTTAAGTTTTGAAGCATTGTTTAACTGGAATGAAATTAGCTCAGACAATCTAGCTTTTTTTTCATCTTCCGGTATTTGATTATCCATAGAAAAAGCTTTAGTTCCCTCTATTGGATTCCAATAATACATAAACGCTTCTATAAAACCTACTTCTTTTATTAAATTTAACGTATTATTAAAATCAATTTCTGTTTCATCAGGAAATCCTACCATAATATCTGTTGAAAAAGTTACATCATTCACTTTATTTTTAATTTTATTTATAAGTTCAATATAATATTGTGAAGTATATTTTCTATTCATAAGTGAAAGGATTTTATTACTTCCGCTTTGAACTGGCAGATGAATATGTGAAGCTATATTTTCTGTATTAGCAATAACATTTATTAAAGAATCTGAAAAATCTTTTGGATGTGGGCTATCAAATCTAATCCATTTAATATTTTTGCATTTATCACTTATCATCTCTAGCAATTCAGAAAAATAAATGATATGACCTTTTTTTTCATATTTATAAGAATTTACATTTTGTCCAAGTAATGTTATTTCTTTTACATTTTTTTCTTCAAGCAAAAGGACTTCATCTAGTATACTTTCTGGACTTCTACTTATTTCCCTTCCTCTAACATATGGAACAATACAGTAAGTGCAGAAGTTATTACATCCATTCATTATAGGTACATATGCAGAAAAATCACCTTCTTTATAGTGAATTGGCGCAAAATCATATATTAATGATTTTTTAACAGATACATTATTTATAATATCCAATATTTTAAATTTATCAAATGTTCCTACAACATAATCAATATACGGTGCGTTTTTTTTAACAGATTCCCCTAATCTATCTGCCATACAACCAGTAAAAATTATAGTTATATCCCTTTTCTTTTTTATTGGAGCATAAAAACTCAATCTTCCCCAAATTCTATTTTCAGCTGAATTTCTTACAGAACAGGTATTAATAATTGCTAAATCAGCATCTTCAGGATTAGAAACCTGATTATAACCTTTTGATATCAAAGTAGATGAAAGAAAATTTGCTTCTGCAGTATTCATCTGACACCCGTATGATTCAATAAAAAAATTTTTTATTTCCATTTATATTTATGCTCCGGTAAAAATTGGTAATTTCTTAAAAATGCAGCATTAACTGTATTTCTCATCAACATGGAAATTGTCATAGGTCCAACTCCTCCAGGAACTGGAGTAATGGCATAAACCTTATCCTTTACAGATTCAAAATTCACATCCCCTACTAACCTGTAACCATTCTTTTTACTTGAATCAGGAATTCTATTCATGCCTACATCAATTATTGTACAACCTTTTTTTATCATAGAAGCATCAATAAGATTAACAGATCCTGCAGCACTAATAATTATGTCTGAAATCAACAAATGCTCTTTTAAATTTGGAGTTCCAGAATGACAAATTGTTACAGTAGCATTTCTATCCTTTTGCATAAGTAAGCCTGCCATAGGTTTTCCAACAATATTACTTCTACCTATGATACATACATTTTTATGTTCAGTACTTATCTTATAATAATCCAAAATATGTAGAATACCTTTTGGAGTACATGGTAAAAATGCTGTATTTCCTATAAACATTTTCCCTATATTGTAAGCATTAAACCCATCAACATCTTTTTCAGGATTAATTAAAGATGTAATAAAGTCATCATTAAACCCAGAAACTGGCAGTTGAATCAAAATACCATCAATTTCATCATTTTTATTTAGTTTATCTACCAATTCTCTCAAATTTCTTTCATTTATTGTTTCAAAATCAAAGTCAACATGTTTTATACCTATGGCATTACATGCTTTCTTTTTTCCTTTAACATAAGTAACAGAAGCTGGATCCGAACCAATAAGTACAACAGCTAAGGTAGGTAATCTTTTTTTTAAATTAAAAAATTTATCACAAAAAAAAGCAGTTTTATTATTTTCTATTTCTGATACTTCTTTTCCATTTAATATAATCATTTTTTCTTTTCCATGTTCTATTTTAAATAATAATTAAATTTGATAGAATATTTGTAGAGGTTAATTGTGAAAAAAAAGATTTTAATTCTTATAATATTGCTTATCTTTGTATTATCTGGTCTTTTTTCTGCTAACAAATACTATAACACGGGGGATACTGTTTTTTCATTTAATGGAGGAATAAACTTACCTGATTTTATTCTTTTTTCCAAAAGTTCAGATAATGTTTTTGGATTTGATACACATATTCAAGTAGGAGGAACTTTGGGGCTATCATACCAAGTTTTTTTAACAAATAGTTTGGCTCTAGGCGGTTCACTTTCATATAGATTTAATTCATCAATATCATCTGATTTGTTTGTTTTAGTCCCTATAACTGCTAAATTATCATATTATCCATTTCAGTCAGAAAAATTTGATTTAATTCTATCTGTTGATGCTGGAATTTCTTATTTCAGATATTTAGAAGGCAAATATGTTTCTCCATATGTAGGTATATCAATATCACCTTCATATTTTTTCACTAAATCTTGGGGGCTAGGTTTAGAAGCAGGAATTAATGTAAATTATGATATATATTTTGCTTCATCATCAAATAACAAATCTTTACATAATGCTTTTGGATTTTTTTCACCAATTACATTAAAAGTAATATATAGACATTAGGAGTTCTCATGAATAGCACTAAAAAAATATTATTAGCTTTTTTTACAATTTTTTCTTTATTTATTTCATGTAACACTAATGCTGAAGAAGGTATTTTCTATCAAATAATTAATTCCACAAAAAATACTCAAATTAAAATTAATCAGTATCTAGGTGTGTATGAAAATAATCATTATGTTATTTCACAAGGTAAGCTATACAAGATATCAAATAATAATTATTTTGAAATTAGTGGTGTATATGATGATGGAATAATAATAAATGGCTATTTGAAAGACGAAAATATATTTTTTATTTGTCAAGAAAAAAAGACTTCGTTAACAATAATAAGGAAATACAACATTGATAGTAGAACAATAGACTCTTCTTTTTCTAGTAATGGTTCATTTAGAATGATTTTTGAAAATGGTTATGCTTTAGGAGAACAAGGATTATATTTTATAAAAGAAACTGAAGCATCATTAATAGAAGATACTCCTATTCCCAAAACTATTAAGAAATTTTTTATAAGTAAAGATGCTATTGTACTTTCTACTGAAGCATCCGTCTTTATTATTGATAAGAATGGTGATATAAAAATTACTTTGAATAAATCATCAGTATCTCTTAGTGGATTCCAAAAATTATCAGATAATTCATATTTGGTTTTTATTGATAAAAATATATATAAAGTAGATGACACTACAGATAGTAATAATCCTTTTACAACTCCATTAGTTACACTTTCTTCTTCATGGGATACACGTTCTTTTGGATATAATACTGCAATTCAAGGAAATAAAATATTAATTAAAGCATCTAGTAGTTTTCTCTTAATTGATGATTATAATTCTGAAACATATACAATTAAATCAAATGGTTTGGATTATTTAAATAATCTGACACAAATTAGCCCAATTTATATCAGCTCCTACAATGATAAAATTCTATTAGCTACTAATCAAAATGGTATATATATAATTGATGTAAATTCAAATACAAAGCAACAGATTTTTTAATATTTTATGAATTATAAAAAAGGGACAAAAGGAATAATAACTGCAGTTATTTTGATTTTATTATTAACTGCGGTTATTTATTTTTCTATATCTGTTATTTTTTCAAATAGTTTTACTGTAAAACAATATTATGATCCAAAAGTTGCTAAAACAGTGATAAATGGTTCCATTTATGATTCATCAGGAAGGATACTACCTGATGATTTTGAATCTACAGTAATTTTAAAAAATAAATTTAAACCATATATTTCTCCTATTCCAGAACTGAACGTGGATATTACATATGGCTCTGATATTTATTTAACTTTAGATCCTACTCTCCAATACTCGCTTAATTCTGATTGTAAAAGATTTTTTGATTCATATGCCCCTGAAATACTTAAAGTTTTGATATTGGATTATAATACAAAAGAAGTCCTGGCATATTCCTTTTTTGGTAAAGATACTGATGAACATTTACTACCTAAAATAGCTTATAATAATGAAATTATTGAGCCATATATTGTTTTAGACATTAAATCAAATAAAAAAGAATACGGTATAGAATCAATAAGTCAGTTAAACCAGTCATTATTATCTGACAATGTATTAACTGACTCAAAAACTTCATCTGTAATTAAACTAGATTCAGAAAAAAAATCATATCTACTTGCCGTTCAAACTGATAATGTTTTTGATCTATTAGTCTATCTTCAACTTATGAATGAAGGGCTCTAATCTAATTACTGTTTTTTAAAAAATTCCTTACTTACACCACAATATGGGCAACACCAATCATCAGGCAAATCTTCAAATTTTGTACCTGCTGGTATCCCGTTATCTGGGTCACCTTTTTCTGGATCATAAACATATCCACAGGCTTGACAAACATACTTATCCATAATAACTCCTAAATTATAAATTAATTATATTTTATTTATGAATATTTTCTAATTCAAGTGTTTTTGTTGTTGCATTACAAATAATATCAGGACCAAAATACTGTATTGAACCAGGATAAGTATAATCATTATTTATAGCCCATTTATCTCTGTTTTCTTTAAAGAACCCAAATACATTTCCATCTAATTCTACAAGTGCTTTCTTAATAACTGGTTTGCTCTTTCCATGTCTTTGTTCTAAATTCATCATCATGGTGATAGGTGTCCCTCCACAAATCCAGTTATCAGAAGAATCAGATAAATTTGATATTGAAGACAAGTATCCTGTAAAACCGTTTTTTATCAAAAGAAATGCATTATAGCCTAAACTATAACAATAATCAGAATCAAAATTACTTGGAAAAGCACATCTGCCTTCATATCCAAAAAAATGAGAATGCGGTACAAATTTTCCTTTGTACTTTCCCTGCTCTTTTAAATTATTCAGCTTATCAGAAATTAAACTTATGAGTAATTTTTCTGTCTCTATCAAACTTACTTGCACATTTCCATGAGGATCTCTTTCCATAAGTAATTGTTTTTTTATTTCTTCTGGAAGAGTTAAAAAAACAGCTTTATCGGTATCTGATAAATTAGAACAAACATAAGAAATTGTTGATTCTGCTCCATCTTTGGATAAAATATCATTTAATTCATAAATCAGATGATTTAAAGATGGAATAAATTCAATTAAACCTTCAGGAACCAAACAAATACCATAATTTAGTCCTTTTTCTGAACGCTTTACAATAATATCTGAAATATAATCAACTATATCAGAAAGCTTTAGATTTTTTTCAAAAATTTCTTCACCAATTAAACAAATATTTGGTTGAGTTTGTAAAGCACATTCAAGAGCTATATGACTTGCACTTCTACCCATTAATCTAATAAAGTGCCAATATTTTCTTGAACTGTTTGCATCTCTTTGAATATTTCCTATCAATTCACTATATGTTTTACATGCAGTATCAAAACCAAAAGATGTTTCTATTTTATCATTTTTTAAGTCACCATCTATTGTCTTAGGACAGCCAATTACGCTTATATTGGCATTCTTTGACTTGAAATATTCAGCCAATATTGCTGCATTTGTGTTTGAATCATCTCCCCCAATAATTACAATTGATGTAATGTCATGTTTCTTGCACACTTTTAAACAAATATCAAACTGTTCCTCAGTTTCAAGTTTTGTTCTGCCGCTTTGAATCATATCAAATCCACCAGTGTTTCTGTAACTGTCAATTATATCTTTTGTTAAAATAATATATTTGTCATCTAAAATACCAGATGGACCACCTAGAAAACCATATAATTTATTGTTATTATCTGCTTTTTTTAATGCATCAAAAAGTCCACATATAACATTATGACCTCCTGGTGCTTGACCACCAGATAATATAACACCTACATTATGAATATTTTTTTCATCATCTCCTTTCCCTTTTTTAAATATTATTTCAGGTAAACCATATGTGTTGGGAAATAATTTTTTTATTGCTTCAGTATCACTTTTTGATTCTGTTTTGTTACCATATTGCACACATATATTGGAAAAATTTTCTTTTAATATTTTAGGAACTTTAGGCATATATTTTAACCTTTCAGCCTGTAAATTTGAAATATTCATTTGACTCACCTCATTTACTTAGTAATATCTATTTTTTAAAAAAATATAATGTTCTGTTTTACCTTTATTGTTTTTTTTAATAAAACCTGGAGCTTTAAAGCTATAAGTTTTATTAATTATAGTTAAGTTATCATAAACTTTTTCTTTTATTACTAATTTACTATTATTACAAAAAAGAATAAATCCATTCTTATTTAAAATTTTATTTAACATTTTTATCCAGAGGAGACTGTCCCTATCTGCTCTGAAATCATAAGACATTTTTTTACTGTTTGAAAATACTGGCGGATCAAAAATAATAATATCAAAAAATTCTTTTGATTTTATCAAAAATTCAATAAAAATTTTTGCATCAGAACAGATACATTTGTGAATGTTTGAATTAAAACCATTATTTTTAATGTTTCTTTCTGCCCATTTAGTGTAGGTTTCTGATAAATCCACACTTATCACTGTATTAGCCCCACCAGTTATTGCATAGATAGAAAAACTCCCTGTATATGAAAATAAATTCAATACTCTTTTGTTATATGCATTATCTCTTATAAATCTTCTAGCATATACATTCTCTAAAAATAACCCAGAATCAATATAGTGCAACATCTCAACTTCAAATTTTAAACCTGATTCAATACAAAAAGTTCTAAAAGATTTTAAATTCTTATAATTTAAAGTATCTTTAATTCTCCTTATATAAAAAATATTTTCCTTGTTAACATATAGCATTCTATAACATATGTCTTTTACATCTTCTATTATGTTTTCATCTAATAAGTAATCTGAAAAATCTAAAATACGAATATTGTTTCCATATTTTTCAACTACAATTTTTAATTGATCCAAATTACAATCATATAATCTAAAACAATCAGTATCATTACCTAATTCATGCCTGAAAGATAATGCATTAGTTTTAATTATTTTTGAAAAGTCTTTAAGAATATAACTAAAAATTCTAATATCATTTTTTTCTTTTATCATTTATAATGTTTCTTGGTATAGAATATTATGGATAAAGAACAATTTATAAAATCACTTTCTGAAAAATTTAATACAAAAATAACTAATTTATCATATTCACTACTATATTTTGATTCAGATGGAATATTGATTAATCATGGTGTTTATGTTTTTTCAGATTCTGAAAATCTTTTTTTTCTAGAAACAGAATATAAACCAAAAGTATTTGGTTTCAACATAAAAACTAAACCTCAAACTGAATTTTTTTCATACACAGTAGATCTGAATAATATAGTTGATTTCTATACCGTATATAAGTCGTCAGCTAAACAGTACATAAGGAGAAAGAAAAACAAACTGAATAGATCAAATAAATTTTTTGAAATTTTTAGAGAGACATTAGTTTATATTAAGTTAAAAGATAAAGAGGTTTTTATAGATTTGCCTTTAAATGTTTTTAAAAATCTAATAAACAATAACTAAGGAGTTTAAAATGAGTGTATTTAAAGCATATGATATCAGAGGAATTTATAATAAAGATTTTGATAAAAATACAGCATATAAGGTTGGTTTTTTCCTTCCTGGTTTGCTTAAATCTAATTCTGTGGTTGTAGGTAGAGATATTAGACTAACTTCTGATGAAATATTTGATTATTTATGTAAAGGTATTACAGATTCTGGCGCAAATGTAATAGATATAGGCTTATCAACTACTCCTATGGTTTATTTTGCTACTGTTTTTTTAAAAGCCTCAGCCTCAGTTCAGATTACTGCTAGTCATAATCCAAAAGAATATAATGGCATGAAAATTTCAAGAGCAGAAGCTATTCCAGTTGGAGGGGATACTGGTTTAAAAGAATTAAAAAGATTATGTAATTCTGAAAAAATAGTTCCAGTTCCTGATTCAAAAAAAGGTAAAATAGAAAAGAAGGATATTTACAATGATTATCTTTCATTTCAAAAAAAATTCCTACCTGATATTTCTTCATTAAATATATCTGTTGACTGTTCTAATGGCATGAGTTCATTATTTGCTGAAAAATTATTTGGAGAAAAAACACACTATATAAACAATAAAATGGATGGGTCTTTTCCAGCTCATGAACCAAATCCACTTGATGAAAAAAACTGTAAACAGATAGAAGAAGAAGTTTTAAAAAATAAATCAGACATAGGAATTATTTATGACGGTGATGCTGACAGAGTCATGTTTATAGATGAAAAAGGAAGATTTATCCCAGCAGACATAGTAACAGCAATAATTGGTTCATATTATTTATCTAAAGAAAAAGGTTCTGTTTTGGTAGATATAAGAACATCTAAATCTACAACAGAATATCTAAAAAAGAAAGGTGCCACAGATGTCTATATTTGGAAGGTAGGGCATGCATTTGCCAAGATGAAAATAAGAGAAAAAAAATGTATATTTGGTGGAGAATTAGCAGGACATTATTATTTCAGAGATTTTTTTAATTGTGACAGTGGAATCTTAGCTTCATTACTTGTTCTTCAAATTGTAGTACAGCTTAAGAAAGATAACAAAAAATTATCCAGTTTAGTTGATGAAATTGTGGTTTACAAAAATAGTGGAGAAATTAATTTCAAATTAGAAAGAAAAAAGGAAGCAGTCTCAGAAATATATGATAAATACAGTAAATTAAATCCAAATAGTATCTTAGATTTTGATGGATACAGAATTGAATTTGATGACTGGTGGTTTAATATAAGACTATCAAACACAGAACCATATCTGAGACTGGTTGTTGAAGCAAAAACAGATGAAGAATTACAAGAACATTTTTCAGAACTGAAAAACATTATTCAGAAATATCAGTAAAATCAGAGTGGAGTTCACTCCACTCTTTCTTTAATTTATATGTAATTTTGTCTAATTGGCTAGAAAAACTATGAATTGTTTTTAAATTCTGTTTTTTTGTTAAATCTGTGAATACTCCCATTTCTCTAAGTTGATTATTTACATTTCTGTCCATTAATAAACTATTAATGGATTCATTTGTATACTCATTTCCTCTATCATCAATAACAAAACATCCTTTATCTAATAATCTTTTAGCTAAAGGTATATCGTGCGTAATACATAAATCATTTTTATTACTATTAAAAACAATATAATCATCTGCACTATTATCACCTGATTCTACAACAATCATTTTAATCTTAGATTTTATATCTTTTATACCATATTTTAATCTGAGTTTATGTGTATCTATTTCAATAAATAATCTAACATCAGATAGTACTCTGTCTGCTACAAAAAAAGTACAGCAACCAAGCCTTACAGATGCATTTAATATAACAGTTCTATGAGTTTTTTTAATTGAATCCGAATCTACAAAAATATTAAACAATACGTTTCCACAGCTTTAATGCTTCTTCTCTTGCTTTAGAATATATCTCACTGGCATCCAAATTAATAAATGTATGATTATGATATAACAACTTACCGTTAACTATGGTTGAATTAACTGAATTTGAACTTAATCCCCACATTAAGTGTCCGCCAACATTTTCTTCTACAATTGGTGTAGGACTATTATAATCAAGAATTATTAAATCTGCGGTATAGCCTTCTGAAACACTACCTAGTTTTTTTTCAAAATATTTACTTAACAGCTTATTAGATCTAATAATTGCATTAAAGAAATCATTTGGGAATAAATTATTTACACATTCTCTGTTCTTTAAAGATGCAATCTTTAATTCTTCAAACATATCACTGGAGCAACCATCCGTACCTAATAATAGATTATTTATTTTATTTAATTCTTTTAAATAGCCTACTCTGTTATTCATATTACTTCTAGGATTATGAACTAAAAAACAACCTTTCTGATTTAATAAATCAATTTCACTTTCATTTAGATATATACCATGTGCTATAAGTGTTTTATCAGATAATAAATCAAATTCATTTAAACGTGTTAAAAGATCTTTTCCATATGAAAAATGAGAATATTCAGAATCAAAACTACCCTCTGCAACATGGATATGAAGACCTCTTTCTGTTTCTTTGACTGCAGAGTAAAGCATTTCTAAACCTTCATCTGGCACAGTAAACAAGGCATGAGCACCAACCATCCCTTCACATAATACATCTACGGAATTATTTTTTTTATTTTTAATTTCTTTTATAAATCTAACACATTCATCAGTCCCTTTTCTTAACTCTTCATATCCATAATTTCTATCCGTTATTCCATAAGTTGTTATACCTCTTAAACCTGAATAATCAAATGCAGAAGATATTACAGATAAACTGTCTGAAATAAAAGAAGGACTTTCATTATGATCAATACAAGATGTAGTTCCGTTTTTTATTGCATCTAAACAACAGATTAATGAACTATAATACAGTGATTTTTCATCCAATGCCCTATCTAAACGCCACCACCACTGATCCAAAATTTCAATTAAATCTCTTTGAGGACCTGAAGAAATTAACATACCTCTGGATAATCCACTATAAAAATGATGATGAGCACAAACCATTCCTGGAAATAAATATTTATCTGTGGCATCTATTACCATATCTGCTTTAACACTGTTTGCATCAATTTTACCAACTTTTTTTATTATTGTTCCGTCTATAAATACATCTTCTTTTTTTAATTTAAGTTCATTTTCATTCTGTAAGATTGTTGCATTTTTTATTAATATACTCATTATTTCTCCTTATGATTAAATCAAATATCCAAATTCAGAAAGAAAAATTTTAGCCAATACTTCTATTTTAGGGTCTTCATCTGGAGTTGGTCTGCAGATAATTTTTTTCCCATCATAATAAAATCCCTTATTCTTGCTATTATTAAAACTTTTTTCATTATCAAAATAAGTAACTTTATCAGAATATGGTCTTCCTTCATGCTCACAGAAAGTTGCACAGTTGCCACATTCATTACATAAAGAATCAAGATGAATTATCTGGTATATATCTTTAAAAAATTCACTGTTTCTTGTGTTTACAGCCACATTAGCTCTGTTAGGACAGACATCAACACATTTATTACATAAAAAGGAGCAATCTAAACATCTTGATTCATTATTAGTTTCTGAACAGGTAAACACAGTGTTTCTCTTTTTCATAAGTTTTTCTAAATATTCAGGCATATCTTTATTTATTGCATTGGACTGAATAAAATTTGAAACAGCATCTTTGGCACTTTTAATACATTTTACTATAGTTGATGGTCCTGTCAGCATATCACCAACCTTATAAACATTTTCCAAGTTATCATTTATTTCTAATTCTTTAAGAATGTTTTCAGACACATGCATACCAAGTGCAGTAATAACAGTATCACACGGTAAAGTAAAAACTTGATCCGTAGTTAATACTGTTCTTCTACCATCAGAACCCACCTCTCCTAATTTCATAACGGAACAAGTCAGCTTTCCTTTTTTATATGAATGTGCATTTGCCAAATAAACAAATTTTACTCCATCTGCTATGGCTTCATTTACTTCATCTCTATCTGCACTCATTTCAACTTCAGAACGTCTATAAACTATAGTTACATTTTCGGCATGACATTTTCTAATAGCTGATCTAGCAATATCCATGGCAGTATTACCACCGCCAAGTACAACAACATCTTTACCAAGATTTGGAACTGTTCCTTTATCTCTACACAATTTTAGAAAATTTAATGCTGTATAAATATTTTTCCCAATTCCCGGTATATTAATGGTATTATCTTCTTCACAGCCTATTGCATAGAAGAGGGCTTTATACCCCTGAGATTTAAGAATAGAAGCTTTTACAGAATTTAATTCAGAATTGAAGAAAAATTTTACACCTTCTGCTTTTACTCTATCTATATCACTTTTTATAAATTTTTTATCTATTCTAAAATCAGGTATAAAATTTGCAACAACACCACCAGCATTTTTTTCTTTTTCAAATAAATGAACTGAATAACCATTTTTAGCTAATAAATAAGAGGCTGCCAGTCCAGATGGTCCAGCACCAATTACGGCAACTTTATTTTCTGAATTTAAAAAAGCACTTTTTTTTGCTTCCTTTATTTCAATTGGTCCTTCATAATCCATTCTAGAACATACAGATTTACATTTCTGATCACATAAAACACATGTCATACCAGGAAGCATATTTGCTTCTGAAATAACAGACATGGCGTTATCATATTTTTTTTCTGATACATTATTCACATAATCTGGAATATTTTGATTTATTGGACACGCTTGAACACATGGAGCGACATAACAATCATATAAGGGCAATTCATCCTTAACTTTAGCCTTTCCAGTACCTCTAAAATCTTTTTTTACATAATCTTTTTCCAAGATATTATCAGCTAAATTTTTAAGTAAATCTACGTTTATTTTTTTAGGTGGATTTATATGGTCTAAAATAGAGGCAATCTGAGATATTCTGTTATATCCACCTGGCTTTAAAATATCTGTGGCTAATGTTAATGGTCTAATACCTGTTCTATATATATCTTCTGCAGAGAAAGCACTAACTCCACCTGAATACGATATTGGCAAATTTCCATTAAATTCATCACTTAATAATGATGCTATTCTTAATGATATAGGTAAAAGAGCTCTTCCTGACATATATCTTTCTTCTCCAGAAAGATAAGTACTATCATTTATATTACCTAAAGTATTTGTAAGTTTGACACCAAAAAGCAGATTCTTTTTTTCTGCTAATTTTTTCAAATCTTTAAGCATTATAACTGCATCTGGATATGATAAGTCTTTTTCAAAACTTTCCTTTTTCAGCTTTATATAATTAAAGCCTGTTTTTTCTAATATATTAGCTACACATTCATATCCTAAAAGAGTTGGATTCAATTTTACATATGTGTTAAGATTTTTTTTATCCAACATATATTCACATATGCTTTTTATTTCATTTGGTGGGCATCCATGCATGGTTGAAATAGTCACGCTATTACATATATTAGCAGGAATTTTAATCTCTTTACCTAACTTTTCATTTAATAAAACGGAATACTTTACATATTCTGCCGTATTTTCTGCATTAATTAAAGAATCAATAAATTTTTGCATTTTCTTTTCTTTTATTCCATTCAGCGTATAACCTACTGACATGTTAAAAGTAAAATCCAATACCCCTAGCTTCTTTCCAAGTAAATTTTGTACATAGTAAATACCAAAGTAAGCCTTTATGTATTCATCAAATGCATTCTTTAATGTGAATTCTGAAGACCACTCTACATTATACCCTTCATCTCTTGCATCTATACAGGGCTTACTAATCAGATGATCCTTACCTAGATTATCCATTGCCTGAACTGTTTTAAGTTCAATAAATCTTGAACCAACAAGATAAGAAGTAATAATATTTTGCGCCAGCTGTGTATGTGGACCTGCTGCTGGCCCCAAAGAATGTAATTTACCTGTGGATTTATAAAATTCAGATATACCAAAAATGGATTTCTTAGTTTTATATTCTTTCTCAATTATATTTAATAATTTGGCAAAAGGAATTCCAACAAAATCATCAGACATAGACACCTCCAAATACAAATATATTAATACACTTTTTTGTACTTTGCATTAATCTTTTATCAGGAAAATAAAAAAAGTGAAAATAAGCATTACCGTACCATAAGCACATGCTCCTTGATAATTATAAGAATTAATTAATCTGTAGATTTGAACTGAGATAAGGGGAAAAGCTCTTCCCCCTATTAATAAAGATGTACCAAGTTCTCCATTACTTAATGCAAAACTAAAAATTAAGCTTGAGAGAATTGAATTTTTTAATATAGGTATATTTATATAAAAAAAAACATTCATACTGTTTGCTCCTTCAATAATAGCATTTTCAATATATGTTTCTGGTATAGCCCTGTATGTAGGATAGATTAGTCTTAAACATAATGGAATTGATATAACAGAATGAGCTAAAACAAGCAAAATAAAGGATGATACATTAATGAAAAACCTTGAAATAATCATATATCCTAAACCTAAGACAACTGAACTAATAACCATTGATACTGTTATGATAGAATTAAACAATAAATGATTTCTGCATTTTACCAAATGTTTGGAAATGGACAATGCAAACAATGAAGCTAAAACAGAAGAACTTATAGAAAGAAGTAAAGTATTTAATAAAGGTTTAGAATTTAAAAAAACATCTTTATAAGCATCAAGAGAAAAAGCCTCATCTGCTCCTCTACTTGTCTGTACTAAGAAAGACTTTATAATTATGGAGAATATGGGGAATAATGCAAAAAAAGTAATAAAAAACAGATAGATTTTCAATAACCAGTTTAATTTAAGTAGATTACCGTTTTTTAATTCTTCTTCATAATTGTTTTTATTAAAAGGTTTTTGTATAAAGAATAAGATAAACAGTACGGACAGAATACTTATTATGCTAAGAGCAGATGCATCTGAATAATTCATTCTGGTAGAAAGACTGTATATCTCCAAACCTATTGTAGTTAAGGAAGGCTTTCCTCCTAAAATCAACACAATAGAAAAACTGGTATAACAATAAATAAAAATAAGAATAAAAACAGATACTAATGAGTATTTTATTCTAGGTAAAGTTATCTTCAAAAATACTTTAACTTCACCTAAACCTTCAAGCCTTGCTGCTTCTTCCGGTTCAGAATCTAAACTTAAAATAGAATCACTGATATTGTTTATAACCAATGGAAAATTACAAAATGAATGTGCCATAAGCACAGCAGGAAAAGTATATAAAATTTTTACAGGACTTTTCTTAAAATTAAAAATAATCATTAAAAACTTATTAATTAATCCATTGTTACCATATCCTATTACAAAACCAAGAACAACCAATATGGAAGGTAAAATGAAAGGTAAAGTCAGTAAGCTCTGTAATATTTTTTTTATTTTTTTATTTTTAAAATAACATCTGGAAAATATATATGCACCAGGTAGTCCTATTAAGATAGAGATTACAGAACTTAAAAAAGCCTGAAAAATAGTAAAAATCAGTACATGCTGATAGTATCTTTCAGTAAAGATACTTATAATCTTTTCTATTGTTGTAAAACTTAGTGCAATTAATACTGGTACAATAAAAAAAACAACATATGGTATATAACCAGTTAAAGGAAAAATATAATCAAATAGTTGTTTTTTTTTAATCTTTTTATTCACTTCTTTTCACTTGATCAAATAATAACGTCTTAAAAATAATGCCGTCTTAAATGACGCTGTTAGTCCATAATTTAATAAGAGAATTAATTTCCTGCTCCGAATAATTTTTATTCCTATTCAATATTTTGGTTGGCATTAAAGCTGAATCAAAAGCATTATCTAATTTTGTTGTCTTATTTGCAGGAAACATGGAATTATAGATAGCTATCAGTTCTTGACCTTCAGTTAATAAAAAGTTTGAAAATAATTCTGCTGAATGTTTATTCTTTGAATTACTTAGTATTCCTAAATATTCAGTAGTCCTAATATGACCTTCTTTAAATTCTAATGGTTTGTATGTTGTATAGCCTTCATTAAGTACATGATAAACAGGACTTGTGGTATAACTTATTACAAATGGAGCTTCATTTTCTGTAAACAAACCATAAGCAGAACTCCATGAATCAGATATTGTCAATGTATTTTGGCTTATTTCTTTCCACCATTTTAAAGCATTATCTGTACCTAAGGCTTCTACTGTCCATATGAGAAGTCCAAGTCCAACAGAAGAAGTTCTTGGATCAATCAATATAATTGAATTTCTAAAACTTGAATTTGTTAAATCTAATAAACTGTTAGGAATAAAATCAACATTTATCTCTGTATTATACAAAAACGAAAAGACCCCATAATTAAATGGTATAAGGTTTGTAGATGTATCATAATCAATTAAATCAAATTTACATGGTGGTTCAAAATGATAAAACATAGATGAATCAATATCTATTGTATCAGGAAGACCTATTACTACATCTGCAGGGCAGTTGTCTCCTTCATACAAAATTCTGTTATACATTTCTACTGCGCTTCCACATTCTACAAGTTTAACTTTAATTCCAGTAGATGAATAAAAATTATCAGATAATTCTTTCCCTGGACCATAATCACCGCAAAATGAATCATAAGCATACACAATAAGTGTATCTGATTCTGTATTATCTTTCTGAACTTTTTTTTCAGTAAGAGATAAAGAAAAAACCAAAGACAAACTTAATAAAGAAAATATTAAAATAACTACAAATTTTTTCATAAGTACTCCCTACGTCGGCATTATCCGTATCAGGTAATAAGGGTTTTTCTCAGCTGGATAGCACCCCTGTCCTTAAGTCATCCTATTATTTAGTTGTTTATTTGTCAATCTTTCATTATATTCAATGTATGTATCAAATTTATTTACTATCAGAATTATTACTTTTCTTATTTGGTTGCTTTATGTTATTAGATGATTTTGGTACAAGATTTCCTGTTTTATATAGTTTAAGCAATATACTGAATACAAACAGAAGTTTTAGATTATTCATTCTTATTATTGATTTTATAGTCTTTACTCTAATGCTAATTTTCCCTGTTTCTCCTGGCCCAGCTGTTTTTGGAGATTTATTTCCATTATTGGGAATTCTTTCTCTTGAAATATGTTTAATCTACTGTTTTTCTGGTGGAGGAATAAAAAAAGAATTACCTCAAAGGATAAAAAAATTGATAGGTTATTATTCCTTAATAATCTGTTTTGTTCATTTTCTGATTCCAAATGTAATTCTCTTATAAAACAATTACTGATAGAAAATTATTACTAACTTTTTTTCAGTATTTCAACTGTATTGGACAATATTTCTGATGGCGTTAACGAAGCGTCAACATTCATAATTAATTTTTTTTTCATATAATAGTCAATTAAAGGTAATGTTTGCAGATTATAGACATTTAGTCTATTTGATATAGCTTCTGGTTTGTCATCATCACGCTGGATTAATTCTTCTCCCGTTTCATCATCTATCCCGTCAACTTTAGGCGGATTAAATTCTATATGGTACAGATGTCCATTACTTAAACATACCCTTCTTCCAGAAAGACGCCTTATTATTTCATCTTCACTAATAACAAGATTTATTACATAGTCTAATTTTATCATATTAGACAATGCTTCCGCCTGATTTATAGTTCTGGGAAAGCCATCTAAAATAAATCCGTTTTTACTATCATCTTTTTTAATTCTTTCATTTACCATATCAATAGTTATCTCATCTGGAACTAAATCTCCACTACTTAAAATTAATTTAACTTTTTTACCTAGTTCAGTATCATGACTTATGTTGTATCTAAATAAATCACCTGTAGAAATATGCGGAATATTTAAAACATTTTTTAAACCAGATGCCATGGTTCCTTTCCCTGCTCCAGGAGGACCTAATAAAACAATTCTCATATCTTACTCCCACAAACT
Source organism: uncultured Spirochaetales bacterium (assembly GCA_902773355.1). GTDB lineage: Bacteria > Spirochaetota > Spirochaetia > Sphaerochaetales > Sphaerochaetaceae > CACYEI01. The sequence continues at coordinate 79,880 of CACYEI010000068.1, forward strand.
ATATCTTAATTTATTTTATTCTACAGTGTTGTTTTATTTCAAGCTCTGCATTATTCTTAAATATATGGCAAACAAAATTGTGCTTAAATCTTCTGACCTTGATGGTTATTTAACTGATTTAGATAAAGATAAAATTAATAAAGTAGATTTACTTTATAAAAAATCACTAAATGCTTGTAAAATACTTTCAAAAGACAGATTTAATAAAGAAGCAGTTAATACTTTAGTTGATAATTCTGCAGAAATTGGAAATTATTTAAATACTGTAGTTTCAAATGAAAAAAACATCCATGTTTATTGCTTTGAAACAGCACAGGTTCAACATGGGGCTGTAAGTAGAATTATTGCAAAACTAAGAAATCCAAGTACAGGGCATGAGGAATTCTTATATTATATACAGCGTGCATATGAAATATTATTTGCTCATATTTATGCAGATGTTTCTCTCCCTCAAAAAAGATCTGTAATAACTGAAACACCTGTTACATTTCCATGCCAAAATTTTGCTGTACATAAAATTCCAGATACTGATGCAATAACTACAAATTCTGTCATGTGTGTTATGCTTAGAGGAGCATTACTTCCAAGTATGATTATTTCAAAAGAAATACAAGATTACAGTTCAAATTCATATATTACTCCTTTTGCACTATTTAAAATTAAAAGAAATGAAAATAATGATGAAAACAATATGGAATATGTTTTGGATTTAGATAAATCTTTTTTTCATGCTGAAGAACTTGATGGTAAAGATTGGATTTTTGCTGATCCTATGAATGCTACAGGAGGAAGTTTTGTAACTATAGTAAAATATTTGAAATCTATAGGAATAAAACCCAATAAAATTATTTTTATAAATGTAATGAGTACATTGAAAGGAGCACTAAGAGTTGTTAGAGCCATAGATAACTGTTCTGTACACACTCTTTGGATGGATCCTGTTTTAAATGAAAAAGCTTATATAGTTCCAGGTTTAGGAGATGCAGGAGACAGACTGAATGGTAAAGATTTACCAGGAAAACCTAGAAATATTATTCAGCTTATTGCTGATTATGGATTAGCAATAACAAATCTTTACAGAGCGCAGGTAGAAAAAATTGAAAATACAGTTTTATAAAAAAATTTATTTTATTTTTATTTGTCTTTTGGTTTTATTATTTTTATCATGTGCCAGTATAGCAGGGCAGCAACATGATGAAATTGTTTATACAGCAATCAATCTAGCATCTTCTTATGTATCAAAGAATATGTATGAAGAAGCCCTAAGCGTATATGATAGAGCAATTAAAGAAGCTGCTGATTTCAGATTAAACTATAATAAAGCAATTATTTTATCTTCCTTAAATAGATTTGAAGAAGCTGCTCAGTTATGTAATGAATCATTTGCCATATATCCATATATAATATCATTTAAGAAAGCAGAAGCATATTATTTAAGTATGAGTGGTAATACAAATGCTCAAATAGATGTTTTAAATGAAATAATAAATTTAAACCCTTATGATATTGAAACTAGAAAGCAATTAATTGATCTTTACTTATCCATAGATAATAAAAATGAAGCATTAAATAATGCTGTATGGCTTTTTGAACATGGATCAGCAGATGTAGATACTGTACAAATACTCTACTCCATAAATCCTGATGAATGGTCTCAACTGTATAACTTATTAAAAAATTAAGTAAAAATCAGACTAATTAATGCACCCAGGATAATCCAGATTATTGGGTGTACTTTTCTATTTAAAGCTATAATAATACATAATAATAAATATATTATGAGCCCGGTTGTATTAGATTTACTACTAATAAATAATGTTGTTAATAATATCTTTATTAAGGCATATATAATTAATCCTGTGGAACAGGATCTTAAATAGTAAAATGATGTTTTAACTAGAGGTTTTTCATTATAAGTCAATAATAATTTTGCAATGACAAGAATTATTATTATGGAAGGAGTGACAAGACCAGAACATGAACATATAGCACCAAATAAACCTGCTATGTTATAGCCTACATAAGTTGACATATTTATACCTAAAGGACCTGGTGTTGATTCACTGATTGCAAGCATACTTGTAACAAAATCTGATGTAAACCAGTTAGTTCTTTCTCCCATTTCAAATAGAAAAGGGACTGTTGCCATCCCGCCTCCTATAGAAAATAAACCAGTTTTAAAAAATTCCCAAAATAAACGTAAATAGATCATCTTTTTTTAAAAAAATAAAAAATAAAAAATGAATAAACCAATGTAAAAAATACTATATATATAGGAGAAATTTTAAAAATAATTTCAATAATAATAACTAATAATGCTATAGATACAGATGATATAGATTTCAAAGTTTTTACAGATATTCTAAATACGGATACAGTTAATATGGCACAGATGGAAATTTTAATACCACTCATAGCTTTTACTACATAATGATTTTCTGATATAAGATCTAATAAACTGGATATAAGTATTATTATTACAAATGATGGAAAAATAATTCCAAGTGTAGTAACTAAAGCTCCTATTATCCCCCTAGTTTTATAACCAATAAATGTAGCTGTATTAACAGCAATAATACCTGGGGTGCATTGACCAATTGAAAAATAATTTAACAATTCTTCTTTTGTTGCCCATGAATGATTTATAACACACTCTCTTTCCAACATAGGTAACATAGAAATTCCGCCACCAAAAGTGAATAATCCTATTTTAAAAAAACTGAAAAACAGACTAAAATAAGACGTTTTTTTCATAATTACTTAGTTTCTTAATCTCATTCTGAACCATAGAATCACATTTTTCATTTTCACTTATACCAGAATGTCCTTTTACATGATACCAATATATTTTAATTTCAGAGTTTAATTCATCTAATTTTTGCCATAGATTAATATTTTTAACTGTTTTACCATCTGATTTTGTCCAGTTATTTTTTTTCCATAATGAAATCCAATCACTAATCCCCTTTTGAACATATTCACTATCTGTAAAAACTGCAACTTCTTCATCTTTGATTATAAAATTATTTTTATAATATATCAAAGCATTAATAACAGCAGTTAATTCCATTATATTATTTGTAGTTTCTATTAATCCACCAGCAGTTCCGTAAACATAGTCAGTTGAATTATATACATTAAATGCCCAAGCTCCAACTCCTGGGTTTCCGGAGCACCCACCATCAGTAAAAATAATATGTTTAATCATTTAAAATAACCATCCTAAACCAATAAAAACTTCATATTCCAAAGAATTATTTCTGCTTTTTAATTTATTTATTAAAGAATCCATATTAAAGCCTAAACTGATTCTTATAGGATATGAAGGATGGTTATCCATTATGGTAACCATTTCAAAACCTACAGAATGAAGATACTTCAATGGATTTGCAAATAAGGCAAAATCATAGAAAGGATAAATATAAATATGAGCAAATTCTTCAAAATTAATTAAACCATAGACCAAGTTTATATTACCTGTAAAAACAAAATTAGATTTTGGTCCCCCTATTGCAACATCTGTATTATCCAATCTGATTCCTCTTAGTATTTCATTCAAACTATTTGGAGTAAAATTAAAATCATTAAAGTTATAAGCATTAAATTTGTAATAATAATCTGAATCCGAATCGGAAACTACAGTATATTCATTGTTCTTTTCCTGATTAAACCAATTATATGGTGAATCAGAAACTGAAGCATAAAGCCTAATTGATGGATTAAAATAATCCCCAATCTTTAAGAATGCTTCTAAATAACCTCTAAAAAAATATTTTAAATTCTTTGTTATAGTATATCTTAGAGCTGATTCTACTCCATATTCTAAACCATATCTGAAATTATCCCTAAAAGTCCAATAAGGTAGATTTGCTGAATAATAATTTACTTTACCACCAGTAAATGTTGATAGGAACATAAATTCTATAAATGTATTAGATTTAGTTTTATCTTTACTTCCATAATCCAGTATGTCATAAATAGTTATTTCAGGATAAAAAACCAATTTATCAGAAAAAAAACTAAATGTAGCAGATAAATCGAAATCTAAATCAATTCTCTCAATTTTATCTATTTCATTTTTTGAATAGGTTTTAACAATCCCTCTAGGCTGAAAAAAATTAAATGCAGTGAAACCTAAACTTGTTTTAGTTTTATAATTTTTATTAATAAAATCAAATAACAATTGAGATCTGATTTCCAAATTTTCATCAGAACTAAATATAATATCATTATCAAGTTTATCTGGCTTAAGATTGTACCTTTCATCCTTATATGGACTAATCTTAAAAATTGTATTCAGTTTAATATTTGATGGTTTATTAATTTTTATATCTCTATTTAAATAAGCGTTGAATTGTAAAAAAGATTTACTTCCCCAAAAATAATCAGGACTTGGAATGGCATTTATTTCAAAATTTAATCCCTGATTTAAATTTCCGAATTTTAATTTGAATTTAGATTCATTTAATTTAAAAGAAAATGGATTAAGTTTAAAATAGACTGACGTATTTATGTTATAATCCTTAAAAACAAATAAATCATCCATTGTAGCTTCAGCAGTAAGAAATGATTTATCATGATTATTAAAATAAAATAATCCCTCTGTTTTAAAGTTAAATACTGCATTAAAAATATTTAAATCATTTAAAGAAAAATTATAACCTAAGTTATTATTTATGTTATCTCCCAATTTTAAGGATCCATTAATTCCAAAGGATGAAGAACCATTTAAGAGTGGAAAATCTGTAACAGGAATATCAAAATTTATCTGAGAAGAATTAAATGCTAAACCATTAGAAATCATTTCTACAGAACCATTTAATTGAGATAAAGTACCTGCTAGATTATTTTCTTTTATTTTTAATCCTAATGTAAAACCAGTATTTGAATCATATTTTGGATAAGGCATAATAAAAAGGCTAGATGATTCAGTTACATCACAGATCAAAGTTACATATATTATATCATTTTCTGAAACACGCTCTGCTGACAATTCATAATCAAGTTTTACCATTTTAAACAATCTTAAGTTAATTAATTCCTGTTTTTTAATTTCTAAATATTCTAATAAACTTTCTTTACTATCAAATCTGGTTCTATCTTTAAGTAAAGTCTCAAGTGCATAATTTTTTGTTTTTCCAGAATTATTGACTACGTAATCAGAAATCATATAGGTTGAAGCAAGTAAAGGGAAACAGGAAAATATTAAAAATAATAAAAAAAATTTAAATTTCACTTTAGATAAATCTCACTCAATTTTTTTTTTAAATATTTTATTTCAAATATAAGTAATGGACGACATTTTATCTCTTTATTTAATATATCAGAAATATTTATCCAATTCACTTTATAAAATTCATTAATATATGGTACGTCAAATAAGTAATTAGTAAAATAAAAAAAAGTTGTCCATCTGAAAAATGGAAAAATAAATGTTTTTTTTCCAATACATTTAACATATATATCCATATTTGATAAATTAATTCCTGTTTCTTCTTTTGTTTCCCTGATTGCATTATCAAGTTCACTATTATCTGTTTTTTCTCTGCCACCACCAGGGAATCCCCAGGTATTTAAAAATGGATTCTTAGCTCTAAGACCTAATAAAATAAAATAACCATTTGTAAAACATATACCACTGCCATTATAAGGGAATCTCATAAATTATCCTTTTTTATACTAAATCTATATAAGTATTCATCTTTAAAAGTTTTAAATGTGCCATTTCTAATTGAGGTACGAATTCTACTTAGAAAATTGTATAAATAAGTTAAATTATGTTCAGTAGCAAGCATGCCAGCATACATTTCTTTTGTTTTAAATAAATGTCTTAAATAAGCTCTACTATAATATCTACATGCAGTACAAGTACAGTTTTCATCAATAGGTCTTGTATCTTTTTCATTAAAAGAACGTACTAGATTAAGCATTCCATCATCAGTAAAAACACTTCCATGCCTAGCTTGTCTGGTAGCTAAAACACAATCAAATAAATCTATTCCGTTTTCAACAGCATTTAAAATATAATCAACAGATCCAATTCCCATAACATAACGTGGCTTTCTATACGTTACCTCTGATGCAGTTAAACCCAAAAAGTAATCAAAAACTTCCTTAGGCTCACCTACAGACAATCCCCCTATTGCTACACCTGGAAAATCCATAGAGCTAATTATTTCAGCGCTTTTTTTCCTTAAATCATCATAAAAACCGCCTTGAACTATTCCAAAAAGATTCCCTCTAAAAGCTCTTCCAGATATATGTTCAGTTAAATCCCTTCTTATAATTGAACGTTCTGCCCAATAATGAGTTAAATCCATGGCTTTTAGTGTTTTATTATGATCTATTCCATATGGACTACAGATATCCAGCACCATGGCTATATCTGAACCAATCAATTGCTGTATATCTACTACTTTTTCAGGAGTAAAGATATGCTTTGAGCCATCTATATGGCTTTGAAATTTAATACCCATTTCATAAACTTTTCTTAAAGCAGATAAAGAAAAAATCTGAAATCCACCACTATCAGTAAGAATATTCTTATCCCAATTTGAAAATTTATGAATACCATCAAATAATGATAAAACCTCTGTTCCTGGCCTTAAATATAGATGATAAGTATTAGCTAAAATTAAATTATATCCTATATCTTTTACCTTATCATGATATATAGCTTTTACAGTACCATTTGTCCCCACTGGCATAAAAGCAGGAGTTAACACTCTACCATGAGGCAAAAGAATTGAACCAAGTCTTGCTTTTGTCTTTGAGTCTTTTTTTAATATTCTGAAAAATTTATCATTATTTTTAATATCATCTTTCACTAAACTATCCTTATTTTCTGGTTGACAAAGAAAAAACAAAACTTAAAAAAATAATTACAAATAAAGGGAACAATGAGCCCATATATGGCTGAATTACTCCCTGCTCTGCCATTAATAATGTAACCATTCTGACAACAAAATAAACTACTGCCAATCCTATAGCAACAAGTAGAACTATAAAAAAAGCATTTTTTTTAAATCTATAATTCATACTACAACTAATAAGCATAAGAACAAACGGTGTCAAACATGTAAATAATCTTTCATATAAATCAGTTGCCATGCTTGCATACTGTTCAGGATTTAAATTTTTCATTCTGTTAACATACTTAAATGCAGTTTCTAATTCCATGGTAGATATTTCATTGGATACGTTTCTAAACATCTCAGGTTCAATTACAACATTTTTCATATTTAAAACAGGATAATTATTAATGATTGTATCAGAGCCATCAGAAAGCGGTATATATTCAAAAACATCATAAAAAATCCAATAACCTTTATCATTATCCCAGACAGCACTCTGAGCATCTGTACGAATAACTGATCCTGAATCTGTAGATATTAAAGTAACTCCTGTTAATGTTTGTTTTGAATCAATATAATTTAATGCATAAATCATATATGAATTTTCAATATCAGCTAAGGCTATATTCTGACTATCATAGGAATCATGTATAGATGATATATTTCTCAATTTAACATCTCTTAAAGCTTTGGTTCTGATTGCAACCAGTTCATTAAAACCAAATGAAAATACAGCAATAAAGAAAGAAGTAATTATAATAGGTTTAAGAACTTTTATATAACTTATTCCACTATTCAAAATACATATAATTTCATTACTTGAATGTAGATTAGCTAAAAAATAAAGAACACTTAGCATAAATGCAAAGCCTATAGAAATCATTAATGCTTCAGGTGCATACATTAACGTTAATTTTAAAGCTTCACTTGTAGTTACTCCGTTAGTAGTATAAGAATCCAAATGAGTAAACAAATCTACACTACATAAAATAAGAGTTAAGACAATAGAAAAAATAATTCCAAAATTCAAAATTGATTTAACTGTATATCTTTTTATTATATTCATTGAGTAAATCCTAAATTATTTTCTTCCTAATCTTATTAATAAAATCAGTCCCATAACTAATGTAACCATGTTCGGAAGCCATAAAAGATAAAATGGATTAATAACTCCATAAACAGCAAAATAATGCATAAAATATAAAAAATACCAATAGAAAACAGCGTAAATAATTGCTATAAAAAAACCAAAGAGTCTACCGTATTTCATTCTGACAAAAGAAACGGGGAATGCTACTAAAACTAAAATAGTACAAGCAAAAGATAAGGCTAATTTTTTAAAAAATTCACTTCTATAATATTGGAAATAATAACTGACATAAGAAGTACTTAAAGCAGAATCAAGCAGTTTTGATAAATTTGTAATACTATTTAAATCTATGTCTTCTTTTTCAATATTTTTATCTTCTAAATCAATTAACATTGGACCTAAATCAGTGGCGTAAAATGTGATTTGTCTGAAATACTGTTCTTTAAAAGCATCATTCTCTGGTCTGACATTTTCTATAGCACTTTGTAACTGTCTTAAAGACATTTGAGATGCTGTTATTGAAACAACTCCAGAATCATTACTTTGTAAAGATAAATACATAATCATTTCCTTAGCGGTAGCTAAAGAATATGATTTTAATGAAGTAGAATCTGTTATAAGAATTTGAGGGTCTACAAGTTCAATCTTATAAATAAACCTTTCTAAATCTATAAGCGTAATTGTAGCTTGTTTGGCACTGACTACTTTACTATTTGAAGTATCTTGATTATCAAATATAACTACATCATAAATTACATTTCCTTCAACTGCTCCGTTAGACACTACTCTACTTCCAAACGTTGTAGAGCTATAACTATCAAGTTCTACAGTTGGTAAGTTTTGTAAGATCTTTGAATATAATTCCTGATATTTTTCAGCAGAATAAGGAATAAGAAAATCTGCAATCAAATAAGTTAGAAAAGAAAAAATAAAAGAGATAAGAATAATAGGTCTGAAAATACGCATTGCATTTATTCCAGACGCTCTCATGGCTAATATTTCATTAGAAGAAGACAAATTTCCTGTAACCATAGCAGCTGAAGTTAATGAACTGAAAGGCATGGTGTACATTAGAAATTGAGGTATGGCCAAAGAGACTAAGAGTAAAACATCAGGAATATTCACATTTTTCAATATAATTTTCTGAGCAAGTAATAAAATCTGATTTATAAAATAAATAACAAAGAAAAAAATAAATGACATAATAAAAGACAAAACATATTCTTTTCCTATATATCTATTTAAAATTTTAAATGAAGAATGTCCTGAATACTTACCCATATTTAATTAATCCCTGTAGAACCTAAACCTTTTTCTCCTCTTTCAGATTCTGGTAATTTATCTGTTACTTTAAAATTAATTTTTTCAAATTTATTAATAACTATTTGTGCTATTCTATCACCATTATGAATAGTAAAATCTTTTTCAGAATGATTTATAAGAATAACAAAAATCTCACCTCTATAATCAGGGTCAACAGTTCCAGGTGTATTTAAAACAGATAAACCATATTTTACGGCAAGCCCAGATCTAGGTCTGATTTGAGCTTCATAACCATCTGGAAGTGAAATTTTACAACCAGTAGGAATAGGATACCATGTATGTGCTTTTAAAACAAAATCTTCTTTAAGAAAAGCACATAAATCAGCCCCAGCTGCTTGCTTTGAACCAAAGACAGGCAGTTTAGCTCCATCTTCACATTTAATTAATACTTCCATTAATTTTTTTACCTTTGGAATTTTTTTTAGAACCATCAGGGTCAACAGCATCTATATAAGATAGGCTTAATTTGCCACTCACCGTATCTATATCAACTAGTTTAACTGGAATAATTTGTCCAATTTTTAGTACGTCAGTAACTGATTTTACTCTATCCCTAGATAATCTGCTTATGTGGCAAAGCCCTTCCTTTCCTGGCAAAATTTCTACAAAAGCACCAAAATCCATTATTTTTTTCACAGTTCCCTGATATATTTTACCTATTTCAGGCTCTTCAACTAATGATTTTATCATTTCTAAAGCTGATATAGCACTTTCAGAATTTTTGCCATAAATAGTCACTAATCCCTGCTCATCTATATTAATCTCAGACGAAGTAACCTGTGCAATACCCTTTATGTTTTTACCACCTGTACCTATGACAGCACCAATTTTATCTTCATTTATCTTTATAGTTAAAATTTTAGGGGCATACTGATTAATCTCTGTTCTAGGAGCAGAAAGAGTCTTTTCCATAATTCCTAAAATATGATACCTCCCCTCTTTAGCTTGCTGTAATGCCTCACTCATAATTTCAGGGGTTACACCTGCTATTTTAATATCCATTTGGAAAGCAGTTATACCGTCTCTAGTACCAGCTACTTTAAAATCCATATCACCTAAATGGTCTTCTTCTCCTAAAATATCAGATAAAATTTTATACTTAGAATAAGATGAATCAGCTGTAATCAACCCCATGGCTATTCCGGCTACAGGTTTACTTATAGGAACACCTGCATCCATTAAGCTTAAGCAGCCACCACAAACAGAAGCCATGGAGGAAGAACCATTAGATTCCATAATCTCAGATACCACCCTAACCGTATATGGAAATTCATCTTTTGCAGGAACAACACTTTGTAAAGCTCTTTGGGCTAAATGTCCGTGTCCAATTTCTCTTCTACCTGTAGTTAATTTCCCAGTTTCTCCAACTGAATAAGGTGGGAAATTATAATGAAGCATGAAATTACTGTATGACTTATCACCATCTATTGTATCAAACAACTGTTCATCTTGAACTGTTCCTAGAGTTGTTATTGCTAAACTCTGTGTTTCACCTCTTGTAAACAATGCACTTCCATGAGTTCTACTTAATAAACCAACTTCACATGTAATTGGTCTAATTTCTTTTACACCTCTTCCGTCTATTCTTAGTCCATTGTCTAATATAGAACTTCTTAGAATCTCATATTCTATATCATCAAAGAGTTTGTCAATTCGTTCTTTTGAATCATCATGCTGACTTAATACTTCTGAAAAATTTTCAAATACATCTTTTTTTATCTGAGATACAGCTTTATGACGTTCCTGCTTTCCTTTAATAAACAGTTTTTCATTTATTAAGGGATAAACATAATCTTTAATCTGTTCCAAATATGTCAAGTCAGTTTCTGTTTCTTCCATTAAGGGAAGTTTTTCCTTTCCAGCTATTTCTTTTAATTTTAGCTGTGCTTCACATATTTTGGTTATATAGGGCTGAGCACAGGCTATAGCTTTAAGCATTTGATCTTCTGATACTTCATGGGCACCGCCTTCAACCATGGTTATTCCATCTATTGTACCTGCTACAACAATGTCAAGATCCGAATTTTCTATTTCCTGAAAAGTAGGATTTACTACATATTTATCATCTATAAGAGCTACCCTAACTCCAGCTATTGGTCCATTAAATGGTATGTCTGAAATAGTTACTGCAGCACTAGCTGCATTTATAGCTATTATGTCCGGAGTGTTTATCTGATCAGCGGAAACAACAGTAGGAACAATTTGTATTTCTCTGCTGAATGCCTTCTCAAAAAGAGGTCTCATAGGTCTGTCAATTAATCTACTAACCAGTATTTCCTTATCTTTTGGTTTACTTTCTCTTTTTAAAAAGCCACCAGGTATTTTTCCAGCTGCATAATATTTTTCATTATATTCTACAGAAACAGGAACAAAATCAAGCATTTCCGTAGGTTCTCCTGAACAACATACCGTTGCAATTACAGCAGAGCCAGCATAATGTGCATATACTGCCCCATTTGCCTGTTTGGCAATTTTTCCTGTTTCAAAAATCAATTCATCTTCACCTATTTTTACTGATACTTTTTTTACATCACTCATTGTATATTCCTTAAATTATTTTAACCTTATCTACAAAAGAAGCTCTGGTTATCCCAGAGCTATTGTTACTATTTTCTTAATCCTAATTCAGCTATTAACTTACGATATCTCTCAATATCAGTTGTTCTCAAATACTTTAATAATCTTCTTCTATGTCCAACCATTTTAAGCAATCCCCTATTTGAAGCATGATCTTTAGGATTAGCTTTAAAATGTTTTTGAAGATCATTTATCCTTGCTGTTAAAAGTGCAATCTGAACCTCTGTAACTCCAGTATTCTGTTCATTTCCACCATATTGAACAATTATTTCTTGTTTTTGCTCCTTAGTAACCATAATTACTCTCCTATAAGGAATGAAATATTTGCCGGTTTAAAAGGTACATAAAGTTTCAGACACCGGCCGGAATCTGAAATAACCGCTTTAAAATCATAGTCTCTAGGAGAAGACATTGATAAAAAAGAAGCTTTATCTTTAGCATAAACCCTGTATTTACCATCTTTTGGAATGATCTGTACAGATGTACCTAAATAATAGACAAATCCGTCTTCATCTTTTTCATATGAAAGTCCAGATAAGTCAAGGATATAAAAATATCCAGCAAATCTGTGGAAACTATAGAAGTCTCCATCAGAAATATACTTTCTCAGTGCAGTACTGCTCACCTCTATACCATCAACAATTACAGGTGGAACAATCTTTACATCTGAATTTGGATTATAAACAGAAAGCTGAGTTTTTAAATCATAAGCTCCTAAACTTAATGGTGGATATCCACATCTAAAACTCTGCCCTACAACCAATGCTTTAACATGGTATTCCGAACACAGTTTCTGAATAAAATCCCTACCCGAAATTTTACTGATTTCACTGGAAAAGTCAATAATATAGTGTTTGTCTACTTTTAGTTCATTAATGATTTCTTTAAACAAACTATCACTTAAAATTTTTTTTTGTCTTATTATTCCATTATCTTTTTTGGGATTATTACTAAAAGACATTAGCATTGATTTTGAATTTAATAACTTAGCCAAATTTACTGTTTCATTTATTATTTTTTTATGTCCTACATGCAAACCATCAAATATTCCTATAGTTACAACATAATCTTCCATTAATTAATCCTGTTTTCTGGTTCACTTATAGCATATTTTTTTGCTTTTGATAAAAGATCTTCTGAATATAAATCTATATCTTTATGAATACTTTCATTAATTGCTGTCACATCATCATAATCTATAGCATTTAAAAGTGAAAAAGGCCCTATTTGTGTCCTGACTAATCCACTTAAATAAGCTCTACTACCACATAACAATCCTAAATCACGTGCATATGAACGAATATAAGTTCCTTTAGACACATGTAGAATTATATTCAATAAGGCATTTTCATAACTAATAAGTTTATATGAATAAATAAAAACTTCTCTTCCTTCATGTTTTATTTCATTTCCACTTCTTGCAATTTGATAGCTTCTTTTTCCTCCAACATGAATAGCACTATATACAGGTGGAATTTGGATAATTTTTCCTGCTAGTTTTGTTAATGATTCCTCTATTTTTTTCAAAGAAGGAATTTCAGCTTTAAAAATAACCTTTCCTTCAGGATCTAATGTATCTGTCTCTTCTCCAAATTTTATCTTTGCATTGTATATTTTATCAAAACCAGTAAAAAGGGGAACAGATTTTGTATATTTCCCTGAACAGGATATAATTAAACCACTTGCAAATTTATCCAAGGTACCACAATGCCCTGTTTTCTTATTTATTATTTTTTTTACATTGTTTAAACATGAAAAAGATGTGATACCAGATTTTTTGTTAAGTAATAAAATTGCATCCATAGTTATTCATGTTTAAGATATAGAATTAATTAACTCTTCTATTTTTTGAGCTTTTAATTCTGTATCATCACATACAAATCTAAGTTTTGGTGTATTCTTTGTACTAAGAATCTTTGCCAGTCTGCTTTGGATATATGCAGATGCTTCATTTAAGGCTTCAACTGATTTATTAAGATTTTTTTCATTTAATGAAGTTACAAATAAAGTTGCATAAGCATTGTCTTTAGAAAGTTTGACATCAGAAATATTTACAAAAGAGTCAAGTTTAGGATTTCTTATATCCCCACTGATTATCAAAGTATTAACTGCTTCATAGATTCTGTTAGATAAACGTTCAGATGTTCTATTTATCATACTTTTATATCCTTTCTTCAGTAGCAGATAATTTCCTTGTTACTTCCTTTAGCTCAACAAATTCAAGTTCATCTCCTTCCTTGATATCATGAAAATTTTCTAATCCAATTCCACATTCAAAGCCTTCAGTAACTTCTCTAGCGTCATCCTTGAATCTTTTAAGTGAAGAAATCTTTATTAAATCTTTTGAAATTTGAATACTTTCTCTTATTACCCTACAATAGTTATTCCTATTAACTGAACCAGAATTAATATAACAACCAGCAATAAGACCAACTTTAGGAACTTTAAATACCTGTCTAACCGCTGCTCTTCCTACATCTATTTCAGTTATTTCAGGTGCCAGCATACCCTCCATAAGTGCTTTTACATCATCCACTACATTATAAATAACATTATATTTTCTAACGTCAATTTTCTCTTCTTCTGCTCTTAATTGTGCTTTAGGTGTAGGTCTTACATTAAAACCAATAACCAATGCTGGATTTTCACTTGCAGAAGCCAAGTTTATATCATCTTCAATAATAGCACCTGCTGCAGCTCTGATAACTTTAACACTTACTTCAGAAGTACTGAGCTTTTCTAATGCAGCCTGTAATGCTTCAACAGAACCCTGAACATCTCCCTTTATTATCAGATTTAGTTCATGAGCTTCCTGCATAAGATCAAGAAGTTTGTCTTGATTATTTACATCTTTATAGTTATTAATTCTATTTTGACGTTTTAATTCCTGTCTTTTTGCCCCAATCTGTCTAGCCTGTTTTTCATCTACACAAACTTGAAATGGATCTCCTGCACTAGGAATGTCTGATAGACCTATAACTTCAACAGGAGTAGAAGGCCCTGCTTCTTTAATTTTTTTACCTGTATCATCAAACATGGCTCTTACTCTACCTGGATAAATACCAGAGACAAAATAATCACCTTGCTTTAAAGTTCCCCTTTGAATCATAACAGTAGCTACAGTTCCTCTTCCCTGATCTATCCTAGCTTCAACAACTTTACCTTCTGCTCTGCAGTTAGGATTAGCTTTAAGTTCTAGAACCTCAGCTTGTAATAAAATATTTTCTAATAATTTATCAATACCCTTTTTTTCTTTTGCTGAAATTTCACAATACAAGGTATCACCTCCCCATTCTTCGGGAAGTAAGCCTTTATCAGATAACTGCTGCATTACCCTTTCAGGCTTTGCATCTGGTAGATCACACTTGTTTATGGCTACTATGACAGGAACTTTAGCTGCTTTAGCATGATCTAAGGCTTCTAAAGTTTGAGGCATTACACCATCATTTGCAGCAACAACTAAAACAACAATATCTGTAAGTTGGGCTCCTCTTGCCCTCATCATTGTAAAAGCAGCATGTCCTGGTGTATCTAAAAACACAATATCACCTTTTTCAGGAATACTTACCTTATAAGCACCTATATGCTGTGTTATACCACCAAACTCAGCTTCTGTTACATGAGTAGCCCTGATAGCATCCAATAATTTTGTCTTACCATGATCAACATGACCCATGACAGTAACAATTGGAGCCCTAGGCTTCAAGTCTTCTGCTTTATCTTCTTCTTTCTCTATAACAGTTTCTTCATACAAATCTATAATATGTACTTCACATCCATATTCAGCAGCTAAAATAGTTGCTTCATCACTATCTATACTTTGGTTTATATTTACAATTTTTCCTAAGTCAAATAGCTTTTTAACTAACTCAGAAGCTTTAACATTCATTTTTTTAGCTAAGTCACTTACTGTAACTGTTGACATAATATCAACATTTTTTGCCACTACAGCAACAGGCTCACTAGATTTTTTCTTAAAAGTCTTTAATTCTAACTCATCTTCTGTAGCCTCATGCCTTCTGTCTTTCCCCTTATCCTTTGAATAAACACGTTTATTTTTTTCTGATCCTAAATTAACATCACCAGAATAAGAGTTTTTATTAAAATTCTTAAAACCAGATGATTTATTCTGACTGGACTTTGGTGTATATACCCCTCTATTAACTTGATTATTTGTACTTGAATTGTTAGCTTTTCTTTTTAATTCTGGTTTTTTATTGTATGAAACTCCACCTACATATCCTACTTTTCTAGATAATGTAGGTTTTTTGGCTGATTCAGGAACCAAAGGAGGTAAATTATCTCCTGAAATTATTACAGGACCTCTCAAAATGTTATTATTTAAAGCAGATTTTTTTTCTTCAACTGCTTTTGTTTTTACAGTTTCTGTTTTTACTGTTTCTTTTTCTTTTACAACTTCAGATTTTACTGTTTCCTCTTTAGGTGGTTCTGGTTCTACTGCTGGCTCTTCTTTTTTTACAACAGGAGTTTGTATTTTTACAACTGTAGGCTTCTTTTTTAATCTGATAACTTTTTTCTTTTCTACTGTAGTTTCCTGATTTTGATTTAAAACAGGCGTAGAATTAACTGGATTTACAGTATTTTGAGTAATTTTGTTTTGTTTTATAAGTGTAGCCTTTGGCTTTTCTTCCTGACTCATCTAAAATTATTACTCCTATTCTTCTACTTCAAAAGAAAGTCCTACATGGCAATTAGGACATTCTGTCATTGATTCATCAATTGGATGACCACATTCAGGACAGGTTAAAACTTCTTCCTGTTCTTCACCTTCTTCAACAATATCAATATTTTCACTGATTTGTTTATTTATCTCTTTTATTTCTTCATCAGAAATATCTCCAAGCTCTTTCAATTCATCTTCCGTGTAACCAATAAAATCTTCTACATACAAAATATCATGTATTTCAAGCCTTTTAAGTAAATCAGTATCCTGGATAATATCACTTAAAGGTATCCCTTCTTCATCATAATCAATATCAGTTTTTTGTTCTTCTGGTTCATTTAAATCTATAAACATTGAATCAGCAGTAGCTCTAGCTTGTTCAAAAATATCCATTTTTTCAAAATCTTGCTGTGTTTTTACATCTACAAGCCAATCGCATATTCTATTTACAAGTCTTACATTTTGTCCCTGTCTGCCTATAGCTAAAGAAAGCTGATTTGAATCTACAATAGCAATAGCCATTTTCTTGTCATAATCAGTTACATATATTTTTTCTACCTGTGCTGGAGAAAATGCATTTGCAATATATTCCAATGGATTTGGATCCCATTTAATTACATCAATTCTCTCTCCGCCTAATTCAGTCATAATTGCATTAATTCTAGCCCCTTTTAAACCAACACATGTACCTACAGCATCTACATCTGTTTTTTTAGGCCAAACTGCAATTTTAGTTCTGATTCCAGGTTCTCTGACAACTTTAATAATTTCTACTGATGGATCTTTTGATGTTAATTCGGGGACATACAGCTGAAAAAGCTTTCTGATGAAACCTTCATGCACTCTACTTAGTAGAACACGAATAGATTTTTCATTACCTTTTTCTTCCTGTTTAACACTTTCAACATAACAGTTTATATCATCATTTTGGCTGTAGCTTTCTAACGGATTTTGATTCTTTTTAGGTAGAAAACCTAATAGGTTATTATAATTACCTATGTTTACCATTAAATCTCCATCATCTTTTACAACCTGAACCCTACCACGAATTATTTCTCCAACTTTACTCTTATAGTCAGCATATATACTATCTCTCATAAATTCTTTAATCTGACTTTGAGCTCTTTGTTTTCCTGTCTGTACTGTACTTCTATTGAAAGTTTTTGGATCTATCTGAATTACAATCTCATCTCCAACTTCAGCATCTTCAGAAATACTTAAAGCCTCAGATAACGAAATCTGAAGTATATTGTTATCTTCATAATCATCATCTGGGACAACTGTTCTATGAGATAAAAGTTCTACTTCAGAATAATCATTATTGAATATAACTTCTGCATTTTCATCAGTTTTATATTTGTTTTTATAAGTAGCCAATAGAGTTTGTTTTATCATGTCTAAAACAAGCTCTAACGGCATATTTTTTTCTTCCATCATTAAATCTATGGCTTTTCTTAATTCAGTCATTATATGACTCCTTTATATAATCTTAGCTTTATGGATTTCATCAAATCTAATCTGTATATCATTTCCCGTCTTAT
>CACYEI010000069.1 GCA_902773355.1 uncultured Spirochaetales bacterium
ATATCTCCAGAAACAATAAAATCAAACAAAGAAAGGTCTAAACCTGTTTCAGAAAAACTGTAGTTTAATTTCACTCTATCAGCACTTGTTGCTAATGCCAATTTTAATCCCGCTTTTTTAGCATTAAAAATAAAACGTTCTACACCTGGCATTAATTTAAGTTTTCCTTTTATAAGTTTAGAATAAGTGTTGTAAATACCTTTCTTATCTTCTCTTATATCATATTTTAAATTAAATTTTTTTCCTAAACCAACAATACTGGTAATTTCTCCAGTTCCCACAAAGTTTCCAAGATCATCTAAGGTCAAATCTAAATTATACTTCTCCTTATAGTAATCAAAATACGCCTGTTGAATATATTTTTCAGAATCTACAAGAACTCCATCAACATCAAATAAAAGTCCCTTTATATTATTACCATAATAAAATTTATTAGTCATTTAATTTTAATTCCTTTCTTGTTTTATATTTTATAAATTTTGTTTTATAAACCTACCTCTTCCTGTTTTTGAAACATAATGATTATCTTCCATTATTATTTCACCACGTAAAATAGTAGTTTCTACAAATCCTTTTACCTTAACATTATTATATGCTGTGTATTTGGCATTAGAATGAACAGTATCATTTGTTAAAATCCACTCTTTATCCAAATCAACTATTACCAAATCTGCATCTGTTCCTTCTTTAAGAGAACCCTTTTCTGGATAAATACCAAATAGCTTAGCAGGCTGTGTACTAATTAAATCTACCATATGATTTAAACTGAACAAATCTGAATTAGATAATCTAAAAGTATTTAGCAAAACAAAAATTTCCTCTGTACCGGGAATACCAGGAAATGTAGAACGAACATCTGAATGAGAAAGTTTCTGCTCCAAAGTAAAAGTACAATGATCAGAAGCTACAACATCTACATCTCCATTTAAAACAGCATTTTGTAAACATGTATTATCTTTTTTATCTCTAAGTGGTGGAGTCATAATATAAAGTGCACCATCTTTATTTTGTAAATATGTTTTATCTAAAAAAAGATATGTAGGTGTGGTTTCCATATAAACACGTGCACCTTTATTACGAAGTTTTTTTATTTCTTCATATCCCTTTTCAGAAGATGTATGAACAACATATAAAGGACAATTCTCTTTAAGGGCTATTTCACCATATATTCTTATGGCCTCTGATTCTGCAGTATCAGGTCTGAGTACAGCATGTGCTGAAGGAGAAAAATCACCTTTATAATTTTTAAATGTACTTTCTATTATTGGATTATACTCACAATGTGCTGTCACCAGCATATTATACTTAGCACTAAGCCTAAATAATTCTGACAACTGTTTTTCATTTTCTAACAAATAACCTGTTTCTTTATACGTGGTAAAAATCTTCAACGCAGAAATTCCCATATCCTTAAGTTTAGGAATTTCCTTTGAGATACTGTCATTAAAGCCATGGCCATAAACTCCTTGATGAAGTGAATAATCAATCTGCATTCTACCATTCATCTCGGATAATCTGTCCTCTGCACTTTCAGTCAAACTTTTTCCTCTTTCATGATCAGAAAAATCAATAACTGTAGTCACCCCTCCAAATGCAGCAAGTTCACTGCCGTTTTCAAAATCATCAGCAGTTACAGTACCTCTACTAACCAAATGAAAATGAGTATGTGCATCTATAAAACCTGGCATTATATACCTACCAGATGCATCCAATATTTTAATATTTGCTGAATGGTCAAAAGATTCTGGAGATATATTAGGTGAAATTTTAACTATTTTTTCATTATCAATCAGAATATCTGCTTTATATATCAGCTTATCATCAACTAAAGTTCCATTTTTTATTAATAAAGTCAAATTTTCTCCCCCTCATCATAAACAGACAAAATTGGCTCCTTTACTGCTTTAACCTCATCTATTCTTCCTACATCAGACAGGGTAGGTGCCTCTTTTAACTCTTTTGAATTTGTAAAAGATTTATCTAATAAATCAAACATTAAATCACAAAAATTATTTAACGTATCAAGATTTTCAGTTTCTGTTGGCTCTATCATAAGAGCTTCTTTAACTATAAGTGGAAAATATATAGTTGGAGCATACATTTTATAATCAATTAATGACTTAGCAAAATCCAAAGCAGTAACAGATGTTTTTTCCTTTAAATCATCAAGACTTAATACAAACTCATGCATACATGGACTTTTATAAGGCATAAAAAATTTTTCGGATAGTTTTCTCTGTAAGTATCTTGCATTTAATACAGCAGTTTCAGACACCAGCTTAAAACCATCAAGCCCCATAGATAAAATATAAGCATATGCTTTTACAGCTACCAAAAAATTACCGTAAAACATACTTATTCTTCCAATTGAATTTTTATCAGTTGTTACACTATATGTTTCTTTATTATTTTTTGTTACTTTTTTTATAATCCTATATGGAAGATATTTAACCAAATCTTCTACAACTAAAACTGGTCCACTACCAGGCCCTCCACCTCCATGTGGCGTAGAAAATGTTTTATGAAGGTTCAAATGCAAAATATCAAATCCATTTTCACTAACTTTTACTTGTCCAATCAAGGCATTAAAATTAGCTCCATCATAATACATAAGAGCACCATTCTTATGTACTAAATCTGAAATTTTTTCTATATTAAATTCATAAAGACCTAACGTATTTGGATTTGTAAGCATTAAACCAGCAACATCTGAATTTAACTTGGATTTTAAATCATTTAAATCAACAAGCCCATTTAAATCTGAATTAACCTGAACAACCTTAAATCCGTTTACACTGGCACTGGCAGGATTTGTACCATGTGCCGAATCAGGTACTAGTATTACTTTTCTTTCAGGTCTAGCCTTACGAATTATTTTAAGACCTGTATATTCACCTTGAGCACCTGCACATGGAGCAAGTGTCCCGTCCTTCATTCCTGTTAAAGCACATAAAGAACTAATTAATTCATACATAAGTCTTAATGACCCTTGAGTTTTTTTAATATCCTGTAATGGATGAATACCTGTAAAACCTGCTAATGAAGCTACTTTTTCATTTATCGCTGGATTATATTTCATGGTACAGGAACCTAATGGATAAAAACCACTGCTAACACCAAAAACCCTATAAGACAATTCAGTAAAATATCTTACAAGTTCTGGCTCTGAAAATGCTTTCATGCTTAATTCTGATTGTCTTAATAGATTATTTTTCATTTTAAAACCCTTTTAACCACGTCTATATACTTGGACATTTCATCTTCTGAACGCTTTTCAGTAACAGATACTAATAAACTTAAATTTGATAATTTTACTCCAGCACAAATATTAGCTTTTGATAAACTGGAATATACCTTATCTCTTATCTCTTTAGAAATAAAATCAACTCTAAATTCACGCCAAAAAAGATCATTTATAAATGGAACTGTTACACCACTAATTTTATTCAGCTCTTTTGCTAAATAAATAGATTTTTTTAAACATAAATCAGCAATATTATAAAGACCAGATGAACCGTGATATTTTAAATATACCGTATTTCTTAAAGCCATCAGTGCCTGATTAGAACATATATTACTAGATGCCCTTTCTCTCTTTATATGCTGTTCTCTAGCCTGTAGCGTTAAAACATAACACGGCCTTCCTTGGTTATCTATGGTTTTCCCTACAATTCTCCCAGGTATTTTTCTCATAAATTCTCTTTTTACAGACATAAACCCACAATAAGGTCCGCCAAAAGAAAGTGGAATACCTAAACTCTGAGTTGAACCTACTGAAATATCCGCTCCCCATTCTCCTGGGGTTCTGAATATGGCTAAAGACATAGGATCTGTTATAATACCAAAAAGTGATTTTCTTTTGTGAATAATATCAGCTAGACCTGTATAATCCTCAATTAAACCATACACATTAGGAGACTGTACCAGAACCAAAGCCAAATCATCAGGTAATACTTCCTTATCTATTAAGGCCTTACCATTTTTAACTTCTGATATAAGCACTGTGCAATCAAGCCCTTGTGCCCATGTTTTTACACATGAAATAATATTTGGATGAACTGTTCCTGATAATAAAATTGATGCATGACCCTTTTTTTGTGATAAAGAAATAGCACATGCTTCTACGGCAGCATCTGCCACATCATATAGAGAAGAATTACTAACATCCAACCCGGTTAAATGTACTATGTAACTTTGATATTCAAAAAAAACACGTAACAAACCTTGAGATATTTCAGCCTGATATGGTGTATATGTAGTTAAAAAACTGTCTATGGATGAAACCTTATCTACAACTGCAGGTATATAATGATCATAGGAACCAAAACCTGCAAAGATTATTTCTTTTTTATTTATTTCTGACAGCTCATTTATATACGAAAAAACTTCTTGCTCATTTATTCCATTTGCCAATTCTATTTTTGATTTTTTCACACCATCAAAAAGTTCAGATGTATTTTTAAGACCAATTCTCTTTAATTTTAGTAATTTTTCTTCTTCAGTTTGTGGAATATATTTATTCAAAAATTCCTCCAATATTTATGCTTTTATAAAATTCTCATATTGTTCTTCTGTTAATAATTCATCTACATTAAAACTAATTTTATTTAATCTGCATATCCATGAAGAATATGGATCTGAATTTATTAATTCTGGTTTTTCAGATAATTTATTATTAACTTCAAATACTGTTCCAGAAACAGGACAGTAAACAGGGCTGGCTGCCTTAACAGATTCAATATCAGATATCTCTTCTCCAGAATTAAAAACAGTTCCTATTTCAGGAAGTTCTATAAAGACAACATCTCCTAAAGATTTTTGTGCATAATCAGTAATTCCTATTTCCGCAGTATCATCTACTATTTTTACCCATTCATGTTCCTTAGTAAAATACATAATTACACCTCTGTAACAAAATTTTCCTTTAAAAAATCTAAATCCAGTTCTGGATATAATTTAAACTCTTCAAGCAGTTCTGATGTATAACTTATAGCTTCTTTCTTTACACTATCATTAACAATACACTTAGTCTTACTAAACGTACCTGCATTTTCACCTTTAGTAATTAGCTTTGGTTTAGAAGATTTCAGCACCATACTTATAATATGAGCTATCTTTTTCATCTCCTTTTCTTTCATTCCCAGTGTTGTAACAGCGGGAGTACCTATTCTTAAACCGGAAGTATACCATGGTCCATTCTTATCAAATGGAAGAGCATTTCTGTTTAATGTAAGACCACATTCCCTTAAAACACTTTCAGCCTGCCTGCCATTAATACCAAATCTGGATACATCAACCAGTACTATATGATTATCAGTTCCCTTTGTTACAACATCTAATCCTTCTTCCATGAGGTATTTAGCTAAAGCACTGGAATTTTTTACAATCTGAGACGCATAATCACAAAATTCTGGCTTCAATGCTTCTTTAAAAGCTACTGCTTTAGCAGCTATAACATGTCCAAGAGGGCCTCCTAAAACCAATGGACAGCCCTTATCTACACTTTCTGCATACTCTTCTTTACAAAGAACAAGTCCACCTCTTGGACCTCTGAGTGTTTTATGAGTTGTACTGGTTACTACATCAGCATACTTTACAGGGTCAAATTCATCTGTAAAAATTTTACCAGCAACTAAGCCTGCAAAATGTGCCATATCTACCATTAAAACAGCTCCACTACTATCAGCTATTTCTTTCATTATTTTAAAATTTATTTTACGTGGATATGCACTATAACCTGCCAGAAGAATTAAAGGTTTGATTTCCTGTACTTTCTTTTGAATCTCATCATAAGACAACAGACCTGTGTCTCTATCTACAGAATAGGAATAGGAATCAAACATCTGAGCACTGACATTATATCTGTAACCATGAGTCAAATGTCCACCACTATAGTAATCCAAACCTAATAATTTCTGATTACCACATGCCATTCTTATATGTTTCCAGTCAGATTCTGATATATTTTTTAAATCACCAACATTTAATTTTTCCAATTCTGGTGTTATTATCTTATGATTTAAAATTGCCCAGTAAGCACACAAATTTGCATCTGCTCCGCTATGAGGTTGAACATATGCATGTTCTGCAGAAAAAAGCCTGCATGCAAGTTCTGCTGCATTTGCTTCAATATCATCTATATTATCACAACCAGCATAGAACCTATGATAAGGGTAACCTTCTGCATATTTATCAGTTAATAAATTTGAAAAAGCACTCTGAACAGAAATAGAACTGAAATTTTCACTAGCTATTAATTTTAAATGTGTCCTTTGAGATTCTAATTCTTTTACTATACTACAAGCTGTTTTTGGAGAAACAAGTGCCACATTCTGCAAAGAAGAAACATATGAAACCATAAATGAATTCTTTTCTGCATTTTTTCTTTGCAGATACTTTTCTAAAGGTGTCATTTCAACTACCACTCTTCTTTGTCTTTCTTTTTGGATATTACCTGAGCTGGAGTATAAGCAGACTGCTGCTGGGGTTTCTGCTTAGCGTCCTTACTAGATTTTTTACCTTTACTTTCTTTTCTAATATCTCCACCACGTGCCATATAAACCTCCATAAAATTTATATAAACATTTATATCAATAATATAACCTGTATGATATTATGACTATTTATTGCGGTCAAGAATTGACAAAAACAACAATGAAAAATAATCTTTTATTAGGAGAGTTAATGGCAAAAGAAGAACCAATTGAAGTTGAAGGTATAGTTAAAGAAGCATTACCTAACGTTATGTTTAAAGTAGAGCTTAAAGGGAACCATGTAATTCTAGCTCATATGTCGGGTAGAATGAGACAGAATCACATTAAAATTGTTCCTGGAGATCATGTAAAAATAGAAATGTCCCCATATGATCTTACTAAGGGGCGCATAGTCTATAGAGAAAAATAATTGATTTCCTGTTTAAAACTCCATGGAGAAATATCAGTAAATTCATATATTATAAGTAACTATGGTTCAAAACATATCTTACTTATAGATCCTGGAGCTAACTTCCCATATATAAGTTCTTTAATTAAAAAAAATAACTACATATTGGATAAAATACTAATTACTCACGGACATTTTGATCATATTGGTGCAGTAAATCAGTTGATTGATAAATATAAATGCCCTTTATATGCCCATACTAATTCCAAGTTATACTTTCAAAATCCAGTTTATAATCTTTCAGAATATGACAACAATAAAATCATAATTAATAATTACAATGAATTAAAATCTAAAGATTTATTGGAACTATCTGGAGATATTCCATTAGTATTAGAAGTTTTACATACTCCAGGGCACACTTCAGATTCTATAATCTTTTATAATAAACTGGAAAATTTTGCCGTAACTGGAGATATAGTATTCAAAAACTCTATAGGAGCCTATCACTATCCTGGGGGTGATTTAACTACACTTCTAAAAAGTATTAAATCTATTATTTTAAATCTACCTAAAAATTGTACCTTATATACAGGACATGGAGAAAGTACAACTGTGGGTGAAATTGAAAAATTCTTAAAACTCTCAGGTTTGTTTTCTTTAATTTAATAGTATGTACTTTTTATGAAAAACTACATGTCTATTATAAGTGAAACTGCTGAAAAACTTTTTGGCATAAATGCTATAAAACCATTTCAAATACTGGTTATGCACAGAATCTTAGAGCAAGATGACTACTATGATATAAATCAAATAAAAAACCAGATTGTCATTCTTCCAACAGGAACTGGAAAAAGTCTTTGCTTTCTTCTTCCTGCTGTATTATGCAGTGGTATAACTGTAATAGTGTATCCACTATTAGCATTAATGAATGATCAAATTTCAAAGCTAAAAGCAAATAATATAAAATGTTGCTGTCTTAAAGGCGGACAAACTAAAGCACAAAGAAATGCAGTTTTTAGTAATCTTAGTAATGGTGTAAAGATTTTAATAACTAATCCTGAAACTCTAACACAGAATAAAATACTAAAAAGAATTTCTAATTATAAAATAAGTTTATTTGTATGTGATGAAGCACATGTAGTATCTCTTTGGGGTAAGACATTTAGACCATCTTACCTGAACCTTAAAATATGTGTAGAAACTTTAAAACCTAAACAGATTCTTTCATTCACAGCAACTGCTTCAGAAAAAATAATAAATGATATAAAAAATTATCTATACATAAATAGTGAACCATTAATAATAAAAGGAGATATGGATAGGGAAAATATTTTCTATCAAGTTCATCCAACAATTAATAAAGACTTGGGAGTATTGTCATTAATAAAAATATGTAAAAAACCTGCAATAGTTTTTTGTAAAACCAGATTATCCGCTATGAAACAATGTATATCAGGATTAAGACATTACCCTGAAATACAACAAAAATACTATCATGCCGGCTTAAATAACAATATCAGAACCAAAATAGAAAATTGGTTTTTAAATAATAATGATGGTATATTATATGCAACATGTGCATATGGAATGGGAGTTGATAAAAAAAATATAAAATCAGTCATCCATTATGATCTTCCTGATACAGTAGAGGAATATCTTCAGGAATCTGGTAGAGCGGGAAGAGATGGGGATGCAGCTAAAGCATACGTAGTTATAGAAGAACATGAAAAACCTAAAACCTTGTTAGAAAATGTATTCTTTAATAATAGTTGTAGAAGATATGAACTTTTAAATAATTTAGGACAAGAAAAAAATGAATGTACTGGTTGTGATGTATGCTGGAATTCTAGAATTTCTAAGTCCATGGAACTTAGTTTGATAGAAAAAATAATAAAAAAATATCCTTTAAGATTTAATAGCTCATATATTGGGAATATACTCACAGGGAGTGCTGATAAAAAAATAATTTCACATACTGAAAGATTCAACCAATACTATGGTAATCTTAAAAATTATGATTCTGATTTAATCCAGATTGGAATTGAAAAACTGGTTATTAATAAAAATGACAAATACGGAACAGTAGATTTCTTAAAAAGCAAAAATCTAATTTACAATAAAAATAAAATATTTCAAAAATTATTTTCCAAAATTATATCTTTTATAAATTCAATATGTATATTAAGATAAAAGGCGAATTAGCTTGGGTTTTGCTAATTCGCCAAGGAGTTTGTTATCTTTGCGTTGTTGACCTTTTTTCCCCTAATAGTTTAATTTGTAAAACGTATTATTTATTTATATTATCCTCCTTATTAAAATTTTGTCAATAATGTATTTTAATTTTATTTAAAAAATAATAAATAAAAGTTAATACATATGTTAATATAATGTTAATTATTCTTTTTTGCAACTATTTTTTTATTTTTTTCTAATTTTTACTTAAAAATTACTTAAAACCTACTTAAAACAGATAAAAAAAGCTCTGTTATATAAAACAGAGCTTCTAAACAATTAAATTATTAAACCAATAGTTAAATTAAACTGCCTTTACAACCCTACCAGTTCTAAGACATCTGGTACAAATTTTTAAAGTCTGTGGAGTACCGTTTAAAATAGTTTTTACAGAAATGATATTTGGTCTAAATACCCTTTTAGTGGTTACACCTATATGCTGACCAACACCACCCTTTTTCTTAGGCTGTCCTTTTCTTGGAACATTTTGACCAAACATGGTTCCCTTTCCACATATTTCACATCTACGTGCCATTCTATTCCACCTTAATATTTTTAAATAATTTGGAGCAACAACTATAAAATTTACCAAAAATATTTAAATATGTAAACACATTAAATATGTTATTGACATTAAGAAAAATTAACATTTTAATTTATATACTTTCGGGGCGTTGCCTAGCGGCTATGGCGCCTGCTTTGGGAGCAGGATGTCGGAGGTTCGAGTCCTCTCGCCCCGACTTTTTATAAATATTTCTTTTGAAATTCCAAACTTACTTCCCATTTTTTATTTTTATCTGAATAAAAAAAATTTTTTTTAGGAATACTGATAGAGGCTAAATCTTCAGCTGACACAGTAATTGAACCTGATAAAACATTAACTTCACTTACACGATATTTTTCCTGTCCTATATATATATCTGTTCCCTCTACTGGATAATCCAAACGTTCTTTTACATAAAACTCATCTTCATAACTTAAACAGCAAAGTAATTTTTCACATGGTCCTGATATTTTAGAAGTATTTATTGAAATATTTTGATTCTTTGCCATTTGAATTGTAATTGGTTCCTTATTCATCCCTATACCATGACAACAAAACTCTCTACCACAAAAACCTAATCCACCTAACTGCCTAGTTTCTTCACGCTCACTGATTTTTCTTAATTCCAAACGCATTTTCAATACGCTAACTAATTCCTTTACTAAATCCCTGAAATCAATTCTCTTGTCACTGGTAAAAAATACAATAAGTTTTCTTTCATGAAGTAAAAGATGACAATCAACCACTTTTAATTCCATTTTTCTTTTTTCTACAATATCTCTACATATTTTTAGATACCTATTTTCATCAATTAAATGCTGTTTGTATCTTTCTTTTTCCTCTTTTGAAGCTACATGAGAAATTTTAGGGATACTATCATCCATACTTATCTTTTGTGGTTCATTACTATATATTTGCCTACAAGAATTTTTTTCATTTAAGATTCTTCTTATAATACCTAATTCCAATCCAAATTTACCTGGTACAACTACGTACATATCTGGGTAGTAGAGATTATCTGATGAACAGATTATATTTTCATTTGTATTTGGAATATTAACTAAATAACCATAGGCTTTAATGTAATTAATCTTAGAATCAGACTTTTTCTCATCTTCAACTTTGGTTTCTGTTACTTCATCTTCCAATAAAGTGATTTCATTTAAAATCTCAGCTTCATCTCCATACTTGTTTTTCTTATTCATTATTTTCCCCATTCAACATATGTTTAACATAATCCAAAGATATTTCAGCTGTATCTCCGCCTATCATCCTAGATAATTCATAAACTCGTTCTTCTCCTTTTACAACTTTAATTTTTGTAAAAGTATTACCATTTATAACTTCTTTTGACACCACAAACTGCTGATCTGCTTTTCCCGCTATACTTGCTAAATGTGTAACTAAAATTATCTGACATTTTTTTGATAAATGTTTTAAACAATCCGCAAGTTTTATAGCAGTCAGTCCCCCTATTCCTGTATCTATTTCATCAAAAACCTGTGTTTGAATATTTTCTTTTATAATATGTACTGTTTTTATTGCAAGCATTATCCTACTCAGCTCTCCACCAGAAGCCACTTCAGATATAGGCCTTAATTTCTGCCCTGGATTAGCAGATATTTTGAACACAATTTTATCTTTTCCTAAAGCTGACATATAGTCATCAGAAGTAATAACTTCCGTTTTAAAGTCAGCATTTGGCATACCAAGTGTTTTTAAAATATCTAATATTTTTTTGGAAAATTCTCTAGATGCCTTCAACCTTTTTTCAGTAAGCGTTTTAGAAACTTCATTATATTCACTCAAAAC
>CACYEI010000070.1 GCA_902773355.1 uncultured Spirochaetales bacterium
AATTCTGGAACTTTAGAAGTTAGCTATAACAATATTGTTCTCAGATATAATGTTATTGTTTTAAATAAATATTTGTATAAAGACATTTACAAACTGATTTTATTAGATGAAAACTTAGATTCAAATATTGTTAATTTTGGTAATTATACTTTGTCTTCAGATGATTCAGATTTAATGATTTGTAATTTTGCTGGATTCAATTTAACTTTAGAAAAAATGATTACTGTTATATTTAATCCAAATGGTGGAATTGGAAAAATGCCTTCAATTCTGGTTAAAAAAAATGAAAGTATTCCATTACCAACTAATACTTATTCTAATGATGGTTATATTTTTAATGGCTGGAACAGTAGAGTAGATGGATTTGGTACGCGTTTTGAAGATATATTTGAGTGTAATGATTATTCAAGTGATTATACATATGTATTATATGCTCAATGGTTAAGCAGTCAATGGTTAAGCAGTATTTATTACACTTATAGTATTTCATATGACCTAGATGGAGGTTATTTTGAAGCAGAGCAAAATAATCCAATAATATATAATGTAAGTACACCTACATTTGCATTAAATAAACCTAAAAAAGATGTATATGTTTTTACAGGTTGGACAGGCACAGATATTTTAAATGATTTAAATACTTCAGTAAAAATAGAAAAGGGAAATTCAGGAGATAAATCTTATAAAGCAAATTGGAAAAAAGCATATACTTTTTCTGTTTCACCTAGTAAAAAAGTAGTCTTTTCAGATGGAAATTTGTATTATGACGGTTATTCATGGAAATTTGAAGATAATCAATATGACTTCAGGACATACAGTGGAGCCAATTGTGCTTTTATAAATTTCAAAACTGAACGTTCTCCAAAGGATTCTGTAGGGTTATTTTTTTGTTTTTCTAATTCTGATGGTGCTAAAGCAGGAGTGTTTGACAGTTCAAATAGAACTTCTGATGATATAGACTTATTATTCACAAATATTGATGAAAATATAATGGGTAATGACTGGTATAGTTTAAGTACAGAAGAGTGGACGTATTTGTTATATGAAAGAGAAAACGCCAAGAATTAAGAATGCTAAAGTAAATATATATGATGAAAATAATGTAGCTATGGCAGGGTTATTATTATTCCCTGATTATTATGGAAATATTGATTTATTAGATGATTTTGATAAGCCTGATAATCTTAC
Source organism: uncultured Spirochaetales bacterium (assembly GCA_902773355.1). GTDB lineage: Bacteria > Spirochaetota > Spirochaetia > Sphaerochaetales > Sphaerochaetaceae > CACYEI01. The sequence goes on from CACYEI010000070.1 coordinate 1,189, forward strand.
TGGCTATTCCATCAGTTTAGAAGAATGGAAAGAATTTGAGAAATTAGATGTTGTTTTTTTACCTTGTTCAGGAAATAGAGCAACAAAAGATAATACATTTTCACAGGGTGATGTTGGCTGTTATTGGGCATCTGATATGCCTTATGCTTTACTTTTTTATAATGCTTCAATTGGTTCAGATTTACCTACAGTCCAAAGAAGAAATCCATCATTAGGTACAGCTGTGCGTTTGGTGATTACTGTAGAAGAATAACATTAAATAAATATATTGATGTAGTTGACTAGTTAGCATAAGCTAACTATAATTAGCATATGCTAACTGTGAGGAATTATGCCGTTAATATATGCTGATGTTAATGATGAATTAATTATAAAAAGACTCCAAGGTGATTTAAAATCTAAACAGCATCTGGAAAACTTAGGTTTTGTTGTAGGTTCAAATATCAGAATAATAAGTAAAATTGGTGAAAATTTTATTATTAGGGTAAAGGACTCTAGGGTGGCTGTTAGTAGAGAATTGGCTTCAAAAATATTTATTTAAATTGGTGGAATTTATATGTTTTTAAGTGATTTAAAAGTTGGTTCTACAGCAAAAATAAAAAAAATAAATGGAGAAGGTGCTGTAAAACGAAGAATAATGGATATGGGTATAACTAAAGGGACAGAAGTCTTTGTAAGGAAAGTTGCTCCACTGGGAGATCCTATAGAATTAAATATCAGAGGTTATGAACTTTCTATAAGAAAAATGGATGCAGTATTAATTGAGGTTGAATAATGGAAAATAAAAAAATAAAAATTGCTTTAGCTGGAAATCCAAATAGTGGGAAAACCACATTGTTTAATATACTTACGGGATCTAATCAATATGTTGGAAACTGGCCTGGTGTAACAGTTGAAAAAAAGGAAGGTAAATTAAAAAAACATGAAAATGTTGTTATAACAGATTTGCCAGGGATATATTCATTATCACCATATACTTTAGAAGAGGTGGTTTCTAGAGAATATTTGGTAAATGAACGACCTGATGTGGTCATTAATGTTGTAGATGGAACTAATTTGGAAAGAAATTTATATTTGACTACTCAGTTAATTGAATTAGGAATTCCTTTGGTTTTGGCTATAAATATGATGGATCAGGTAAAAAAGAATGGAGATAAAATTGAAATAAAAGAACTTTCCAGACGTCTAGGATGTAAAATTATAGAAATTTCCGCTCTTAAAGGAAGTGGTATTAATGAGTTAGTTGATGCTGCAATATCAGTTTCTAAAGAAGTAAGAATTATTCCACCTCATATTTTCACAGGCCCTGTAGAACATGCTTTAGCTCACATAGAAGAAGCCTTATTACATGATTTACCTGAAGAGAAACAGCGTTGGTATGCAGTGAAAATTTTTGAACGGGATGAAAAAGTAATTAAGAATCTAAATATTTCTCAAGATAAACTAAACCATGTAGAGAATGATATTAGATTAACTGAAAAAGAATTAGATGATGATGCAGAATCTATAATTACCAATGAAAGATATGTTCATGTTGGAAATATAACTAAAGGTTGTTATAGAAAAAGAGATGCTGGTTCTTTATCTGTATCTGATAAAATAGATAGAATTATAACAAATAGATTTTTGGGATTACCCATATTTGCTGTAATTATGTTTTTAGTTTATTACATTTCTATGGTTACCATTGGTACATATGCTACTGATTGGGCAAATGATGGTTTATTTGGTGAAGGATGGTTTTTATTTGGAATTGGTTCTAAAAAATATAATGAAAGTAGAGAAGAATACTTTAATGCATTGAATGTTATAGACGCATTTGGATTAGCAGATATAGCAGAAGAAAGAGGTTATGATGGTTTACAAACTGCCCTGTTAAATATTACTCCAAATAGAACTGTAAAAAATTATGCCATAAAGAATGAAGAAGATTTAACCATAAGTTATGTTGATTATAATTATTCAGATTTACTTGATGCTGTAAATATTTACAATAAATATAATGGTATAGAGCCCGCCCCAGAAGACTATGGTGTTTGGGTTAAAGGTATACCAGTTTTAGTTGGGAATTTTTTTGATAGTATCTCTGTGTCCCCATGGCTTTCTGGACTTATTATTGATGGAATAATAGCAGGTGTTGGTGCTGTTTTAGGCTTTCTACCGCAGATTTTGGTTCTATTTTTGTTACTTGCCATTTTAGAAGGCTGTGGTTATATGGCTAGAATAGCTTTTGTACTAGATAGAATCTTCAGAAGATTTGGACTTTCAGGAAAATCTTTTATTCCTATGCTTATAGGTTCAGGCTGTGGAGTACCTGGAATAATGGCTTCCAGAACTATAGAAAACTTATCAGATAGAAGAATGACTATTATTACTACAACATTTATTCCTTGTTCTGCTAAAATACCAATAATTTCCATGATTGCAGGTTTATTATTTGATGGTTCAGCATTAGTGGCTGTCTCTGCATATTTTATTGGCATGTTTTCTATAGTTGTATCAGGTATTATTTTAAAGAAAACCAGGTTGTTTTCAGGTGAACCATCTCCATTTATAATGGAATTACCATCATATCATCTTCCAACTGTGAGAACTGTGCTTAGCTCAATGTGGGAAAGAGGTTTTTCTTTTGTAAAAAAAGCAGGAACAATAATTTTACTATCAACAGTTCTTATTTGGTTTCTATCACATTTTGGTATAGTTGAAGGTGAAGGATTCAGACTTTTAGAAAATGAAGAAGTTGAATTTAGCATATTAGCTTTTATTGGCAGAGCGCTTTCATTTATATTTATTCCTTTAGGTTGGGGAGATTGGAGACCTGCTGTGGCTTCAATAACAGGACTTATAGCTAAAGAAAATATTGTTGGTACCATGAGTATTCTCTTTGGTTCTGCAGGAATAATAGAATATTTTACAAAATTGTCAGGTTTTTCTTTTCTTTTATTTAATCTTTTATGCGCACCGTGTTTTGCTGCAATGGGGGCAATAAAAAGGGAAATGAATAACAAGAAATGGACTTTCTTTGCTATATTATATGAATGCTTATTTGCCTATGTAGTATCATTTATGGTTTATCAAATTGGTTCAGTTTTTACAGAATCTTTTAATATTTTAGGTTTTATTTTAGCAATCAGTATTTTTTTGGTATTTATATATAATATTTTTAGAAAAGAGGGAAAAAAATAAGTGGGAACTATTTTTGTTTTAATTATTCTTTTAATTATGATTATTCTAATTATTTTATATCTCTTGAGAAAAAAGAATAAAGGAATATGTAGTTCTTGTCAAAATTGTACTTATAACTGCAATAAAAGAAATTAAGATTGTCTGTACTCTAGTATATATTTTTCAATAATTATATAATTGATATGTTGTTTGGAGTTATACATGGCAATAACCATAATTAAAGAATATACGTCTAAATTAGATACTGGCTTAACAGAAAAAGCAATAAAATTTATAAAAGATACATTTGAAAGAGAGCTTGCATCAGAATTAAGATTAACCAGAATTACATCAACACTGTTCGTTCCTAAAGATAGTGGTATTAATGATGATTTAAATGGAATTGAAAGGCCAGTAACATTTGAAGTTGGTAATATGAATAATCTCAAGATGGAGGTGGTTCAGAGTCTAGCCAAATGGAAAAGAATGATTTTAGCTGATCATAAGTTTAGAGTAGGCTATGGATTATACACTGATATGAATGCCATAAGACCAGATGATTTAATAGACAATATTCATTCAATCTATGTTGATCAGTGGGACTGGGAACTGGTTATGGATTCTAAAAATAGAAATATATCATTTTTAAAAAACACGGTAGATAAAATATTTCATGCAATAACACGAACTGCCTTTTTAGTTTCAGAAAATTATCCATCATGTGTAGTTAACCTTCCTGATAAGGTAAAGTTTATTTCTAGCTCTGAATTGCTAGAAAAATATCCTGATTTGACCCCACAGGAGAGAGAATATGAAATAACTAAAAAATATGGTGCAGTTTTTATTATAGGTATAGGGTGGCCTTTGTCTGATGGTATAAAGCATGGGAATAGAGCACCTGATTATGATGATTGGTTATTAAATGGTGATTTGATTGTTTGGAATGATGTTTTGAAGGATTCATTAGAATTATCATCTATGGGAATAAGAGTAAATGAAGAAGTTTTATTAAGACAATTAGATTTTTCAGGTATGAATGAAAGGAAAAATTTGTATTGGCATCAAAGGCTTTTAAATGGTGATTTTCCACAGACAATAGGTGGTGGAATAGGTCAAAGCAGACTGTGTATGTTCTTACTTAATAAAATGCATATAGGAGAAGTTCAAGCTTCTATTTGGCCTGAAGAAGATAAGATAAAAGCAAAAAAGCATGGAATTGTCCTTATGTAGCTTTTTTTTATAAAATGAAGGAAATATGAAAGAAAAATCGGATTTTTTAACAAAAATATCATATGGAACTGGAAAGTTCATTGCAGAACTTTTAACAGGTGGATATGGGGTTCTTGTTTATTATTTTTATGAAACAGAACAAAAGCTAAGTGTTTTTTATGTTAGTTTGGCCACAATAATTTATTCGGTTTGGAATGCTATAAATGACCCTTTAATAGGATATTTGTCAGAAAAAAATTTGTTTTTATCAAAGAAATTTGGTAAACGAACACCATGGATTTTTATTGGTCTAATACTTTGTAGCTTGGCATTTGTATTTATTTTTTTCATTCCTGAAAACATAGCCAGTAAAGATTGGTCACTATTTCTATGGATGGTTGTGTCTGTATGTATTTATGATTTTTGTTATTCTATGTGGGAATTAAATTATCAAGGGGTTTTCCCAAACAAATTCAGAAATTCAAAAGATAGAACTTCCGCATCTTCTGTCTCAACTTTTATAGGAGTTTTTGGTATAGCCTTAGGTTCTTTACTACCTCAAAAATTAAGCGTTAATGGAGTAAAATCCAGTTATTTTACCTGTGCTATTGTATTGGGAACAATAGGTATTATTTGTTCTTTTTTGATCTTAAAAGGGGTTAAAGAAACGCCAGAAATGAGAGCAAATTATAAAGCAGAATATAAAGCTATCAATAAAGCAGGATTTTTTAAAACCCTTACACATACTTTAAAATACAAAGAATTTAGGGTCTATTTAATTATGCTTTTACTTTACCAAAGTGCCTGCATCTGTATGACTGGTTCTGTTAAATATGTGGCAAATGGAATTTTAGGAATAAAGGATGCAACATTTATTTCTGCATTTATGCTTTTAGGCGCTTTGGTGTCAGTAGGTGTTTGGAAATTAGTAATAAAAAATTTTCATTATAATAATCAAAAATTACTTGCTTTAACCTCTTTTTTAATGGCAGGTGCTTCTTTATTCATGTTTTTTATGAACACTGAAATAGGGTTTGCTTTAGGTATGCTTTTATGGGGATTTGGTTTTGGAGGATTCTGGACGTTTATGTCTCCTGGAATGGCTGATGTAGTTGATTCAATTGTTGTTCAAGAGAAAAGAAGAGAAGATGGAGTATTGATGGGAGTCAGAGCATTTTTTATTAGATTATCTTATGCTGTACAGGCTTTTGTTTTCTATCTCTGCCATACATTAACTAAATATGATCCTGTTAGAGCCATGCCAGATGAAAATGGTTTGTATAGAATTCAGGAACCATTTGCCAGATTTGGTATCAAACTTCATATTTCAATCTTTCCAGCTTTATTTTTCTTGTTTGCAGGACTTATTATATTATTAGCATACCCACTAACACCTAAGAAAATTGCTGAAAATAAGATGAAATTAAAAGAATTAGGATTATGATTTCATGTTAATAAATAAACTTTCAGATTTTAAAAATCAATTAAGTGAAATAGATAAAAAACTTGAATCACCTGATATTTTTAAAAATATGGATGATTATAAAAGTTTAATGCAGGATAGAAGTAGACTTCTTCCTGTGGTAAATGAACTTACACATCTTCAAAAATTATATGAAGAACTGGCAGATAATAAAGTTTTACTGAATGGTTCAGATAATGAGCTATCAAATATGGCTAAAGATGAGATTAATAGATTGACAACTGAGATAGAAGAATCAGAAAAAAAAAGTAAAATTTTATTGATACCACCAGATCCAATGGAAGGAAAAAATATTATTATGGAAATTAGAGCAGGTACTGGTGGAGATGAAGCTGGTCTTTTTGTGGCAGATTTATATAGGATGTACAGCTATTACGCGCAGTCTAGACATTGGAAGATTGAAGAAATTAGTTCCAATCAAAGTTTACTAGGTGGATATAAGGAATTAATTTTATCAATTAGTGGCAAAGATGTTTATGGCTCACTTAGATGGGAAAGTGGTGTTCACAGAGTACAACGTGTCCCAGAAACAGAATCAAATGGAAGAATTCATACGTCAGCGGTAACAGTGGCAGTACTTCCTGAAGCAGAAGAAACAGAAGTAGTGATTAATGAAGAAGATTTGCGTATTGATGTTATGAGAGCAGGTGGTCCAGGGGGGCAGTGTGTAAATACTACTGAAAGTGCAGTCAGGATAACACATATACCTACAGGACTTGTTGTAATATGTCAGAATGAAAAATCACAACTGTATAATAGGGAAAAGGCATTAAGTGTTTTAAGATCCCGACTTTATGATTTGGAAGAAAGTAAAAAGAAAAAAGAAAGAGCAGAAGAAAGAAAAAGCCAGGTAGGTTCGGGAGATAGAAGTGAAAGAATTAGAACCTATAATTTCCCTCAAAACAGGTTAACAGATCATAGAATTAATTTGACTTTGTATAATCTAGATTTGATTATGGAAGGTGATTTAAAACCAGTAATAGAAGCACTTAAGATTTATGCTGGAGAAAATGCTCTTAAGGAACTTTAATGACACTAAGAGAGCTTTTCTCTGATATTAAACTATTAAGCTGTGAAGTACTAGGTTTTACAAAAGAAGAATTTCTTTTAAATGACAAAAAAGAATTGACTTCGGATGAATTAGTTGAATTAAAAGAAGTGATAAATGAAAGGTTGGAGCACAAACCTGTAGCCTATATTTTATCTCATAAAGATTTTTATAAAAGCACTTTTTTTACTCCAGAAAATGTTTTGATTCCTCAGCCTGATTCAGAAGTTTTAGTTGAAAAATGTGTTAAAATTTTAAAAAATAGAATTAACTCACAGAAAAATACCTCTGTTTCTATCTTGGATTTATGCTCTGGTACAGGATGTATTGGAATATCTATAGCTAAAGAGCTTTCAGAAACCACTCAGTGTTTAATAAATTTATATTTGACAGATATTAGTGTGGATGCTTATAAATGTTTTTCTTTTAATTCTGATCAGTTGCTTACAGGCTTGAATGTAAACATTTTCAGATTTTGTGCTGATCTGTTTGATGCAGTAGATAATTTAACTTTTGATTTAATTTCAGTAAACCCTCCATATATTAAGTCTTCTGATTTAAAATATTTACCAAAAGAAGTGACTAAACAGCCTGTTTTAGCTTTAGATGGTGGTTCTGATGGTTTGAACTTAATTAAAAAAATTGTTACGATAAGCCCAAAATATTTGAAAAATAATGGATATCTTGTTACTGAAATAGGTTATAATCAGGGGCTGGATGTATATAATATTTTTCAAGATAACAAATTTGTAAATATTGAAGTTACTAAAGATTATAATGATAATGATAGAGTAGTAAGTGGCTTATGCATGAAGAATTAATAGAAAATTTTTTACTTAAATTAAATAATTATACACAAGAAGATAAAGATAAAATAAAAAAAGCAGCATATTTTGCATTAGAAAAACATAAAGATCAGAAAAGAAAGAGTGGTGAGCCATATATTATTCATCCTATAGCTGTAGCTGAACTACTGATAAGACTAAACATGGATGCAGATGGTGTGTGTGCAGGTCTTCTTCATGATGTTATTGAAGATACTGATGTTACATCTCAACAAATGGAAGAATTATTTGGAAAAAACATTACAGAATTAGTGGAAGGTGTTACAAAAATTGCCGCAATAAAAACTCATAGTAGAAGTTTAGCGGAGGCTCAAACTATAAGAAAAATGTTTATAGCCACTTCCAAAAACATGCCGGTAATTATTATTAAGCTCTGTGATAAACTTCATAATATGAGAACTCTTCAGTATATGGAAAGTCAAAGAGCTAAGGAAATTGCTCAGGATTGTTTGGATATCTATGCTCCATTAGCAGACAGACTTGGTATAGCATGGATGAAGGCAGAACTTGAAGATTTGAGCTTTAAAATCTTAAAACCAGAAACCTACAAATATATAGAAGATTATTTGATTTCTAAAAAGACAGAGAATGTTAAATATTTAGAAATAATAAAAGAAAAGATAATTGAGGCCTGTGAAAAAAACGGTATAAAGAATTTTGAAGTTATCACACGTTCAAAACATATTTATTCCATATATCTTAAGATGAAAAAGCGCCGTAAGGAAATAGAAGAAATATATGATATTCTGGGTGTTAGAATTATTTGTAATACTGTTACTGAATGTTACACGTTAATAGGAATTATTCATCAGCTTTGGCCCCCAATGGAAGGTAGGTTTAAAGATTATATAGCTATGCCTAAAGCAAATAATTATCAAAGTCTTCATACAACTATTATGGCTACTAATGGGAATATATTGGAAGTTCAAATCCGAACTTATGATATGGATAAAATTGCAGAATTTGGTGTAGCTTCTCACTGGGCTTACAAAGCTAAAACTGGTAGTGATAAAGATACCAGTTGGCGTTCCATGGATAGCAAACAGTTATCAAGGATAGTAAGCAAATTTAGAAGTTGGAATTCAGAGATAGAGCAAAGTGAGTCTTTTATGGATGAACTTAAATCTGAAATTCTTAAAGATACTATTTATGTTTTTACGCCTAAAGGACAAGCCATAGAGTTACCACTTGGAGCTACAGCGTTAGATTTTGCCTATGTAATTCATACTGAGATAGGTAATCATACAGTCAGTGCAAAAGCTAATGGTTCAATAATTTCTTTAAGTACGCCGTTAGAGAATACACAAGTAATTGAGATACTTACACAAGAAAATGCTCATCCAAAGGTTAATTGGTTAAAATATGCTCATACAACAAGTGCCAAAAGGAAAATAAGGAATTGGCTCAACAAGTATGATGAAAGTTTAATTATTGAAAAAAATATAATAGCAAATAAAAAAGATGTTGAAGCTGCAATAAAAGAAGAAGAAGCAGAAGTTGAGCTTAAGGATTCAGATATAATCAGGTCAGTTTCTGACAGATCAAGAAGTACTGTAACAGTTGGAAATAATAAAAATATGATGATTCATCTAGCTCAATGCTGTAATCCTGTTCCTGGTGATAGTATAGTAGGTTATGTTTCCAGAGGCAGAGGAATAATAGTCCATAAATCAGATTGTTCTAATTTAGCTAATATGCCGGAAATTGAGCAAAGAAAGATTGATGTTTCATGGGAACTGGGTTCAGAATCATTGACAAGAAAGTTTATTGTAACAAGTAAAAGAACTCAAAATCTTTTTAGTGAAATAGAAGGAGCTATTAGAAATCATAAAGGACATTTAATTTCTGGAAATTTGGTAGATGATGAATTGGGGAATTTAAATGGGACTTTTGTTATGGAATGTGAAAAAGAAGATGATTTTAAAAAAGTTATTAAAGCTATAAGGGCTATTCCAAATATAATTAAAATTTTTTCAGCTTGACTATTATGAACTATGTTATAAAATATTTTTAATTTTTAGGAGTAATCTAATGAAAAAACTAATTATTTGTTTATTACTTGTTTTAGCCGTATCTTTACCAATTTTTGCAAAGGGAAATTTGGGAATTGGTGCAGAGGTAGGTTATCCATCATCTGGTTTAACATTTGCTTTTGATATAACAGAAAAAGTAGATGGTTATGTGACCTTACGTTTTAATTATGGCAGTGCATTAGAGTTTGCATTTGGTGCAGAATTTAAAGTTGCAGAATTTGTTTTAGAAAATTCAACAGATAAAATTAATCTTAATTTAGGTGGTCAGTTTGTTCCAACTCTAGTAATAGGACATAATTATTCCATGTTTGGAATGAGATTTTTAGGAACTTTAGGTTTGTCTTATGATTTTAGTGATGTAACTTTATATTTCAGAACAGGTCTAGGTTTAGGTATAGCTTTTTCTGATGGTATTCATGCGAAATTTGATTATCATGCTGCATTAGGATTTATTTATCATCTATAGTTATTATAAAGCCGTTTAATACGGCTTTTTTTTATTCTCTTTTTATGGTGTTTATATGAAAAAAACAACAGTTATTTCACTTGGCGGTTCAATCATTGTTCCTGATGACATAGATACTAGCTTTATGAAATCATTTGTCAGTAGTATTTCTGATTATTTAAAAGGTAATCTAGATTCTTATTTAATTATTGTCTGTGGTGGTGGAAGTATAGCAAGAAAATATCAGCAATCATTTAAAGAAATCAACAGCTTTTATACGGAAAATCAGGCTGACTGGATAGGTATAAGAGCTACGCATCTAAATGCAGAACTTATAAATTCTCTTTTTTCCCCATTATCATGTGATTTTGTAGTAACTGACCCTACATCTGAAAATATTGTTTTTAATAAACAGGTTCTTGTTTCAGGTGGTTGGAAACCAGGTTTTTCTACAGATACTGATGCTGTACTTTTAGCTAAACGTTATGAGGCTGATTTAATTATAAATCTGTCTAATATTAAAAAGGTTTACACAGATGACCCAAAAACTAATTCTGAAGCAAAACCGTTAGATAAAATAAAATGGGTTGATTTTTTAAAAATAACAGGGACTGTATGGGTTCCAGGAAAAAACACTCCTTTTGATCCAGTGGCTTCTAAACTAGCAATGGAAAGTAATTTAAAGGTAATCTGTGCAGATGGAAGAGATATTGATAATACATTAAATATATTAAATAATAGAAAATATGTAGGTACATTTATTTATTAAAATACTAGTGAATTAATTATAAAAATAAACTATTTGTTAATTCTTTATTAATATAATATTAGAAATCATGTGTAAAATAGAAAAAGACTTTAATTTTTTTCTTTATTTTACTTAAATCTTAATTACAATGAAGAGTTCTAAGTTTTTTTTAATTATATTTATATTGTTAATTACATTAATAAGTTGTCCTGTTGGTATTTCTGAAGAAATATTAAAGGAAAAGAATCAGTTAAAAAATCAGATGGATAATACCATTATCCTTCCTGAAAATGTTAAAAATCTTGAAGCATCCATTTTAGAAGATGATA
>CACYEI010000071.1 GCA_902773355.1 uncultured Spirochaetales bacterium
TACAAAAAGGAGATAATCTAGCCAAACTATCATACACTGAAAATGCAGATAAAATATGGATAGATGAATTATATGTTAAAAATCAAAATCAAGGTTTTGGTAGTGAAATAGTAAATGCTATCAAGGAATATGCTGAAAGAAATGGCAAAGATGTAGAGGCATTTAAAGAATTATCAACTGCAAAAGGTTTTTGGGATAAAACATTAAGAAATAACAATGTAGAAACAAGATATTCCAAAGAAGCAAAAGAATGGAATGAGTTTTTAGATAAGAACATTAATGAAGATAGTCAAGAAAAAAGGATAGCAGAATTAAAAGATAGATATGATGGTTTGGATAAAACACGAGAAGTAACTTTTGATGAAAGAGATAGTTTAAGAAAAGAATTAAACGATTTAATTAAAAGTGATAATTATAAAAATGCTGAATCCAAATTCAAAGAAATGATTAAATCAAATATGACACCTGATGAAATATCAAAAACTAATGAGTATAAAATAATGGAGCAAGAAGAAAAAATTAGAAAAAAATTAAGAGAGTATGATGCTGATGTTAAATTCATGACAGAAGAAATGTCAAAAATATCTGAAATGATAGAGCAAGAAGAAAAGCAACATAGAAATCCTCAAAATGCCATAAAAGAAGCAAAGAAAATATTTGGAATAACAAAAGATTACAGAGAAGCTGGTTATATGCTTCAAGATGGTTCATTACTAGATTTTAGTGGCAGAAATCAAGGAAGCAATAATTATGGTCAAAGAGGTTTAGACCATAGAGATATTAATGAAATTGGTTATGATATGGATGAGTTTATAGAACTTGGGAACATCAGAATGAAACCAGAAGCACCTGGATTTGAAATGAATATTGAACCAACAACAGAACAATACAATGAATTATATGATTATATTGAGTATTTAAAAGAAAAAGAAGGTATGTATCCTGCTGATAATTCATATATAAATATAGATGTAGACATACCAGGGACTTCAAGATACAATACTGCTTTGTATAAAATAAAAACTCCTACTAATAAAATAATAAATGACATAAAAGAATATTATAAAACTGGTGAATTTCCTAAGCAAAGTGAATTTGCTGATTTTTATTATTCTATATCAAAAAAAGATGGTCAATGGGATAAATGGGTAAAAAATAATATTGAATCAAAAGGAACGACAACTAGATTAGGTGATATTAAATTACCTACAAAACAGCAACCTAAGATTCCAACAAAACAAGTTGCTAAGAAACCTACAACAAATCAAACAAAATTACTGCCAACACAACCAATAAAAAAAGAAACACAAAAAGCAACAATTCCAATGTCTAAGAAAGATGATGTTATTAAAATAGCATCACAAAAGATAGCAAAACAAATAAATAGTACAGGTAGATTTGATTTAAAACAAAGAAGTTGGGTAGGAACATCAACTGAAAGTGAAATATTAAAAGATAAAGTATATATAGATGATTTAGATGTTAAAAAGATAAATTATGTAGTTCAGTCTAATAAAAAGTCATTAGATAGTGCCAATAATCATATAAAGACATATGGTTATGAAAAAACATTAGAAGATGTTAAATCTATAATGAGAAGTGATAAATTACCAAGTGCTAGTGATGTAGCATTAATGCAAAGAATGATTCAAGAAGCATCTAAAAAAGGTGATGCTGAAACAGTACAAGATTTGATAATGAATACTGCAATAATTGGTACTGATTTAGGACAAGCTACACAAGCATTATCAATAATTCAAAGATTAACACCAGAAGGGCAATTAAAAATGTATACAAAATTAGTTCAAAGAGCAAAATCTCGTGGTGAAAAATCATTCCAAAATGTAGAGATAACTCCTGAAATGGTACAAAATGTACTAGAAGCATACAAGAAAGATGGTACATATGACCAAGAAGACCTAAATAAGAGAGTTGAAAAGTTCAAACAAAGTATAGCAGACCAAATGAAAACTACTACTGGTGAAAAGATAGATGCATGGAGATACTTATCAATGCTAGGTAATCCAAAGACACATATAAGAAATATGGTTTCCAATGTAGCAATGAGAGGAACAATTAAAGTTAAAAATGCAATGGCTAGAACAATGGAAACAATATTACCAGTAAAAGATAGAACAAAGACATGGAAAAAGGCAAGTAATGCTGTACAAAACTTTGCTGAAGAAACTGCCAATGAAATGAAGGGTGTTATAACTGGGGAGAACAAATACAACGAAAAAAGTTCTATTGAATCCAAAAAACAAATATTTAAAAACAAAACATTAGAAAAAATAAGTAATTTCAATAGTAATGCACTAGAAGCTGAAGACTGGTTCTTCAGTAAAAAGGCATTTAAAGACACTTTACAGGAGTATTTAACAGCAAATAATATAAATACTCAAGAAGACATAAAAAACAATGCAGAATTGGTTGAAAAAGCCAAATTATATGCTGTAGAACAAGCTGAAATAGCAACATTTAGACAATATAGTAAATTAGCAGCAACTATCGGGCAACTTGAAAGAAAGAGTAAAGTTGGTAGAATAGCAATAGAAGCATTAATGCCATTTAAGAAAACACCAGTAAATGTAGCAAAAGCAGGAGTAAGTTATTCACCAATAGGATTACTTAAAAACATATCTTATGATGTATATCAATTAAAACAAGGAAATATCAATGCAAGTCAATTTATTGATAATTTGGCACAAGGTTTAACTGGTACAAGTTTAACATTACTAGGATATGCACTTGCTAAATCAGGAGTATTAAGTGGTAGTGGTGGAGATGATAAAGATGATAAGTATGATAAACAATTAGGCAAAACAGGATATTCACTAAATATAGGTGGAAATTCTTACTCAATATCATGGTTATCACCAGTAGCAATGCCATTATTAGTAGGTTCTAATGCATATGAACAATTAGAAGAAGATAAAGA
>CACYEI010000072.1 GCA_902773355.1 uncultured Spirochaetales bacterium
ACAGAAGCTGAAGATGAAATAGAGTCCTGAAGTTTACTGAATAACGTACTTCCATTTCTCATCAAATCAGAAGCTAATTCTGTCATTTCACTGTTTAAACTATGTTTTGCTTTTTCTACAATTTCACTGAAAACAAATGCATAGTCAGGATGTTTTTTTAAGAAAAGCATCCGTTCTTTTTTATTATCTGATACAAATTTATAAAAAAGTGTAGTACATACATTAAAGTTAGCACTAAGAGACTCAACTTTATTTAATGCCAGAACAATACTTTTATCTGATGTATTTGTGGAAAAAAGCGAAGAAGTATAAGCTGAAAGAGTTTCAAACAAATCTGAAATTAAATTATATTCAGATACAATTCTAGAAAAATCTGCTTTTTTACTTTTTATTCTTCTTTTAAAAGATTCTGTGAGTTTTTCCAACCATTCAATATCGTTTGAAAACCCTGTGGATTCAGTGCCTTCGTAAATATTATTTAAATTCCAAATTCCTTCTTTCTTTTTTTTCATATACTTTTTCAGAAATTCTCTCTTAAATGTTTTTATAAATTATTGACAGTTAAGCCAACCTCAAAACATATAATAATCTTAACATATTAAAGAATTATATTACATGATAACTGGAAAATAAATTACAAATCCAAACCAAATTCATGAATTTTGGATATAAGCGTTCTTCTGGATATTTTAAGTTCTAAAGCTGCTTTTGTCCTATTTCCTTCCCATCTTTCTAAGGCATTAATAATAGCACTTTTTTCCAAATCTTTTAATGAAACTGCATTATTAGACTTATCCAAAATCAAACTATTTTCAGCCTTTTTATAAAATTCAGAAGAAAGTTCCAATTCAGAACTTTGAATTAAATCAGTATCAGTAAAGATAACTGCACGTTCAATTACATTTTCCAGTTCCCTGACATTGCCATAAAAAGGGTATTTTTTTAGTTTATCCATAGCTTCAACTGTAAAGCCTGATATTTTCTTACCCATCATTCTATTAAATCTACTTAATATTGAAGAAGCTAAAACTGGAATGTCTTCTTTTCTTTCTCTTAATGGGGGAATATTTATTCTTATTACGTTTAGTCTATAAAATAAATCTTCTCTAAATTTTCCATTTTTTACTTCTTCTTCCAAATTCTTATTAGTAGCACAAATAATTCTGGCATTGATTGGAATGAGCTGTGTACTACCGAGTCTAATAATACAATGTTCCTGAAGGACTCTGAGTAATTTAACCTGAAGAGACATGGGCATATCCCCTATCTCATCTAAAAAAAGTGTCCCTCCTGAAGCTATTTCAAACATACCTATTTTTCTGCTAAGTGCACCTGTAAATGCTCCTTTTTCATAACCAAACAATTCACTTTCCAGTAAATTATCCAAAACACCTCCTATATTTATGGGAACAAATGGTGATGAAGCTGAAGTACTGTTTTTGTGTATATTTCTAGCCACTACCTCTTTTCCTGTTCCACTTTCCCCGGTAATCAATACTGTAGAAGTAGTATTTGTCAATCTATTTACAAATTCTCTAATTTTCTGCATATGATTACTGATACCTATAATTTCATTCTCAGAACTATTAGCTTTTCTGTTTTCCAACTCCATGATATTACGTAGGTTCTGTGCCTCTACTAAGGCTTTTAATTTAATTACTATTTCTTCAGGATTAAATGGTTTTACTACATAATCCTGAGCACCTTCCTTTAAGGCAGATACCGCATCTGAAATATCTCCATATGCGCTTATCATTATTATTGGTATTCTAAAACCTTCCTGACGTACCCACTTAATAAAAGAAAGTCCGTCCATTCCTGGCATTTTCAAATCAACCAGCACCGCATCAAAAATAGATTCTCTGATTATTTTTTGTGCTGATAGTGCATTTTCTGAGCAAACAGCATCTATATTTTCAAGTAAAAGATATTTTTTCATTTGCTCACGTATGTTTAATTCATCATCAATTATCAGTACTTTCATATTCTTGTTTTTTCACCTCTATATATGGAATGGAAACTTCTATAATTGTACCATGAATGTCTGTTTTTAGTATTTTTAAATTTGAATTCTGAGCTTCTAAAAACTGTTTTGTTATAGATAAACCTATACCCGATCCATTAATTTTAGTAGTACAAAAAGGATCAAAAAGTTTATCCCTTATAGAAAATGGAATTCCATCTCCGTGATCAACAATAAAAATACATATATTTTTTTTCTTTATTTTTAAGTTTACTTCAACTTTAGGATCTCTACTGTCACTGCTTTGAGTACTTTCTAAAGCATTTTTTATAAGATTTTCAAACACTGATCTTAATCTGTCTTTATCAAATAAAATACTTACATATTCAATATTATTAAAGTTTTCAGTTAATTTTTTACCAAAAAGTTGATTCATTGAAATTAAAAATTCAATTAAATCTATTTTTTCAGGTTTTCCTACAGGCTGTTTTAAAAATTCTGTAACTTTATCAGTTAATGAAGCTATTCTAAGAACTTCATGATCTAAAATTTCAATTTCATTTTTATATGTATCAGGAATTATTTTTTTTAAAATAGCACTTTGGATAGATATAGAACTTAAGGGATTTTTTATTTCATGTGCAAGCGTTCTGGCAGCTGTACCCAAGCTGGCAAGCTGTTCGGTTCTAATTATCCTATCTTTATACTTTTTATTAGCTCTAAATACAATGATAATTAAAACTAAAAGCAATATAAGCAATATAGCACCAAAAAGTATTAATAATTTTGATCTGTTTAAATTTCTAAAATATGTACTTCCATTAAATTTAATATACAAAATTTCAGCTATATCTTCCGGAAATGGTTCTAATATATTGCCATTTTTGTCAAATCTCAGTGTTCCAGTTTCAAGTATTACATTTAATCTGGATAATCTGAAATATTCTATTTCTTCCGTATCTTCATTATAAATATATATTCCAAGTCTGGAATCATCACCTTTTATATGATGAGATACTAAGCTATTTAAAGGAAGAAACTGAGGGGGGCTTCCTAAACCTCTGAACAACTGTCCGTTAACACTATAAAGTCCTATGGCAGAGACACCTTCCTCCTTCATTACCTGTTCTGCCCTGTTCATATTTTCAGTCATAGCCATATAAATAGAATTAAATGCTTTTTCTGAGTTAAATTTCATTTCAAGTTTATGTTTTTCAGCTATATTTAAATAGACCATAACCAAAAGACTAAACAAAATTAGAAAAGATATAACTACTGCAATATGTAAGATATAGCTTGCATTTTTCTTCAGCATTAATAACTTAACCTAAAATACCAATAAGCTCCTGTTTCAGTTCATCTAATGAATCTGAATACTGAGATGTAAGTTTTTTTAAATTTTGATTTATGATTTCTGAGTATTGTTCAGAATTAATTGACTGTGGATTTGATTGCATGGCTTGTTTAATCTGTTCTTCCATATTTTGAATAAAACTATCTCTGGAATTTAAATATTCATCAAAAAAACTTTCCATCTGATTAAAAATATCTTCAGAATCTGTATTCAACATGACTGAAATTTCTTTAATTCTATTAAATCTAAATTTATATCCTTCATCTTGTGGAAGAACAATATTTGAAACAATAGTATAAACCATTCCCTCTTTCAATAAATTTTTGTTTTTTGAAGTAGAAAGCTTTTTCTTTACTTCACTTATTTCCATTTCAGGGTTATTTATATACATACCCATAAGAGATTTGCCTTCTTTAACTAAATTTTCTCTTAAATATTTTTCTTCATTAAATTCTATATCTTGAGTTTTTTCTAACGCAATCTCCCATGCAGATTTAATTCTACTCATATCTCATGCCTCCATAGTTTTTGTAGCTATGTAGTTTACACCAGTGTCAAAAATATTTTCCAGTACAGTATCTCCTAGTTTTACAGGTTTTTTTAATTTAACATTTTTTAATAAATTAACTGAATCCATAACCATTTTTTTAGGAATTGGTGCAGAAGTCTTTACTGGACAATACTTTACGGAACCAGATAATTCAATTTTAACTGTAGCTGTTACAGTTCTAAGTGGATTTATTAACTCATTTTTTCCATAAGCCTCACCTCTAGGGCATCCATTTCCAGTAACCTTATATCCATTTTTTTCATCTACTGTTAGATGACATCCTCTAGGACATACAATACATATTAAATTTGTCATTTTAAACTCCTAAACGCTTAAATTCAGTCTAAATCCTTAATACCAATCAATATTTCATCTGTTTCTGAATCAAGTAATAATTTTTTACTCAAACTTATTTTTTCCATTTCTCCAGGCACAGTCTGAAGCCTTTTGAATGATGTAATAACACTGTTTTTTGTTTTAACTTGAATTTCACACATCTTATGAGGTTGCCCAACTCTGAAAAAAACATCTACTTTATCGTTTAATGCCCCTATATTGTCAATTCTTATAAACTGAGGAACGGTATAACGTACTCCATCTGTAGCTTTTAAAGAAACAACTGTACCTTTGTAATCCAAACTGTTATTTGAATCATCTGTATTATTACCCTTCTTTATAGCATATTCTGCAGCAGAATGTCCTGCCCTTATGCTTTCTGCTGTTACATAATCAACTAAATCATGCACATGTAATGCATTTCCGCAAGCAAATACTCCAGAAGATAAAGTTTCCATATTTTCATAGACATAGGCTCCATTAGTGTGAGGATCTATTTTCAATCCAGCATTTCTAGAAAGCTCATTTTCTGGTATCAAGCCCACCGACAAAAGTACCGTATCACACTTTAATATCTGCTGAGTTCCTTCTATAACCTTATTTGTTTTATCAACTTCTGATATTTCCACCGCTTCCACTCTTTCTTTACCTATTATTTTGGTAACTGTGTGTGAAAGATATAAAGGTATATCAAAATCATTCAAGCACTGGACAATATTTCTGTTTAAACCATTGGAATACGGGCAAATCTCAACACAAGCTAAAACTTTGGCACCACTTAAGGTAAGACGCCTGGCCATGATTAAGCCTATATCTCCAGAGCCTAAGATAACTACTTCTTTTCCAACCATGAAACCTTCCATGTTAATATACCTTTGTGCTGTGCCAGCGGTAAAAACTCCAGAAGGTCTGTCCCCAGGAATATTTATAGCTCCTCTACTTCTTTCTCTACATCCCATGGATAAAATTATTGCTTTAGATTTTATTCTTACCAAACCGTTTTTTTTGTTTATTACTGTTATAATTTTATTTTCTAAGTCTATATCCAGAACCATGGTATTGGTTAAAACATCTATGGCATTTTCTTTAACCCTATTAATAAACCTTTCTGCATACTCAGGGCCTGTTAATTCTTCACCAAAATAATGAAGCCCAAATCCATTATGTATGCATTGGTTTAAAATACCGCCAAGTGTACTGTCCCTTTCCAAGATTAAAACAGATAAAGTGCTGTCTTTCTCTTTTACTCCACAAGCACTTCCCATACCAGCTGGACCACCACCTATAACTACTACATCATATTCAGTTTTCATAAACACTTCCTGTTATAATAAATGTTCCTTTTTCATCCATAAGAATATTTTTTGGATCCACGTTAAGTTCTCTAGCTAAAATTTCATGGACTCTTGGACTGCAAAATCCTCCTTGACATCTTCCCATCCCCGCATTAGTTCGTCTTTTTATTGCATCTATTGACTTAGGGACTATAGGTCTATGAATTGCATTAATAATTTCACCTTCAGTTATCTTTTCGCATCTACATATAATTTGGCCATAAGATTTATCTTTTTTTATAACTTTATCTTTTTCTTCATCTGTTAAGCTGTTAAAAATAATTCTTTCTCTTTTTGTAGTGTATTTATTTTTCAAATTAAAATTTACACCATTTTTTTTCAACATATCCAATGTTTCCAAAGCTATAGCTGGAGCAGATGACAGCCCTGGGCTTCTCATACCAATCAGATTTATAAAATGTGAATTTTCCTTATCTGTTTCAATAATAAAATCACTTACATTTGTATTAGGTCTTACACCTGCATATTCATGAATAATACTTCTGAAATTAATATTTGGAACACTCCT
>CACYEI010000073.1 GCA_902773355.1 uncultured Spirochaetales bacterium
TCTTTTTTTAGAATGTTTGCTTTTAGCTGATTATATTTATCATCATTTGATAAATATCCGCATGTAGTAATTTTATCATATTGTGTAAATTCATTATTTTGAAAAACATCTTTTAGAAAAGAAATTTTTTTATTTATATCTTTATCCGTAGTTTTACAGCTTATATTAAATACATCTTTATTAAAGGGGTGCTTATAACATAGAAAGTTAGGATTATTAAACGGTGTGTATGATATGATATTTACCGTTTCTGCTGTTCCTGTTCTGTTACATATATTTCCTGAGTTAAAAGAATTTGTTCCTATTAAATCTGCCATAAAATCAATACATGCTGATAAAACTGGAATACCTGAAGGTAAGTTGAATATTTTTTTGGCATATTCAGTTGTTTTGCCAATTATTAATCCGTATTCTGTAAATGGTGGGAATAAATTTGGGTCTAGTTTAGCTTCTAACAGGCTTTCTTTATCCCAATAAAAAAATTCTAGATTAACTGGTGGGGAACAGGTGGTTGGAATATCTGTTAATAAATAAAGAATAAGTTCGGGGCATGAAAGAAAAAACTCAGTTTTACTATAAATTTTCGGGTATTTTTTTTTTATATACAATGCTGACTTTATAAAAGTTTGATTTTTGTTTTCTTCCCATGAATATGCAGTCAGATTTGTTTTTTTTGAAAAAGGAATAAGCGTAGGGCCATTTCCACAAACAGCTATTATGTTTATCTTATTCAGATTATAGTTCAGTTCATCTTTAAAAAAAATAACACTTTTTTTTATACTATATATCCAGCTTTCAGGGTTATCAGAAGAAATGAGTAGGCTTTGTATATTTAATACTGAAAGATTATCTGACAGTAAGGCTGTTTTAAGATAAGATGTTCCTATATCTATTGTCAAAATCATAATTTGATAATAATCTTTTTTTTAATTATTTAATATGTTCTTATCAACTTCAAATGATATTTATTTTAATTTAGCTTTAGAACAGTTTTTTATTCATAATATATCAGATAATTTTTTATTTTTATGGTCTAATTCTCCATGTGTAATTATAGGAAGAAACCAGGATGTTTATTCAGAATGTAATTTATTAAATATAGAAAAGGATAGGATAAAAATAGCCAGGAGAAAAAGTGGTGGTGGAGCTGTTTATCATGATTTAGGAGTTTTATGTTTTACTATTTTAAAGCCATTAAATAAAAGCAGACAAATAGAAACACTTAAAATAGAAAACTTTAATTTTATAATTTCTGTGCTTTCAAAATTTGGTAAAGTGTGTGAAACAAATGGTAGAAATGATATAATCTGTAACGGTAAAAAAATTTCTGGTTCCGCTTTTCAAATAGAAAATGATATTTTATGTCATCATGGCACTATTTTAATTAATACAGAGCTTGGTAAAATGGATAGGTATCTTACACCTGATGCTTTTAAGTTAAATAAACATTATGTAAATTCTGTTAAAAGTAGAGTAGGAAATTTGAATATTTCTAAAGATAATTTGATAAATTTGTTATTTAGTACTTTTAATGAAAAATTTGGATTTTATAATAGAAATATATCTTTAAATGCATTTCCAATAAATTCCATTTATAGAGAATTGAGTAATAAAAAATGGATTTTTGGTGAAAAAAGAAATTTTAATGACAGTTACTATGTTTATGATGAAAACGGGTGTACAAATTATAGATTTCATGTAAAAGATAATTTTATTTTAGATTTTGAAATATATTCTGATTCATTAAATACAGACTTTATCTATAGTGAAAGAAATAGATTAAATAAAATCCTAATAGAGCAATTAAAGTGTAATTGATATAATGTTTTTGGTTGGGTTTAAAGTATGGCTAGGGAAGACTGGAATAGGCCAGATGAGTTTGGAGCTAAGAAAGGCTATAAAAGAATTGGAATAGAAATTTCTTATGATGGGACAGAGTATTGTGGTTGGCAAATACAAAAAAATTCCAACACTGTTCAAGGAGAAATTTTAGAAGCTGTGAAAAAACTTACAGATTGTAATGATATAACAGTTTGTGGCAGTGGGCGTACAGATAGCGGAGTTCATGCCATGGGGCAGGTGGCTCATATAGAAGTTCCAGAAGAATTAAAAATACCTACAGAGGCTTATTATAAAGGTTTAAATACGTACCTTCCTAAAAGCATAAGAATAAAAAAAAGTTTTAAAGTTTCATCTTCTTTTCATGCCAGATTTAGTACTATGGCCAGAGAATACAGGTATTTTATTACTGATGATTCTGATAATCCGTTTGCTTCAAAATATGTGTTTAGTGTAAAAAATCTACCAGAAATAAATTTGCTAAATTCCTATGCTAAAGAAATAATAGGAACACATGATTTTACAAGTTTTACAACATCTTTAGATTTGTCTGAAAGCAAATTTAGAGATATTTATTTTTCAGATTTTTCTTTGATAAATGGTATGTACGGAGAAAAAATAATCTGCTATAAAATCTGTGGTAATGCGTTTTTATATCATATGATTAGATCTTTAGTAGGGACTATGTTGGATTTAATATTTAAAGGAAAAACTGTACATGATTTTAAAAATATCCTAAATGGGAAAAACAGCTCTCTTTGTAGTGCTGTAGCTCCTCCATATGCTCTATATCTTTGGAGAATAAGTTATGATCCAAATGAATTTTTGTGGTTTGAAAAGGTAA
>CACYEI010000074.1 GCA_902773355.1 uncultured Spirochaetales bacterium
AGAATTACATGGTGAATTAACTGAAGAAGAAATAAAAAATGTAATTTGGCAAAAAATAAAAGAAGTAAATAAAAAGCTAACTTCTTACAAAGCAATAAAAGATCTGGAAATAAAAGAAGGAGAGTTTGAAAAAACTTCTACAATGAAAATAAAAAGATATAAAGAATTAAATAAATAATGTTTTATAAAAGAGAAATCTTTATGTCTAGATTTCTCTTTTAATATAGATCATTTATTAGAACCCAATATAATGACTTCTAAACGACGAATTTGCTAAGACAATCATTTAAGAAACGAGGAGAGTAATATGATAAATAGAACTAAAACAAGAAAAATTATGGTTGGAAATGTACAAATAGGTGGAAATAATGAAGTTGTAATTCAATCTATGACAAATACAAAAACAAAAGATGTTGAAGCTACTGTAAGACAAATTTTGGAACTAGAAAAATATGGATGTCAAGTTATAAGAGTGGCATGTTTGGACATAGAAGATGCAAAAGCAATAAAAGAAATTAAAGAAAAAATTAACATTCCAATTGTTGCAGATATTCACTATGATTACAGAATTGCACTACAAGCTATTGATTCAGGAGTTGATAAAATAAGAATTAATCCTGGAAATATTGGAGATAAACAAAGAATAAAAATGGTCGTAGATGGCTGTAAAAAGAAAAATATTCCAATTAGAATAGGAGTGAATTCTGGTTCTCTAGAAAAAGATTTACTTAAAAAATATGGAAAAGTTACAGCTGAGGCACTAGTTGAGAGCGCAAAAAGGCATGTTAAAATTTTAGAAGAATTTGATTTTTATGATATTTGTATAGCTCTAAAAGCAACTGATTTAGATATGTGCATAAAAGCTTATCAGATGGCAGCTGAAACTTTTGATTATCCATTACATCTTGGAGTGACTGAATCAGGCACAATCTTTGGAGGTACAATCAAGTCTAGTATAGGACTAGGAATAATGTTAAAGGAAGGAATTGGAAACACAATAAGAGTTTCTTTATCAGATAATCCTGTAGAGGAAATTAAGGTTGCAAAAGAAATTTTAAAGAATTGTGGATTGTATAATGACTCTATAACATTTATTTCTTGCCCAACTTGCGGTAGAACTTGTGTAGACTTACTTCCTATAGCTAAAGAATTTGAAGATTTTTGTAGTACACTACATAGCAATATTAAAGTTGCGGTTATGGGTTGTGCTGTAAATGGGATAGGAGAAGGAAAAGAAGCTGATATTGGGATTGCAGGAGGAAATAATGAATGGACTCTATTTAAAAAAGGAGAAATAATAAGAAAAATTCCTCATAATAACATTATACAAGAATATAAAAAAGAAATTTTAAGTTTAGTAGAAAATAGATAAGTGTAAAACTTATCTATTTTTTTAAAATAAGTTATAATAGTGTAACTATTTATTTTGGGAAAATACTGATATATTGAATGGAAAATAATATGTATTTAATAAATTATTTTTTTGTAACAAGAATGTAATATAAATGTATAAAAAAAATAATAATTGCTGTAAGTCAGTCATATAAAGCACTTTGACTAAATGCACATTTGAACTGATATTGAATTATTAAAAATATTTGCTTATAATTAAAAATGAAATATAATTAGGAGGTACTTATATAATGAAAAAAATAATTATTAGTATAATAACAATCATGATACTTTTAACTTTTTTTATGATTAGTTATTCTGAAAGCGTAACCAAAATAGTATTTAAGGTAAAACCTATGGAAAAGGTAAATGCTGGTTTGGTAGAAGAAAACACTACAGGGTTAGTGAAAAATGGCACAATTGAAAATTTTGATGCAAATATGCCTTATGGTACTATATTTTTTGACAAAGATAAAGCGGATACAGTTTTAGTTGGGAAAGATGGATATACACTAGAGACATATGGAAATGAAAACATAGTAAATAAAGATGTAAAGATTCAAAATGATATATTTGAAAATAGAGTTACATATTTGGGACCTGACGGAAATGGTATTCCGGCAAATACAGAAGGATATGTGACTAACACTGGAATAGATGAAAATGCTTCAGAGAATGATAGAAGTAAATTTTCTATGAAATTTAATGATGTTGTTACTATGCAAGATTCGAGTAAAAAAGATGCTTTAATAACTATTTCTAATATATACATTGTAAATCAAAAAAGTATGACTATACCTTTGTGGGTGAGCTGGAGAGGATCTGGAGTTGGTGTTAACTCATATGATAATGAGTTTAATAGATTACCTGTAGATGATGGCAAAGGTATGGCTATGCATTGTGATGTTTCTGTTTCTATAATTAACAAAGATGGAACTGCAGTAAAAGGCGGAAAATTATTACTAGAAGTAAAAGATTTAGATATTTCAGATAGGACAAGATCTGGAGATGACCAAAACGCATATCCTAAAGCAGATGATACAAGATATAATCAAGGGTTAACAAGTGAACAAAAGCTTTTATTATATAATTCTGATTATAGGGAAAGTATTCAAATTTTAAAAGGTGCTATAAGTGATGCCTATATGCCAGAAACAAATAAGCTTGAAGTTAAACGTTTAGTTGAGGGAACCAACGCTAATGGATTAAGATTTTCAGCATATGAACCTGAAGAGGATAATGCAACACTTAATACTGGTTTTCTTGTTCTTGTGGATTCTGAAGAATCAAATTACAGATGGTATGGAAGTTCAACAGTAACCGGAGTAAGTACAACATTATTTACAAATTCTGCAAATCACAGAATAAAAGCAACAAGTTCTACTGGAGGAAGTATAAGTAATTATATTACTGCTAATGAAATAATTGAAAATTCTGATAATTATTCTAACAGAACTTATCAAAATAATTTTGCTGATGGATTAAGTATAACTTATGCAATGAATGCAAAAACAAATTCTTATTTGGAAAGTATAAAAATAGATGATGTAGAATTTTTACCAAATGATTTTTCAGAGGTAGCAAGTGGAGAAAATGATAAAAGTGTAACAATAACTAAAAATGAAAAACAATATAGTTTCACAGTAACTAAAGATTCTGATGGAAAAATAACGAATGTAGTTTATATATTCTCAAACAATAATGCAAATCACGAGATAAGTGTTGTTTGGAAATCTGCTGCTGATTATGTAACAGAGTATTATTATGATAATGTAATTGATAATAGTAAAACAGAAACAAAATCATCATCAGTAGGAACAGTAATTAGTGAATATACAGATAAAATTATTGACGGATATAAATTACAAAAAGTAGAAGGAACACCATTAACTATTTCGGATAATCCTACAAATAATATAATAAAAGTTTATTATGTAAAAAGAAATGATTTAAGTTATACAGTAAATTATCTAGAAAAAGGTACAAATAATGTACTACATGAACCAAAAACAGCAAATAATCAGACATATGGAGATAGAATTAATGCAGCAGATGAGGTTATAAATATAGATTCTTATAAGTATTCTGATACAAATAGAGATAGTATAACTATCACAACAAATGATAATACTATTAATTTATACTATGAAAAAGATCCTAAATCAACAGCGATAGTTAAGTATTATGAAAAAGGAACAACCAATGAGATTAAAGAAGAAATTTCAATACCAGGATTAAAAGTTGGTGATGTAATTAAATCAGAAGACTATGATGAACCTATTAGTGGATATGTATTTGACAGTGCAGATCCTGAAAATATTACTGTAGATGAAGATGAAGAAAAAAATATAATGATTTTATACTATAAAAAAGATAATGAGGGTGTAAATTACACAATTAATTATCTAGATAAAGAGACAAATAAGGTAATACATGATCAAAAAGTAGTTGATAGACCAGAATTAAATAGTGTTATAGAAGCTGAAGATGAAATTATAGAAATAGATAATTATGAATTTGATAGTTATGATAAAGAAAATATAACAATAAGTGATAATAACAGTGATAATGTTATTAATTTATACTACAATAAAAAGCAAGGAAAAGTTACAGTTAAATATATAGATGAAGATACAAAAAAAGAAATATCAGATCCAAGTATTATAACAGGATATGTAGATGACTCTTACGTTGCAAAAGCTAAGGAAATAAATGGATATGAGTTAACAAAAAATCCTGACAATGCTAGTGGAAAAATAACAGAAGATGAAACAACTGTAATATATTATTATAAGGCTAAGCAAGAAGTTACAAAGGAAAGTAAGTCAACTAAACAAGAAGTAACAACACTTCCAAAAACAGGTAATTACTTTAATAATACAATTTTATTAATTGCAGGAGCTTTATTAATAAGTATAATATTTGGAGTTGGATATATAAAATTAAAAGATGTTAAATAAAAACAGAGGAGCTATAAAAAGCTCCTTTTATTTATAGGCAAACTATATAATAATTTCCAAGCGGCAAAGATGCTAAGATAATCATTTATTGTATATTTTCTTTGTTGCTAATCTATCTTGAATTCCACGTAAAGCTTCACCAAATCTTTGGAAGTGAACAATTTCCCTTTGACGTAAGAATTTAAGTGGATCAAGTACATCAGGATTATCCCTACATAAATCAATTAATTTTTCGTAAGTTGCTCTTGCCTTTTGTTCTGCTGCTAAATCTTCTTGTAAGTTTGCAATAGGGTCACCTTTAGCTGCGATATATGCTGCTGTAAAAGGGACTCCTGCAGCACTTACAGGGTATACATCAACTCCATGGTCTGTATAATATGGTGCTAAGCCTGCTTTCTCTAGTTCTTCTATAGATGCATTTTTGGTTAATTGATGAACTATAGAACCAACCATTTCTAAGTGAGCTAATTCTTCAGTTCCAATATCATTTAGTATTGCTTTAGAGGTTTGATCTGGCATAGCAAATCTTTGAGATAAATATCTAAGTGAAGCAGCAAGTTCTCCATCTGGACCTCCGTATTGGCTAATTATAACTTTAGCTAAACGAGGATCAGTACATTTTATATTAACAGGGTATTGTAATACTTTATTATAAGTCCACATTAGTCATTTCCTCCTTCCCAAGGCCATGGTTCTTCAAGCCATCTCCATTTATTACATGG
>CACYEI010000075.1 GCA_902773355.1 uncultured Spirochaetales bacterium
AACATAGATAACTACTTACCATACAGGTTCACAGGCAAAGAGCTTGATGAAGAGACAGGGTTCTACTATTACGGACAAAGATACCTTGACCCCAGATACTCCATCTGGCACACCTCAGACCCAGCCATCTATGACTATATGAGTCAGAGTAAGGAAGGAGAAGGTGGCATTTACAACATAACCAACCTGAATCTTTATCATTATGCAGGGAATAATCCTGTGAAGTACATAGATCCGGATGGGAGATTTTCTTTATCTGCTTTGCTAGGTGCTATAGGAGTTACAGTTGGTACAATAGCAGAAGATATTGCAACATTTGGAGCAGGTGTAGCAGATGATGTACCATCATTTGCTTTAGCAGCAGCACTGTTTACTGCTGCTTTTGCTGTTAGTCAGACTGTGCCTAAGGAAAAAACTGAAGCTAAATCTGTTGCTATAAGTTCTTCTGATTCAAAGAGACAGCAAAAAAACTATGTTTATCATTCTACTAACTTTCAACCCTTTATTGATGCATTAATGACGGATGGTAATAGTGCAATAGATAAATCAAAAACCTCGCCTGATTCAAGATTTGGACAACAGTTTTATGTGTCTTCAGATCCGATAACTGCAAGGAAAGAGGCAACTTCAATGGGACCATTAATTAAATTTTCAATGTCATCAACTGCAGTTATTTTGGATTTAACTAATCCCACTGTAGCAGCAAATATGGGATACAAAACAAAAATGACGAGAGAAGATGCTAGAAATTTAATGAATACATGGAATTTATCAGGAATAGATGCGATAAAATTTCCAAGTGAAAAAAATCCTGGTGGAGTTAATTATGCTATTATAAATCCAATGATTCTAAAACCAGAAGGAGTTGAATTTTGATACAAAATAAATATCTATTAAAATTTAAAAATGGAGAATCTGTTATATTGCTTCATAATGGATATGACTCATTTAGCTATGGTAATGTAACAAATCCAATAATATTAGATTATTCGGAGTATGAGTTATTAAAAAATTTTTTTTCTAAAATGAATAATCGTTCTTTATTTGAAGAATTTGAGCAAAGTAATAAATACGATTTAGTTTTGTCTGATGACTTTTTTAATTCTTTTGGATTAAGACTACTGACAATATCAACAAATGAATGCTTCAGATTTTCATCAGATGAGGAGAAACAGAAGTCTGAAAAGAAAAAAAAAGAATTAATTGAAAAATGTATTTCTTAAAATTGCTAAATTAACTACGAGAAAATACAAAGTAAGTCAAAAGTATTTTAATTTACCATATTTTGTATTATCTTTTTTATTTTCAGGAGACTTTTATTATGTGTACAGTATCTTTTAAAGTTGATGAAAATGTTAAAACTCAAGCTCAAGAGCTTTTTGATGAATTAGGTCTTTCTTTTTCTGGTGCTCTTAACATATTTCTTAAATCCTGTATTAACAATGGTGGTATTCCGTTTAATTTGACTGCACCACATTTTAAGGAGATGGTTTTAAATAGAATTAATGAAGCTGAGAATTCTGAAAACTTGAGTCCTTCTTATTCTTCTATTGAAGAATTAAGTAAGGCCTTAAATGTTTGATGTAAGATTTACTAAATCTTTTAAAAAAGATATTCAGGTATTGTAGAAGAGAGGGACATACAATTTTGATGAATTATTTTGTGTCATTGATTTGTTAAGAAAAGAAATTCATCTTCCTGAAAAATATAAAGATCATTCATTAAAAGTGAGAGAGTTTAAAGATTGTCGTGATTGTCACATAAGAGGGGATTGGATTCTTATATATAGGTTAAAGAAACAAGAATTAATTCTTGAATTATTGTATACAGGTACACATAGTGATTTGTTTTAGAAAATTTTTGAGTTGAATTCTCCATATGAAGTTATTTTAGTGTTGAGTAGTTATACTTTTTTTGAAAGATTTATATATACATGCGTGGGAGCAGGAGATGGAACCTGTAGGAGCATATCAACATTTTCAGCAAATGCAGCAATAGGAGTAACTTACGGAAGTTCATCTTCCATAGTGAACCAGAAATTTATGGACTTAAACGGAGACTGACTGTCTGACCATGTGCTTAGGATTCCTGGAGTTGGTATATACTGGAAGAAAAATATTACAGGGAAAGTAGGACTTTTAAATAAAATAACAATATTCAGATAGAGTACAAAGAAAGCTATGGAACAGAAGATAATCCGCAATTCAAGTATGTAATGAGTAGAACAGTTTTTTAATGACAATTCTCTTTCAGGACACGGCTGCCACACTCTTATAACAGAGTATGAGTATGAAGATGCCTATTATGACAGAGAAATAAAGGAAAGCTACGGGTTTAAAACAGTTAAGACCTACAGTTAT
>CACYEI010000076.1 GCA_902773355.1 uncultured Spirochaetales bacterium
ATTACATAACAGAGGTATTGCTGATAAGTAACTCACTAATAGCTCCACGTTTTTTAGAATTACTATTAATCATTCTTAGTGCATTGATTCTAGATATTTTAAAACTCTTATACAAATCATCAAAAAAATTATCAGTTTCATCTATATTTTTGGGATCTGAATTACTTGCAATAATAAATGCACCTCTGTTATTCATATTAATTATAAATTTACCAAGTTCAATTTGTTTCGCATCATCAAATCCATCCTTGCTATATGAAGTAAAAGAAGATGATATTGTTAAAGGTCTATAGGGGGGATCAAGATACAAAAAAGTGTTTTCATCAATAAATGACGAACATTGTTTATAATCTCCTACTTTTAGCTCTACATTTTTAAGAGCTTTACTGCAGGCTATTAGGTTTTCTTCATCACATATAGTAGGATTTACAGCATTATTAAACGGTACATTGAATAAGCCTTTTGAATTAACTCTGTACAAACCATTAAAACAAGTTTTGTTTAAAAAAATAAAGAGTGCTGCCTTTAAAACCAAATATTTTTTTGAAAAATTATTATTTAAATCATTGTAATTATGACGTTGCTTTAAGTAATAAGTTTTTCTTTTATCAATTGTATAAGTTAAATATTCAGATTGAAAACTTTTTAATATTTTAATTAAATTTTCTATATTAATTTTTATTTGCTGATAACAGTTAATCAGTTCGCTATTTATATCATTTATCAGTACTTCTTCAGGATTAAAATGATTTAAAATATCAAATAATACTGCACCACCACCCACAAAAGGTTCACAATATTTTTTGACTATTTTAGGATATCTCAGTCTTAATTCTGGTAAGAGTTGTGTCTTACCTCCTACCCATTTTACAAAAGGCTTTGCAAACATATAGGTAGAATACCATTTTTTTATCAAAATTTAAATAAAAAGCTTAAATTGAGTAAAAGTTGTAAAAGTCAATTAGAGAATGTACTTATAAAATCATTTAAAAAAATGTAATAAGTAGAAGTAAGCATCTTTAGATATTAGAACATTTTCATTTAAACAAATATATAATATAATACGCTTTTATTTGTGAATAATTTTTTTTATAGGAGGATAAAATATGAAAAAAATTCTTTTATCATTAGTTTTATTAATATTGTTAGTTAGTTGTGCGTCTTTTTACAAACCAGATCAGATGGAAGTTATTAAACAAATCACCGTTTCTGAGAGTGATGAATTTTATCTTGTTGTAGATGATGAATATTTAGATATAAATGCATTGAGAAAAATGGCTTCAAAGAGTTTTCAAATTGGGACTGGAGGGCAACCACTTTTACCTTTTGAAGTTTATTCAGGTGTAGTATATGGTTGTTTAAAGGAAGAATTGTTGTCACAGGCTGACCTGGCAGCAGATAGTATTGTACGGAATATAAGTGAAATACATCCTTCAGGGAATGGAAATTGTTATTATATATCTTACAGTTATGCAGGACCTGGTATTAACAAAGATTCCAATGGTGTAAATGACATCTCATATAAAAATACATTCAATACTAATTCAATTACAAATAGATTGAACAGCAATCTTACAGCAAGAAATGCTGTTGGTTTTTTTAGAATAGAGGTACATAATTTTAATACAAATGAACTTATTGGGTTTGCTGAAGTTAATTCCAAAATGTTGGACTCTACAGGAGGCGTTGCAATAATTTCACGAAATTTGTTAAAAGCAATTAAAACATCAGAATAAGCTTTTTAATTTGTTAAAACAAATAGACTTGATTTTATAGAAAAAATTTATCTTTTTTGAAATATAATCAACATCTGAAATACTTAGACTTTTATAAAAGATGAGAACCTTTGCCTTTTTCCTAATCCAATTAAATTATGGTTTTCAATATTTTTATTGTCATCACTAATTATGAAAAGGAAAAGGAAAAAGGATAAGGTTATTTTTAATCATCAAATATATTGAATATGTTCAAAAAGTCTTCATTGTTTTTTTCATCAAAATGATTAGTTGTAGAAAAATTCCCAATATGAATTTTACCTGTATTTAAATCCATAGCTGTATGATCAGAAAGACGATGCATCATATTACCTTTAGAATCAATTATGGTAGAACCACTTCCAAAACATATATCACCATCTGTAACATCAAACATAGTAACCTCCTTTTATTAATCAGGTTTATTTAAAATATACCATTAATAATACATTAAAAGTATATGGTTTTCCAATCATTTTTCATTGAAACTGGAATCCAATTATTTTTTTCACATAGCTCAAACATAGTATTAGCTTTATCAATATTTCCATTTTCACGTGTCAAATCATCACAGCATAACATAAATGCTAAACTTTTATATTCATTGTTTGTAATTGTGTAATTAGCCATACTAGTATCACCAGTACTATTCCCAAAAGATAACACAGGCTGGACACCAATTTCTCTTATGATAGCACTAACTTTGTTCATTTTTAGATTTTTAATGATAAATTCTCCACTTAATATTACTTCATCTTCATGTGTAAACTGATACTTTAACCCATCTGTATTTCCCTGATTGGTTGCTACTAAAGTTTCATCAGAACCAATAATTTGAGATAAAGGTAAATCTTTTAAGACAGAATTTTTAAAAATACCCCTGACTATAAATCTGTCAGTTCCGCTTACAATATAAACTGTAAAATTATTATCTTGAAGATATTTTATAACTTGAAGCATAGGTAGATAAAAGCCATCCCCACGTTTCATATTTTCATAACTTGGCATAGGTGTTTCTTTAAATTTCTGGATATAGTTATAAAATTCCTCTAATGTCATATCTTTAAAAGCTGATGCTATAGCTTTACCATGATCAACTTCTAAGTTGGAAGCTGCTTTACCTGTTTTATTTAGGGTAATGATTTTTTCTGCCACTTCTTTTTCAAATTTACTGGCTTTATTCTTGTAATCAGGGTCTTCTGTAACTCTATATACAAGTAGCGTGTAGTCAAAATAACTAGGATCTGTTTCACAAAACAGGGTTCCATCAAAATCAAAAACAGCTATACGTCTATCTATTGGTATAAAATCAGGGCTGTTCTTATTTGTTACATTATCCACATATGAAATAAGTAAGTCCTTTGGATTTGAATCTTCAGTCCATAGGTTCAATATATCTTTTGAACTTGCACAAGATGGTATCAGAAGTATGACTGAAATTAAAATTAATAATGATATCTTGATTTTTTTCATACTAAATCTCCTAGAGGTAAACAGGATACTTAATGACTAAATTTTATTTTACTTAATCATTATATTCAATATTGTTGAATTAAATCTGATAATTAATTAAAGTTTTCATTATGGAAATGAAAGTAGTAGTTATAGGTGGGGCAAACATAGATATAAGTGCCAAGTGTTCATATAAAATGATTCCTAAAGATTCAAACATTGGTATAGTAGATTTTGGTTTGGGTGGTGTAGGAAGAAATATTGCTGAAGGTTTAAGCTTGTTTGGAGCAGAAGTTAGTCTTTTAACTGCAGTTGGTAGTGATAGCTTTGGAAGAGTGGTTATAGACAATGCAGATGAGCAGGGAATTAAACTTTTAGAAGAGCCTTTTGCTGAAAGTAAAACAGGCGTTTTTGCTTATATAGCAGATTCAGACGGAACATTTGTTACAGGTGTTAATGATATGAAGATTATTTCTAAAATTACGCCTGAGATTATTAAAAAACATATAAATTCACTTTATTTTACAGATTATGTAGTTTTTGAGGCAAATTTAAGTGAAGCTACAATATCAGAAATTTGCAGTTATGATTTTAAATTTATAGCTGATTGTGCTTCTACTGTTAAGTGTGAAAGGCTAAAACCTGTCCTTAATAGGCTTATGCTTTTAAAGGCAAATTTAAATGAAGCTAGAACATTGACCAAAAAAACTTCCTTGAATGATGTCATAAAAGAGCTTGTTAAAAAAGGTTTGAAAAAAGGTATTATTACACTTGGCGGTGATGGAGCAAGCCTATTCAGTAGTGAAAATAATAAGATTAAATTTTATAAGATGGCAAATCTGCCTAATGATAATCTGATAGATACTTGCGGGTGTGGAGATGCAGAACTTTCAGGTTTTATGATTGCATTAATGAGAGGGAGAAGTGATTCAGACTCACTTTTTATGGGACAGTGTGCTTCTTATTTAAATTCACAGAGTTTGTTGTCTGTAAACAGAAAAATGTCTTTTACTAAACTTAAAGAAACCGTTGAGTTATTTGATAAAAAAATAAAAATTGAGGAGTCCATGATATGATTCATGATATGGAAAAGAGTAATCCTTTGAATTCACGTGTATTAAATTCATATATAGATTTATCAGAAGAAGTAGCAGATGCTTTATCTGAAAATAAGCCTGTAGTTTCACTTGAAAGTACAATTATAAGTCATGGTATGCCTTATCCAAAAAATGTAGAAACAGCTATAAAAGTAGAAGAAATGATTAGAAATAATAATGCAGTACCTGCTACTATAGCTATAATAGGTGGAAGAATTAAAATAGGTTTAAGTAGTAAAGAACTTGAATATTTCGGTAACAAAGGAACAGCTATTCCTAAAGTGAGCAGAAGGGATCTGCCTTTGATAATAAGTCATAAGGATGATGGAGCTACAACTGTAGCTGCTACAATGATTTGTAGTTCTTTAGCTAATATCACAGTTTTTGCAACTGGTGGCATAGGCGGTGTGCACAGAAACGCCCAGCAGACAATGGATATTTCTTCAGACTTAGAAGAATTTACTAAAACACCTGTTCTGGTAGTTTGTGCAGGGGCTAAAGCTATATTGGATTTAAATTTAACTATGGAGTACTTAGAAACCAAAGGAATACCAGTGTTTTGTTATCAGACAGATGAACTTCCTGCTTTCTATACTAGAAAAAGTGGAATAAAAGCGCCTTTTAGGGTTGAGAGTGCTTCGGAAATAGCTGATATATGGAATACAAAAGAAAAACTTGGAATAAAGGGAGGCTTTATAGTAGCTAATCCTGTCCCTGAAAAGTATTCCATGGATGAAAAAATAATAAATGATGCTATTGATAAGGCTATAGCTGAAATGAATATGCTTGGAATAAAGGGCAAAGAAACTACTCCATATCTTTTAGATAAAATTCAGAAAATAACAGAAGGTGAAAGTTTGGAATCCAATATTGGACTGGTTTTAAATAATGCTAAACTTGCTAGTAAAATAGCTATAGATTTAAAATCAGTTTCTTGTTCAGATTAAGCTGTTCATATTTTACTCCTGCTTGATCTAAAAGAAGTTTAGACGCTTTTTCACTATCTGAATCTGGGTATTTATCAAGCATGTAATATATATTTTTTATACCACTTTGAATAATTGCTTTAGAACATTCATTACATGGGAACATGACCACATATAACGTACAACCCTTAAGATTTCTAGATATACTGTTTAAAATGGCATTTAATTCAGCATGGCAAACATATGGGTACTTTGTTTTAAGAGTTTCACCTTCTCTTGCCCATGGAAAAAAATCATCACTGCATCCAGTTGGAAAACCATTATAGCCTGTACCTACAATTTTTTTGTCAGAATCTACAATACATGCACCAACCTGAGAATTTGGATCTTTACTTCTAAGTGCGGAAAGTTGAGCTATTGCCATAAAATATTCATCCCAGCTTATATAGTCTTTTCTTTTTTCTGAATTCATAAAACCCTCTTTTATATTGTCTAGTTAAAAATTTTCTGTTTTAAAACTAACCTATGTACTGATAAATTTGTATAAATCTTCCACATATGATAGAACTGATTTAGATATTTTTTTATCTTTATCTGATACGTTTTCATCATTAATATATGCCTCAAGTTCTGCTTTAACAGAATTTATTGTTCTGCTTCCTTTAATATCAGGTGGATGAAACAGACGTTGTGCACAGAATTCTTTCCATTTTTTCTTTTCTTTGGCAGTTAAAACGCTATAATAATTTCTACATACATATCTATAAAGCATTTCATTGCATCTTTTATCTACAAAATTAAAATTTAAATTCAGTTTCTGATTTGGAGGTGTGTTTCTTAATAATTTGAACAATTCTCTATCAGCAGAGCCAAAAAAATCAGAATAAATGGCTAAATCTGGATCTGAAGCTACATATTCTTTTTTTTCATCATTTTCCCTTTTTAAAATAGCATCTTTTATTTCATTTATGTGTTCTTTTATATAGTCCAGATGTTTTAGATAAAGTGGCATATTCAGTCCCAGTCTAATTTGTGTATTTTCATCTATTGTTTTTATATTACTTATAAACTGAGATTTATTTGTAGAAAAAGAGAACAAGCCAGGGGGATAGTCAAAGTTCTTACTGTCTAAAAGTAAATTTGCAGGATCTTTGTCTAAAGAAAAACACCAAAAAGCATTTGAAACAGAGGTGTTTGTGCATAAAGGAATGATAATTCCTGTACAACCATTTTCTGAAGTATAGGTTTTGTTTACATGAATAAGTGGTTCAAGTGAATTTAAAGATTTTCTGAGTATATTTGTAGTATAATTTTTTGACTTCAGTTTGTAGAAATAATCAAATAGAGCTGGCTGTTTTTCTTTTATAAGTTTTGCTATGGCAATAGTTGCATCTACATCAGATAAGGCATCATGAGCATTTATATGTTCTATTTTGTTTATTTTAGTTAAGTCAGTTAGTTTAAAGCTTGGTTTTCCTTGGTCATTAATTGGCCACATTATACCATCAGGTCTTAAATCATGAGCAGCTCTGACTAAATCAATAATATCCCATCTGGAGCAATTATTTGCATATTCTCTAACATACGGATCAATAAAATTTCTATAAAAAATATTTCTAATAAATTCATCATCAAAAGAAATGGAGTTATATCCGCATACACAGGTATTTGGCTTTGAAGAGAATATGTTAAATATTTTTTCTGCAGCTTCGTTTTCAGGAATTCCATTTTTTTTAACAAACTGAGGAATTATGCCAGTTACAATGCATGATGAAGGATCTGGAATATAATCACCTGAAAGTTTTACATAAATAATATCTGGATCCCCAATTTGTTCAAAGTTAAGAGTGGTTCTTTTCCCTGCAAACTGTGCTATTCTGTCATACTGTGGTACTATTCCAAATGTTTCTAAATCATACCAGTAAAATGTTTCCTGTAAACTCATAGTTATTTTATTATAGTATAAAATGCTTGAAAAACATAGATTGGTTGATTATATTTACATTATGAGAAAACAGTTTTTTACTGTAATGCTTGTATTCTTTTTTTTCATCTTTTCTTTATTTTCAGCAGATAATGGTTTATTTACAGAAAAAGATGTATCTAAAGGCATAACAGTGATTTTAGACTGTATTTCTACTTCTATTGTTGGAGAATACACATTAAAAAATATCAGTTTGCCCAGTAGTAGTATTTATGTTGATACAAAAACAAATCTTCCTCATAGAATTTCTTTTTTCCTTGTGGATCCTGCTGATTTTTTTGAAATAATAGAAAAATATATAAAAACATATACAGCGTCATTTAATTTAAGCTCTGATGCTGAAGAATTAAGCCCAGTATTGATTTCGTTAAGAGATAACTTAAGCAGTAAACATTATTCTCATTCTGATTATTTCTTAACTGGCTCTGTCATTATTTCTTATCCTGTAGAATTGGATTTGGAAGAAATATATGAGATTTTTGATAAATCTTTTGATTTCATTGATGAGGTTATTAACATTAGGTTAGATTTGGATTTAGTACTGTTTGGTTTTGAAATGGAAAATCCTATGTCAGTTTCAGGTATTTTTAATTTAAAAATAGATGGTAAAGAGGTTGTCTTTACATCTATAGATAATTATGAAATAAATAATATAATATATCCAGAAAGGATTTATAAATTTTAGGTTAAAAAATGAATATTAATGATTTTTTAGTGAAGTCTGGTTTAACACCACAGTCTGTAAATATCAGGGAAATAGCTGAATTCAAGATGGATGAGATGAATAGCTCTTTGGAAAAAAAGGAATCATCATTAGAAATGATAGACAGCTTGTGCCATACTGTAAATGACATAAGAATAAACAGGTCTGTTATAGCTATAGATGCAGGTGGTACAAATCTAAGAACTGCTTTAATCAAATTTTCTGAAAATGGTGAATATGTTATTGAAAAATCCGAAAAAGTAAAAATGCCTGGTCTGTATGAAGAAGTGACTAAAGATGAGTTCTATTCTGTCTTTGCAGATTTGGTAGAACCATATATTAACTTGTCAGACTATATAGGGTGGTGTTTTTCATATTCAGCGCAAATTTTGCCAAATCATGATGCAAAAGTGTTATCAGTCAGTAAAGAACTAAAAGCTGAATCTATCATAGGTTCCGAACTGGGAAAGAGCCTTTTGTCTGAGTTGTCAAGAAGAGGTTATGATGTTTCTGAAAAAAAAGTTATGGTTTTCAATGATTCAGTTACTACACTTTTAGCTGGTATATCCAAGATAGAAGAACTGAATTGTTCAGGATGTATTGGTTTAATTTTAGGTACAGGGACTAATTCATCATTTGTAAAAGATGGAACTGTAATTAATGAAGAATCAGGTGGTTTGGATATTTATGGAAGTCAGATAGATTTGGATTTCTTTAATTCTACCAGAATACCTTCATACCATCATTTAGAAAAATTAATTAGTGGTGCATATTTGGGTCTTTTGTCTTCATTTTATATTAGAGAAGCAATAGGTAATTCTGTTTTTTCTGAAGGATTTAGTAAAAAGTTTAATGAAATCAATAATGTATCAACTATTGACATATCAGATTTTTTATTAAATAAACCTTCAGCATTAGATGTATGTATAGAAACACAGGAAGATTCGGACAACCTAACAGTTCTTTTAAAGGCTCATATATCTAGAGCAGCAAAGTTTTGTGCAGCAAATTTGGCAGGTACTATATTAAACTCAGATTATGATACTTCTAAACCTGT
Source organism: uncultured Spirochaetales bacterium (assembly GCA_902773355.1). Classification (GTDB taxonomy): domain Bacteria; phylum Spirochaetota; class Spirochaetia; order Sphaerochaetales; family Sphaerochaetaceae; genus CACYEI01. Next base: position 8,974 of record CACYEI010000076.1, read on the forward strand.
TCTAATAAGTGTGGATGGAACTACATTTATAAATGTACCAAATTATGGAAATGAAATTGAATTATATTTGAATGATTTCCTGTCTGATTATGGTAGAAGTGCTTTATTTACTCACGTAGAAAACAGTTCTTTGCTTGGAGCAGCTATAGGTACACTAGCTAAATAAATTTAAAAATCAGGTATGTATTTTATATGAAGTATAGAAACATACCTGCTAATAACATTTCAATTAAAGAATTACCTAAAGAAGAAAGACCACGTGAAAAAATGGAAACCCTAGGTGCTAGTTTTTTGTCAGATTATGAGCTTCTTTGTGGTTTACTAGGAAGGGGAACTAAAGCATTTCCCATTCATCATGTAGCCTTGGATCTTTTAGCTTATTTATCATCTAAGGATCCATATGAAATTTGTGTTAAAGATCTTATAAAAATTAATGGTTTAGGAACAGCAAAAGCCGTTCTTGTTTGCTCTTCTCTGGAATTTGGAAGACGTTTTTCTGGTCTTAAAAAAAAGGTAATTAATAATACTGAAGATGCATTTAATTCTATAAGACATTACGGAGATAGGGTTCAGGAACATTTTTTGGTTTTAATATTAAATGGAGCTTTAGAATTACTTAAAGTAGAAGTAGTTTCTGTAGGTTTAGTAAATAAAACGCTTGTTCATCCTAGAGAAGTTTTTTCAACAGCCATAAGTATCAGGGCTACATCAGTAATTATAGCGCATAATCATCCGTCAGGTAATCTTAAGCCTTCCAAAGATGATTTTGAGACTACAAAAAAAATATCAGATGCTGGAAAAATATTAGGTATTAATGTTTTAGATCATATTATTTTTTCATCAGAATCCTACTATTCAATAAAGGAATCAGATGAATTATTTCTTTTTTAGTTTTTTACTTGATGATAAAGATTATACCTATACTGTTTAAAAAAAGTCCAATTTGGTATTTAAGATTCTTTTTATAAAAATCAAGATGAAGATGAAAAGTGAATTGATTGAAATTAAGTTTTTATCACAACTGAATTTCATACACAAATTATATAAAGTATATTATAATTAGATTATGGAAGAAAAAGGAATAAAAACAAAAGAAGAATATTTGGCTCAGATGAAAGAAGGGAAGCTGTTAAATCCAAGGATA
>CACYEI010000077.1 GCA_902773355.1 uncultured Spirochaetales bacterium
GGGACATCATGAGGGACATCATGGGGGACATCATGAGGGACATCTAGTACTGATTCAATTACTTCATCATCAAATGGAATTGTAACTTTAACAAAATTATCTAAAAATTCAAAGGCTTCTTTCCCATAATATTTTACAATTGTAGGAACACCAAAACCAGTATGTTCCACAAATTCAAGTTCTCTTAATATCCTCATTAACTCTGGATTTCGCAGTTTACTGACACCTTTAAAGAAATCTTGTTTTGTTAGCTCATTTATAGTTCTACCTGTTGATATAATTTCTATTCTATTTTTAAAAATTTGAATTTGAGGTGAATTAAATTCAGTCCACTTTGTATGAGCTATAGCATTAATGAATGCTTCTCTTAGTGCTTCCATATTAAATAGCTTTTTATCTATTCTCTGTGGAACTTTAATTATAGATTTTGTAATATTTAAAGCCTCAAATCTATCTAACATTCTACGAATTGATAATATTATTGATTTATAACCATACTCAGTGGTTTCTACTAATTTAGATTTATCTATTCCTTCAAACCTAGATATTTTCATAGATATATCATTTTTATCAGCAAATAAATCCGCAATTAAATTATATTCGTTATTTTTAGTTAAAAAATTATAATTATCAAAAAAAGAATCATCGTTTATATGCAGACCGTGTTCACGTAAAGACCCTTTTAATATATCAAAAGTTAGTCTTTGTTTTCTAGAAGTAGTTTCTTTCATTGATGGTTCTAGCAAATTAGCTTCAAATCGTCTCATTATTTCATCTGGAGTAAGTGACTTAGATGTAGAACCAATTCTTACATAACAGCCGTTTTCACTTAAACCATATTTTTTAATGTAATAAAGTTTATTTCCTTTTTTTACATCAATTTGAATTATGTCTTTGTTATTAAGTGTTTCTTTATGACTATATACAAATTCAACACATCTAGGTGATATTTGATCTGTTATTATATCTGATATTTTCCTTTGGATTTTATCAATATCAGTGTTAATTCCAACTACTTCTTTATTTTTATTGATACCAATAATGATAGCCCCTCCTTCTGTATTTAAAAAAGCAACTATTTCTTTTACAAGTAAATCAGTATATTTTTCTTTTAATTCTAGCTTATCTGTTTCATTAAAATTGATCACAAAACTACCACCTTATATAGATATCTATTTATACTATAAATTCAGCAAAAATAGACTTAATCTGTTTTATCAAAATAATGTATTATATTCTCTTTGATAATTTTTCTTAAATCCTTACACGCAGGAGCTCATAAGTTCATTATAAGTGTTTACTGTTTTTATATTTGGATATAATTCCTTTATGTTTTCAGGTGCATTGAACAGACATCCATCATCTGCTTCTTTTATCATTGAAATATCATTAAAGCTATCTCCTGAAGCAAAAACAGTGTAGTTTAAACTTTTTAATGCTTTTACAGCATGATATTTTCCGTCTTCTATACGTATTTTAAAATCTTTTATATAGTCTTTTTCATCCGTAATTAATTCATTACAGAATATACATGGCATATCTAATTGTTCCATCAATGGAAAAGCAAACTGTGTAAATGTATCTGAAAGAATAATAACTTGAGCTTTTTTTCTTAATTCATCTAAAAAGTCTTTTGCTTTTGGTAAAGGTCTTATATTTTTAATCACACCTTGAATATCTGTTAATGTAAGATTATGTTTTTTTAGTATTTCTATTCTGTATTTCATGAGTTTACGGTAGTCTTTTTCTTCCCTGGTAGTAATTTTAAGCTCATCTATTTTTGTTTTTTCAGCAAATTTTATCCAGATTTCAGGAACTAGGACTCCTTCTAAATCTAGACATATCATCTTCATAATACTTCCTCCAAATACTTAAGTATTTCTTCTTTATTTATGGTTTTGCTAAATCTGATATTTTTATCTTTTAAATTCTTTAAATTTTCTGGAATATCTATCTTAGTTAAATCATAAAGGGCACTTAGCTCTTCAAACTCATTTCCTGGTATTTTTGCATCTAAAGCTTTAAGTATTACTTTAGTAAATTTGTATGGGGAAGCTGTAGAAAGTACCACAGTAGGTGTACTGTCCTTTAGTTTATTATAAACAAAAAGTGCATTTGCAGTATGTGGATCTGAAAGATAGTGATATGTTCTATAGTAATAATTAATGGTTTCTAAAACTTTTTCTTCTGTACAGAAGTCAGCTATA
>CACYEI010000078.1 GCA_902773355.1 uncultured Spirochaetales bacterium
CTTTATCATTAGTTACAGATAAATCATCAGATTCTGATATTTCCATAGTGTTTTCTTCCGTTTTTATGTCTGATTCATCTGGAAAATTACTTTCATTTGATTCATTTGATTCATTACCTAAAGAATTAATATTTTCCATAATCTTAGAATCTTTAAAAAAATCATCTGTATATATAGCCATCTGATCTTTTTTTAAACCAGTAGAAGAATGTAATTCACTGTTAGAAACCTCAGCAGAAAAGACTGAAAAACAAAAAACAAAAAAACAAAATGAAAATAAAATCTTTTTTTTCATACAAACTCCAAAAATATAAAATTCAAATAAAAGCTAAAAAAATAATAAAATTTTATTCATAAATCCCACCACCAATAAATTCTCTCAAAAGTGAGTCTGACGGAACTAAAGATGATGGAACAGTATAAAAATTATCCAAAAAATCCAAAAGTCGTCTAGATATAATATAAGCTTTTTCGTCTTTAATACTTATATTTTTCAGTAAAGGTGTAACATACTGAGAAAGAACACTAAGTTCATAATCCAATGCACTATTGAACATGATATCAGCATTGTTTTGAAAAGGAAAAATATGTTTACTTTCACCAGCAGAAACACTTCCCCACATATTTAAAGTTTCAACAGCTGAAATACCTCTGACTCTATAATCTCTGACTATTCTTCTAATAATTCTATTATCGGTTGTTGAAATTCTATTGTGACCATCCAAATTTAACTGTGTTAATGCTGAAATATATATTTTAAAAACATTTTTATTATCAACTGAAGATGTAAAAGCTGGATTTAATCCATGAAGCCCTTCAATAACTAAAATGGTATTATCTGAAAGAACAGATGGTTTTCTATTATATGTTCTTTCCTGCTTGGCAAAATCCCATTTAGGAAAAACTACAGGTTTTCCTGAGAAAAAAGAATTCATGTCATCATAAAACAATGAAGAATTAAGAGCTTCTACACACTCATAATCTCTTTCACCGTTTTCATCTAAAGGAATCTCTGTTCTTGGTCTATAATAATCATCCAAAGAAATACTTATAGAATCATACCCTAAAAGCATTAAGGACTCTGCAATCTTTTTTGAAAAAGTTGTTTTTCCTGAAGAAGATGGTCCTGATATAAAAACTGCTGAGATTCCCCTTTCTGTAATCATATCTGAAATATCATATATTTTTTTACGCTGTAAATTTTCCGAAAGACGTATATACTGTGAAATACTTCCATCAGAAACTTTATTGTTAATCTGATATACAGAAGAAACATTCAATATTTTTCCCCATCTCTTGTATTCTTCAAAAATATTAAATAAAGGTGGAATATCATTGAAATTTTCTATAAAATTTATATTTGATGAAACAGGATACCTTAATAACATTCCATTTCTATAAGGTATCAATTCCCACTTACTTAACACTTCTGTATTTGATACTAATGGTTCATAAGCTATATCATAATAATCATCAAGTTTATATAGATAAACCACATTATTATTTTTCGTAGTCAAAAGCTCTGCAGATCCATTTTTTTTATCTTCAAAATATGAAATGGCATCTTCTAATGACCATGCAACATATTTTATCTCCTTATGTTTTTTTACCTCTTCTTTCATTCTAATATCAATTTTCTTTACAAGTGAATTTATCTCTGATAAACCTAAAGTATCATTAAAGCTAAAGTAAAAACCATTTCCTAACGAATGACCTATAACCAAATTTTTATCCGAGCATACTTTTTGAGCACAATAGAACAATAGATAACACAAACTATGTCTGTACATTCTTCTACCGTTTTCATCATGGACTTTTATTGGAACTAAAGTTCCCGAAGACAACAATGCAATTCCCAAACTTACTGGGCATCCATTTATTACAGCTCCAATAATAGTATTGTTCTCATAACAGTTATCAATATGGTATCCAGCTTTAACCAAAGTTTCTTTAACTGTTGTAAAAATAGGAATTTCCAATTCAACAAACTTTTCATTAAAAAGTACCTTTATTTTTATATCCATTTTATATACCTTTATATTCAAATAAATACTTTAAAATTAAGCTAATAACTCAAAAAGAAATTTTTTTATTTGACAGATTATTTCAAAATCTCTATTTTACTTCAATACTATCCTTGACTGTTATTTAATTACAAACTAGAATTTCATAAAACAGGAGCATTTTAGATGGCTAGGTCAAAAATAAATAAATTTCCTCTAATTCAGGCTATCAGTTCTATTTTACTTATTGCTTGTGGGCTTTTAGCTGTACTTTTAGGTGTTAGAGCTTTTATTTCTATAAGAAATATCATCCATTATATGAATAATGGTGTAACAAGTATGGCAGAGATTCCAGTGAATGAAACCTATAAAGGTATTAAGGCATCTCCAACTTATATGCTTTATATTTATTTCAGTTCTCTAGCTCTCTATATAGCCACAGCCGTATTTTGTACAGCTGGTCCCTTTAAAACTAGACTTAGATCTTTTCAAATGAGATGGAATATTTTGGCTCTAGTATCTCTTTTACTTCAATTAGTAATAATTGCTGCGGATATTGGCATCCATAAAGCCAGATTCAGTGGTTTTTTTGCCTACGAGCCGTTTTATTACTACATAGCAGTTTTATATGCTATTCTATCCTTATTTCCTTTGGTAATTAAACCTGAATATGTAGAATACAAATATGAAGAATATGAAAAAGAAGAAACAGCACCTGTTAAATTGACTCCCTATAACCCTGTAACAGAAACAATAAAACCTGTTGCCGCTTCAACTACCATAAATAATTATTATCAACCTACTGTTTCATATATTTACAAAGGTACAGACCCAGTTAATTATGTTTCTAACAAACAACCAGATTCACTTATTTCATCTATTCCTGATAATCCAGCAGATTTCAAACGTGGTATGCGTATAGATATAGCACCTTTAGACAGATATAATTTATGTTTCTTAAGACATAATCATTTTATTGATGCTAAAGATTTTTCTAATGGAGTTAGAAATCACTACAGAGGAAAACCTTACGTAGTTACATTACGTTAATAATAATAGTTTATAAATTTGAAAAAGACCTGTAAAAATACTTACAGGTCTTTTTTATAATTTACCACTCACTTTTGGAGTCAAGCGGAATTGAACCGCCGTTTGTGCCATGCGAAAGCACCGTTCTACCACTGAACCATGACCCCAAAGGATTAATATCCTAAAGCTACCATAGCATCTGCTACTTTTTTAAATCCTGCTATATTAGCTCCTTTTACATAATTAATAAATCCATTTTTTTCTTTACCTTCAATTATACAACTTTCAAAAATATTTTTCATAATATTTTGAAGCTGTTTATTAACTTCTTCTGAGCTCCAACTAATATGCTGAGAATTTTGAGACATTTCCAAACCTGAAACAGCTACACCGCCAGCATTTACAGCTTTACCAGGTCCAAATGGAATATTAGCTTTATAAAAAGCATCAACAGCATCTGCGGTACACCCCATATTAGAAACTTCCATAACATACTTTACTTTATTTGCTATTAATTTTTTTGCGTCTTCTCCATTTAATTCATTTTGTAAAGCACATGTAAATGCAATATCTGCAGGATATTCCCAAATTTTCCTATTAGGATAAAATTCTGCTTTAAACTTATCCGCATAAGGTTTAACAACATTTTTATTAGAGGATCTTAGTTCTAACATGTAATCAAATTTTTCTTTAGTTGAAATACCATTTTTATCTATTACATATCCATCTGGGCCTGAAATACCTATTACTTTAGCACCAAGTTCAGTAGCTTTAATGACAGTCCCCCATGCCACATTTCCAAAACCAGAAACAATAACAGTTTTACCATCTAAAGAATCTTTATTATAAGACAATACACTATCAGTAAAATAAATAGCTCCAAAACCAGTAGCTTCAGGTCTGATTAAAGAACCGCCAAAAGTTCTTCCCTTTCCAGTTAGAACAGATTCATTATTAGTTTTTATTTTTTTCCACTGCCCATACAAATATCCTATTTCCTTACCTCCAACACCTAAATCACCAGCAGGAACATCTGTGTCAGGTCCAATATATTTGTATAATTCTGTCATGAAAGATCTACAGAATCTTAAAATCTCCTTATCAGATTTACCAGTGGGATTAAAATCAGCTCCACCTTTCCCTCCTCCCATAGGTAATGTAGTAAGGCTATTTTTAAATGTTTGTTCAAAACCTAAAAATTTAAGTGTGCCTAAAGTTAAATTTGGTGCAAATCTAAGGCCACCTTTATATGGACCAATAGCATTATTAAATTGGACTCTGTAGCCTCTATTAACATTAACCTTTCCATTATCATCTTCCCATTCAACTTTAAATTCAATAACTCTATCTGGCTCTGTAATTCTTTCAAGAATCCTATTTTCCAAATAAACTGGATTAGAATTAACCACGTCTATCACAGAAGATAAGACCTCTCTTACTGCCTGAATAAATTCAGGTTCTCCCTGATTTCTTTTTTCAAGATTTGTAATGAATTCTTCTAAATTATACATAATGCCTCCAAGATATAATGCTATAATGCATTTACCTAGAAGTCAAAAGAGAAAATATTAAAATTAGCAGGAGGCTGTGCCTTTATAAAAATCTCTTTTTTACTTACTGGATGTATAAAGGATAAAATAAAAGAATGAAGACTTATTCCTCCATCAATATTTGAGCGTTTAGCTCCATATTTTATATCACCCTTAATATGGATAGATGAAGCAGCTAACTGTGCCCTGATCTGATGATGTCTACCTGTTAATAACTCTATTTGATAAAGATAATATCTATCAGATACTGACAATAATTTATAATTCAACACTGCTTTTTTAGTATTAGGTTTATCTTCCAAATAAGCAAAACTTTTATTTTTTATGGAATCTCTTTTAATAAAATGAACTAATGTACCTTCATTAGAATCCAAACAGCCATCACAGATGGCAAGATATACCTTTTTTACTTCTGAATTTTTAAACATATTGTTAAATCTAATCAGAGATTTTTCTGTTTTACAAAATAACACAGCACCGCTTGTAGGTCTATCCAGCCTATGGGGTAAACCCAAATATACGTTATTAGGCTTATTATATTCAGTCTTAATATATGACTTTATTGTATCTAACAAACATATATCATTTGTCTTATCTGATTGAACCAGCTCTGAACATAACTTATTGATTACTATAATATGATTATCTTCATAAAGAATTCTTTTTTTAATACTTTTAATTTCATCTAAAGTCAAAGAACTTATCATTTAAAACAGTACAGGACCTTTATCTGACTCATCAGGATCTGGAACTAAAATTATATTATCTCTATTTTCAGTTTCTTCTACACCATTTTCTTTCTTTATTTTAAGCGTGTCTTCATAACTCATAGGAATGGCTTTTATTGTAGCTATATCTCTTTTTGTTAAAAGGTATCCTTTTGCCTTAACCCCTCTAACAGCAAAATCTGAAAAGAAAATGATAGGAACTTTAGCTTTTGTTTTTCCTCTATATTTCATAATAATTTGAGCTTCTGGGTATGTAAAAAGACCTACTAACTCATTATTATCAGCATCAGGTATGAGATAATAAACCTTGTTAGCTATGTATCCCATATTAAGTTTTACCCTTTTTATAAAAAGTTGCTTGCTTTCTTTTTCTCTATAAATAACAGTAAAAACAGTATCTTCTAAAAAGTCCTTTTCTGCTAAATTAAGAAAATTCAGTTCTCTACCCACAAATTGTTTTTCAGGAACATTTATAAAACTATAGGCACCTGTTTTATCTATAGTCAAGATTTTATCATAAATTGATACCTTACAGACTATCTCCCCTGTTTTAAGAGAAATACCTACATATCCTGATTTTTCATCATACTTTAATTCATAATCACGTTTTGCAATATCTCTTACATCTACTTTACTAAAAGTCTGAAGTTCTGTTTTTCTTACTCTACCATTCTGTTCAAATTCATGTTTTAATTCAGAAAGAATATTTACAGAGTATTTGACCAAATGTTTTAGATTATAATCACATGTATTCAAATCTTCATTAAGTTGTTCTATTTCCTGCCTATTCTTTTCCATATCGTAAAGTGAAATTCTCCGAATAGGTATTTTCAATAATGCGTCTATATCTTCATCTGTTATTTCTCTAATTAGTTCATTTGAAAATGGTACAAAACCTGTTTTTATTGCTTCTATAATTCCTTCTTGTGTCTTTCTAGATTCAATTCTCTTATAGATTCTTTCTTCAATAAATATTCTTTCCAGTGTTCTTCTATGAAGTTTATTTAAAATATGGTTTTTTTCAACTTCTAACTCAGCTTTAGAAACATTAATAATATGATCAGCATGATATTTTACTATATCTGATATTGAAATGATATGAGGAAGTCCATCTTTAATAACAAGAGGGTTTACAGTTATTTTATATTCACAATCAGTATAAGCATATAAGGCTTCAACTATATCTTCTGCATTAATACCCTTGGATGGATAAATTTCTATATTTACACGTTCTGCAGTAAAATCACTTACTTCAGCTACTTTTATCTGTCCTTTTTTAGCTGCTTCTTCTATACTTTGGATCATGGCTTCAGAAGTAATACCAAACGGCAACTCTTCTATAACAACTTTTTTAGGATTAGAAACATTAAGTTTTGCTCTGACTAATACACTGCCTAATCCATCCTGGTAATCTGAAACATCCATTATTCCACCACCTGGAAAGTCTGGATACAATTCAAATTCCTTTCCTTTTAAAGCATTAATCTGTGCATTCAAAACCTCTATGGGATTATGTGGGAGTATAGTAGTACGCATTCCTACTGCTATACCTTCTGTTCCTTGTATTAAAACAACAGGTATTTTAGCTCTGAATACCACGGGCTCTTTACTTCTACCATCATAAGAATCAACGTATTCAGTTATTTCTGGATTATATAGTACTTTTTTTGCAAAAGGTAAAAGCCTACATTCTATATATCTAGCAGCAGCAGCTACATCTCCAGTTAAAAAGTTTCCATAATTTCCCTGTTTTTCAATAAATAAATCATAATTAGCTAGATTTACTAAAGCCGTATATATGGATGCATCACCATGAGGATGATAATGCATTGCAGAACCAACAACATTAGCTACTTTATGGAACCTGCCGTCATCCATTTCAATTAGAGTATGTATTATTCTTCTTTGAACAGGTTTAAACCCATCTTCTATATCAGGAATTGCTCTTTCTTTTATAACATATGAAGCATATTCCAAAAAATTATTTCTAAATATTTCTGATGTATTAGCCATTAATCCCTTCCAAAACTTAAAAACTATATAAGATAATTCATAATAAAATCTCTACGTTGTGGAGTATTGTTCCCCATATAAAATTCCATATCAGATTTTAAAGTTTCAGCATTTTCAATAGTTACGGGAATAAGACGCATATCTTCTCCAATAAACTGTCCAAACTCTTTGGCACTTATCTCTCCTAAACCTTTAAATCTTGTAACTTCTGCACTTCTTATCTGCTTTACCATTCTGTCTCTTTCTTCTTCTGAATAACAATAAGTTGTTACTGTTTTATTTCTTACTCTAAAAAGAGGTGTATCTAAAATCCAAACTCTCCCTGCTCTGACCAAATCTTCAAAAAAAGATAGAAAATAAGTCAGTAAAAGAATTCTTATATGAAACCCGTCTATATCAGCATCAGTTGCAAAAATTACCTTTCCATATCTTAAACCATCTATACTGCTTTTAATCCCTAAGGCCTCCATTACATTTTTCAGTTCTTCATTTTTTAACATCTCTGCTTTACTTTTTCCAAAGACATTCATAGGTTTGCCTCTTAAACTGAAAACAGCCTGAGTCATAACATCTCTAGCTGTATTAAGAGTACCTGAGGCTGAATCACCTTCTGTTAAAAAAATCATACTTTTTTCACCTAAGTCTGAATTTTTACCACCCTGATTTAAATGAAATTTACAATCCTTAAGTTTTGGTATATTTATTCTTCTATTAGAATCAGAACGGCTAACCTGTCTCAAATCAGAAATCTGTTTATGAAGTGTGACATTTTCCTGTATTTTCTTGCTTAAGTTTTGAGCTGTTTCTGGACTTTTCCTAAGTAATGTTAAAACCGCTGTCTTAACTTCTTCCACAAGTTTAGCTTTTATTTCAGGGTTACTAAGTTTAGTTTTAGTCTGACTTTCAAAAATTGGATTCTGGAGTCTTATAGAAATGGCTCCAATTATTCCATCTCTTATATCCTGTGCTGACCAGTTTTTTACAAAAAACTCATTAATACCCTTTAAAAGACCTTCTTTAAAAGCCATCTGATGAGTTCCACCAAGCGGTGTAAACTGCCCGTTTGCATAAGAAAAATACTGTTCTGATGAAGAATTTTTTTTATGAGTAAATGAAAATTCTGTAGTTTTCCCTACATAATGAACAATATCATAAAGAGACGAATCCCCAACTTCTTTAGTTAGTAAATCTAAAAGACCATTTTTACTTTTAAAATTCCTACCATTATATTGGATGGTTAATTTAGTATAGAGATAACAATAATTCTGGATCCTTTGACATACAAATTCATCATCATATTTAAAGTTAGGGAAAAATTTTTTATCTGGTAAAAACTGTATAAACGTTCCATCAGCTTCATCTGTTTTTCCTTCCTTAGTATCAATGAGTTCACCACCTTCAAAATAAGCTTGAAAAAACTTTCCCTCTCTATAAGATCTAACTAGGAAACTTTTACTTAATGCATTTACCGCTTTAGTTCCTATACCATTTAAACCTACTGAATACTGGAAAACTTCTGTATCATATTTTGCACCAGTATTAACTAATGAAACACATTCTACTACTTTTTTTAAAGGAATACCTCTACCGTAATCTCTTACACTTACCCTGTTATCATTAATATTTAGTATTATTAAATTTCCATAACCTGTTATATGTTCATCTATACTATTGTCTAATACTTCTTTCATTAAAATGTATATACCATCATCTTCTTGGCTTCCATCTCCAAGTTTACCAATATACATTCCTGGGCGTTTTCTAATATGTTCTAAACCTTCTAAATGCTGTATGGATTTTTCATCATATTTATTTGTTGGCATATTGTTTATTTTACTAGTTTGTTCTTTAATTTTTCAATACAATTAGAATTATAATGGACAAAAAAAAACAAAATAAACGTGATTTTTTATTTGCATTATTCATATCTTTTATGGTAATGGTAAACCTACTTGGATCCAAAATAACATCATTACTAGGAATAAGGGTGTCTGTTGGGATTTTCTTTATGCCTGTTTTATTCCTAATTACAGATATTGTTGGAGAGGTATTCGGAGATAAAGAAGCACACAAATTTGTAAACATATCCTCAATTATGCTTTTCATATTATTTATTATGACTTACATAAGTGTAACGTTAACCCCAGATACCAGCTATAAAAGCCAAGAAAGCTATAAAATAATTTTTGGTTCTTCTATAAGAATGACTTTAGCCAGTTTAATAAGTTTCATATTCAGTCAGAAGATAGATGTATTCTTTTTTTCATTTTGGAAAAAAGTAACTGCAGGTAAACATCTATGGATAAGAAACAATCTCTCTACTATAACCAGCCAATTCATAGATACAACCATTTTTGAATTTATAGCTTTTTATAAACTCACAGAAAATTATAATGTATCTTACATTTTTTCATTAATTCTTCCATACTGGCTTTTTAAGGTTGCCCTTGCTCTACTAGATACCCCTTTTTGTTATCTTGGAGTTAAGTGGCTGAATAATAATAAATAATTAGCAAGAATCTATTTTATGGTTATCCCATCTTCCTCTGTTACTTTGCTTGGCATAAGATCACGTCTAATAGCATGAAAATCATTTTTTACAAACTCTTTATGTACTATCTGAATAAAATCAATTTGTTTATACAATGATAGTTTTAAATTAATATTTTCTATATCAGCCACAACAGTATCTTTATCAAAATCAATTGCATCTTTAATAAATAATCTAGCACATAAAATATTCATATTATTTCGCTCTGATATAAAGACTACAGATTCAGTAACATATAGCATATCTGATTCAATAAGAGCTTCTATTTCTTCAGGGAAAATGTTTTTACCGTTTGGAAGTTTTATTTTATTTTTATTTTTACCAACCAGAATTATATTGTTACCATCAAGCCTTACACAATCCTCTGTCAAGAAAAATCCTTCTTCATCAAAGGCTCTTTGGGTAGCTCTTTTTTCTTTATAGTAACCAGAAAAAAGACTTTCTGATTTAATTGCAAGCTGTCCTATACCACTTACATCCTGATCTACAACCTTAACATCAATTCCAGGACAAGCAGCTCCCAAATAACCTATATCAGAACCATTATCTAAGTTAAATGAAATTAGAGGACCACATTCAGCTAATCCATAACCTGTTATTACAGATATCCCTAAATCCTTAAAAAAATTTACAATAGACGGTGATATATTAGATCCAAAACAAACTATATAATGTAGATTTCCACCTAATATTTCTAAAAAATTAGAAAAAAATTTACTTTTAAAATTTAATCCAACTGATTTTGCAAAATTAGATAATTTTATTCTGAATTTAAGTTTTTTTAATGTTTCTGTTCTTTTTGCTATAGCCCATATTTCCTTATATACAGCTTTAATCATGTAAGGTAAGAGAACAATAATGTTTGGTTTACAGATTTTAATATTACTTATCACAGTTCTTGTATTATTATTAATGTATGTTAATCTACCAGTAGCCAATCTAGGAAGAATATGAGTACTTATTTCAGCAGGATTATTCATAGATAATACACTGAAAGAAGTATTACTCTCATCTTCCTTAAATACAGCAGAATTCAAAAGTTTCTTTATATTCTCTAGTATACTTTTATTTGAATACTCAATAGCTCTTAATACATCACCATTATCATATGTAAACACAATTTTACATGTAGCATTTAAATCTAAATTTTTAGACATAAAAGAGCCATGGTTTTTTTTACCCATTTCCAGTAAATCATTAAAATAAAAATAACCAGCTATCTTTTTATCAATTACTACTATCAATTTTTTATCTGGCTCTTCCAGTTTTGTCATTACATGCTTGATTTTTTCTATCAGATGTGAATCACAAAAAATAACATCTACTGGAACTTTTTTCAGGTATTCTGCCATAAGTTCTTCATTAAGATTTTTATCTATTGGAATAAAAACACCTAGCCCACTGATAATGGCTAATTCTGTTACAATATATTTAACAGAGTTTTCTGAAATAATAGCAACATTTAAGCCTTCCAATAAGGAAGATATAAGACCATCTGCCAAATCTTCAACCATATTTACTATTTGTTCAGCTGTATAATATGTTACATGATCCTTATTATCTAGTTCAGCTAAAACATTATTATCAGGTATAAATTTACGTATTTTTTCAAGCATATCTTTAACGCTTGTATAAAAATCATCTTCATTTATAATATTTTTTTTCAAATATTGCATTTCTGATTGATATTTCATGTTTACTTCCATTTTTTAAGCAATTCATTTGCTTCATTATAACATTTGATATTTGTGTAAGAATGATCGGTTTCATGCTCATAATACATACAGATATAAAGCAGTAATATTTCAGCTTCCTGTCTATCTGAAATTTCACCTAGTGACACAGTTGCCCACTCAGGTATGAATGAAGAACCATTTTTCCCTTCAAAGTAACTATACTTTACAGAGTTTACACTACCTGGTTTATTCCAATTATTATGCATTTTATTAATTTCAGTTGCTCTTTTTTTTGCAGTCCAATTTCTTTCATATAAAATCTTAGACAAAATCAAATAAGATAACAAATCAAGCTTTTTGGAATTTCTACAATCTATAGATGCTTTAAGAAAACTGACAGCTTGAGATGTTGATTTAAAAGGATTCCTCCAGTAAAATTCTCCCATGGCATGCCATACCTCTGGATAATCTACAATACCAAGTGTATCTGTTATAGTTATATAATCATCCCATATTTTATCAACAGAGCCCATTTGGTCAAAAAGACTTCTGGTAAGCACATCTTTACCTAAATTAGCGGATCTCCAAAAAATAGATTTATATGATGAAGAATCAAAACTGATTCCCAATTCCGCATATTGTTTCCCATCTGAAAACCATTTTCTTTTTTCTGTATTTTCTTTTTTGGAATCTCCTATCATTTGACAAAACATGGATAATCTCCAGCATATTTCAGCCTTATCTCCATTATCCAAATCCTGTTCCAAATAGGTTTTAAGTATATTTAAGGCGTCATTCCACTTATCTTCATGATTAGCCATTCCATCTATAACTGAAAAATCAACACTATACAGAAAATATGAACTAAATAATAAAAGAACAAATAAAATGAATAATTTTTTTTTCACATTAAATCCCTAACAAACTCAAATAATATAATATAAACATTAATAAATTGCTAATATTAAGTAAAACATATGTTATTTTATAAAAGACTGTGTTAAAGAGAAAAAAGAAGAAATTCAATTTATCTATAAAAACGAGAACTACGGGGCTCGAACCCGTGGCCTCCACCGTGACAGGGTGGCGTGATAACCAGCTTCACCAAGTTCCCTTGATTCTTAATTTTTAAATAAAAAGAAATAAAAGTCAATTATCTTGTGTATAAATATATAAATTCTTTCTATCCCAAACTATAATTTCATCTCTTGAATCATAAACTATATCCAAAACATCAGAACATATTTCAGGATGGCCATCTTTAGGTAAACATAAAACCCTATAACCTTTTAGATCTATTGCACCATCCTTTGAATTCAAAAAAATTAATTTACCATCCCAATTTAAACTTTTTATAACATTCATACCTGACTGAATCATTTCCTTATAAAAGATTTCATTACCACCGTTATAAACGGTAATTATTTCTCCAGCATAAGAATGTTCAATTTTATGATTTATCTTTTCTATTGATTTTTCTGAATTATCATCCAAATAAAGCATTTCTTTACCAATTGTAATCAGATTATTTTTAGCTTTTCCCGTTACTCCATCCAAAACCATAATGGTATTATTAAAAAAACATATTACTTCACTTATACCATCATTATCCACATCAGTAACTCTAATAGGTAATACCAAATAGTTTCTTCCAAAATATGCATTGTCATCTGCTTTTCCTTTCTGCCATAAAATCCTGCCAGTATCAATTGATACAGATGTCATACATGTAATTGAACCAGATACAGCCTGACACACAATAAAAAAACTATTTTTTTTACCATTTGAATTGCCAAATTTAATTTTATTAATAGAACCAAAGTCATATAAATGTATTTTCTTATAAAGTCTTGGCACTGAATATGAAGCCTTAGCCATACCTTCTAGTATTTTTCTTTCAGCAGAAACAGCTCTAAGTTCAAGCTCTTCCTTATCATCAAAAGATACTTCAAACAATTCAAATTCTGTTAAAGTTGAAGCAAATATACCAGCACTTCCGCTTTTAAAAAGCTTATCCGTAAAACTAAAAATTAGCTTGTTATTCAAGTAACATAATATAAACTGACCAGTAATTTTAACCTTTAGTTCATATTTGACATTTAACTGGTATTTAAAAAATTTAGATTCTAAAATTTGTTTTTTATTTTCATTTATATAAGTTAAAACTAGCAAATTATTTTTTAAAAAAAAACCATAATGTCTTAAGGCACTTCTATACCTAAAAACCAAACCAGTTAAATCTTCTTCTGTTTTAAATTCATTTATAATTTTGAATTCAGTCTTAACAGTATAGTCTGTCCAAAAATCTTCACCTATTTTACTAAAAAAAATATTATTTGTTATGCTTTCATTAGTTAACTTATTTTTTTTTATAATCTTCATCTCTCTGAAATACTTTTCAACAAAGCCAAAATACAACTTAAATATACTTCTGATTCATCTTTATTAATTTTACCTAACTTGTTTCTTTTCCATTTGTTTTCTGATAATGAATCACCATTTAGAAAAATCTGATATAAATTTATATCTAAAAAACTACTGACTGCCTGCGCCGCTGAACACTCCATATCAACACATATACATCCTTTACTTACAGCATAATCAACAGACGTTTTTGTTTCCCTATATGGTGTATCTGTAGTCCATACTGCTCCTTCTGTAAATGGTATACCATTTAACTTGAAAAAATCAGAAATATAAAGAGCATTGTTTAAAATAATAAAATCTTGTTTATTATTTTCTGATAGATAATGATAACTAGTTCCTTCATCTATCATAGCTTTAGTAGGAACAATTATTTCAGTATTAATATCCTTAACCAGAATGCCACAGTTTCCTAAACAAAGAATATTTTTTACACCCAATACTTTCAACTCTTCTGTTATTACTGCAAAAAGAGGTGCTCCCATATTCACATACAATAACCCTATATTTAATCCTTTGTAATCAAAACTAATATTTTCTAAAAATAAATCTGTATGTAATATGGATTTACAAGATGAAATAAATTTATTTTTAAAAACATTAAATAACTGTTTATGCCATGTAATAACAATATTTTCTGGAAAATTTTTTATTTTTTTTATCAAATAACCAGCCGTAAAAATTGAAGGCTCTAATGTAGATACTACATCTGACATAAAAACTTTTTCATAAATTCATAAATTCTTTTAGATGAACTAATAGAAAAATGCTCATTTACAGAATGTACATCTTTTAAATCAGGCCCTAAGGAAATACTATCTTTAAGATCTAAAGCATTATTCAATATTCCACATTCCAAACCTGCATGTATGGATGTAACTACCAATTTTTTACCTGTCATATTTTCCCATACTTCTTCAGCTTTTTTGGCTAATACAGAATTTAAATTAGGTGTCCATGCAGGATAATCTCCATATATTGAAACTTTAAACCCATTATTTGAAAAATTACAGCCTATTATAGAACTAAGATATTGTTTTGCACTATCATGTAAACTTCTTACACTGACATCTGTACTCAATAACCCGTTTTTAATATTTAAAATAGCTAAATTATCAGATGTTTCAACTACACCTTTTACAGATAAACTATTGGTAAAAACACCATGAGGTATAGTCAATAACGTATTAACAATCTGAATAGAATCTTTTTCACTGAGGGAATAAGAAGGAAAGACCATTTTATCACAGCATTTGGAACACTTATGAACAAAAGATATATTTGGTTCTGAAATGAAATACTCTTCCTTAATATATTTAAACTCTTTATCTAACTCATCTATACATTTTCTTTTATCAGAAATTGGTAGCAGAATTACAGCATCTGCAGAAGACGGAATTACATTTTTCCTAGTACCTCCGCTAAATTCAGAAATTCTAAATCTTAATTTTGCTCTTTCCAAAGAGTACAGTAATCTGATAAGTACACTTATTGCATTTAATCTTTGAAGATTTATTTCCTGACCGCTATGACCACCTAAAAGTCCGCTTACTGAAATCTGAACTGCATCCCATTCTTTAGCGTTTACTTCTTCACATTCATACTGCTTTTCAGCCTTAACATCTACTCCTCCAGCACAACCTATATAAAGAACACCTTCTTCCTCACTATCTAAATTAATTAGGTATTTACTATTAATGTATTTGTTTTCAACTGAAAAAGCGCCATTCATACCTGTTTCTTCTGCATAGGTAAATAAAGCCTCTAATGGACCATGTTTGTAAGAAGAATCTGTAAAAAGAGATAAGATAATGGCAATTCCTAAGCCATTATCTGCTCCTAAGGACGTTCCGTCTGCTCTGATAATATCCCCATCCTGTATAAGTTTTATTGGATCTTTTAAAAAATCATGTTTAGATTCAGGCACTTTTACACATACCATATCCATATGGGCTTGTAAGCAGATACTTTCTTTTTTTTCATAACCATCTGAAGCACCAGCATAAACAAAAACATTTCCACTACTATCTTTTGCAGATGAAAGACCATATTTTGAAGCAAAATCCAAAATAAAATTTCTAATTGCGCCTTCATTCCCAGATTCTCTAGGTATGGCTGAAATTTTTTTAAATATTTCTAAAAAATCCATATTATTTTCCTTTTAATCATCTTCCAATACAGACACAGAGGTGATACTTCCTGATTCAGATAGCTTAATTTTTAAATCAATTCTCTTTAATTCACTATTTTCTTCCCAAGATCTTTTGTATACAAAATGTATAATTGTTGTACCTTTTTTTATACCATTAAACTTAAATTCCCACGTACCACCATAACCTACCATAAGAGAGGACAAATATCTTTGATCTATTAAATATTCTGAACTTGAGAATTCTACTATACTTTCATCTTCAATCTCATAGTTCCATGAAAAACCTGTAGTAGCATTCCCCTCTAAATCTACAGTTAAAACATTCTCATTCACAGAATACCAAGTAGGATCTTCTTTTGAAGTTGAAACACAAGAGATATTAATACATATCAATAATAAGACAAAAATAAATTTAAAAATATTTCTTCTTTGCATAATAATCCCCATATAACTAACTGAATTTCAAGTAATTGACCATAAAAAATCCAAAATATAGTATAGTAATTGTGCCTAAAAAATACAAATACATTTGCATTATTTATATTCTTTTTTTACTGATTATCTTCCCTGCGTTCTCGTCTTATACAAATGATTCAAATCTAAAAACTGTTAGTACAAAACATTTTAAAATTATTTTTCCAATCTCATGCTCATTTACAGCTAATCTTATATATGAAAATGCAGAAAGCATATATGAAATGTTGACCAAAAGATTTGACAGAGATCCAGAATTAAATATTCCTGTTGTTATAACTGACAAATATAAGGAAACAAACGCTTTTTTTTCACCATATCCATCCAATCATATTGTTATATATGATTTTGGAAATGTTTCAGCATCACTTACATATTCTAAAGATTCCTATTTGAAAATTTTTGAACATGAACTCACCCATGCTTTTCATATAAATTTCAGATCTCCATTTTGGAATTTTCTATCTAATATATTCGGTGATTCCTTGAATATAGCACAAATTTACTATGAAAATAATTTCTTTGTAGAAGGTTTAGCTGTTTATTCAGAAAGTCAAGATAATTTTGGAAGACTAAACGATCCTTTTGTTATGCAAATACTAAAACAAGCTAAAGCTGAAAACAAATTCCCATCATGGACAGATGTAAGCAGTGCTAGAGATATCTATCCATATGGTGAATACAATTATATATTTGGAGGAGCATTTCTAAAATATCTTTCAAATACATACGGAAAGGAAAAACTATTTGAATTTTTCAAACAAGCAGAATATTTTCATATCTCCATGCCTTTAAATGAACTTTTCACTAAAATTTTTGGAGGCAGACCAGAAATAATCTGGAACAAATTTAAAGACAGTATTCCAAGTGTAAATATAAATCTAAAAGCATACACCGTTAACAACACTAAAGGAGTTTATAATCAGACTTTATATAAAAACGGATCCCTTTATACATACAACACTATAACTGGAACTGTTGAAAAATATACAAATATGAAGAGAATTGATTTATTAAATATCCCATCATCTGACAGCTATATTGATATTTCAGATAACTCAGATATTTTAATTACACACAGGGATTCAGAGAATTGTAAAATAACACTATATAATTCAGAATCTAAACAAATTATATCTTATAAATCAGATACAGACTATTTTGTTAAGGCATGTTTTACATATTTACACCAAATACCACACATATTGGCTGTATCAGTAAAGGAAAATTATTCATTTATTACTTTATTTAATTTGCATTTTAAAGAGATAACAAAAAAATGTTTAGGTTATGATGAAAAAATAATCAGTTTATGCAGTTTAGGAAATGAAAAAGTTGCCTTTCTAATATCAAAATCAGCTTCTGAATACATTTATATTTTAAATACAGCAACATTAGATCTTCAAGTTATAAATACACCTGACAAAATCTCTATTAAAGGATTATCATATGATTTAAAATCCAAAAAATTTTATTTTTCATATGCTAATAAGGACATTTACAATCCCTCACTTCCAAGTCTGGGATATATTAGAGAAAACAATAATTTATATGAATTTTATATATCAAGTCAAAATGTAAATGGAGGCATTTTTTACCCTTCTGCATCAGAAAAAAATGAAGTCTATTTCATCTCTGACTATACTTATGGAGATTTAATATCCAAAATTAATCTTGATAGTTTTATTTTTGATTATATTTATAGTACAGTTGTAACAAGAAAAAATTTTTATGATTTTACTTCTAGCAGTACTGAATTATCAGATTTTATCATAAACAGTAAAAATTATAATCCAGTATCAAATCTACTTAGAGGAACAATCTATCCTTTAGGTCCAAATTTTAATATTTATGAACTTGGATTATCTTATATTACATGGGATCCAACAGAAACCTTAGAAATAGAAGCTGGAATTGGATACAATATCAAAAATAAAGATTTAAATATTAATTTTACTTTAAATGAATCTGTATCTAACCTTATTTTTTCAGAAGGATTTTATACAAGTATACCTGTGAACAGCATAAGAAATACATCTTTTAATTTCAATTTCACATCTTCCTATAGATTAAATTTAAGACATAATAATGAATATTTTAAACTTTACAATAGTTTAGATACTTTAATAAAAAACAAGAAAATTTCTATTAATAATTTATTTATTTTAGAATATGCTAATTTAAAAAATACTGGCTTTAATCCATTTCAAAATTCAGGTTTTATTGCTTCTCTAATTTTAGAAAATATTCTTCCAACTGTTTCACTTAGTTACAAAACATCCAAATTAATTCCAATAACATTTAAACTATCTTTTAGCTTTTTAGAAAACAATAAATATTCACTTAGTGAAACAATTGATTCAACTGTTTTTTCATGGGAAATACAAAAAGGAATTCCTTACCTATATATATATTTAAAGCGTCTGTACCTGCAACTAGGTATAAATAATACTACATATATCAGTCATGAAAGACTTCTTAATATAACCAGTTTAGCATGTGGTATTAACATTGATACAGCAATAAATTTAGGGTACCTAAGCAACATAACATTTACCATAGGAAGTACCCTAAACTGGAATTTGACTAATAATACACAAAAAATTAAATTCTTTATTAATATTTCAAGATAACTAATTTCAAGATAACTTATTTGAACAACTGAGTTATATCTGCTATATTAAAACCAGCCTTATTTAAAGCATTAGCTAAAGACAGAATCCCTAGATAGTTCAGGTTATCACTTAAACTCTCTATTGATAGAATTGGAAATTTAACATGTGTAATTTTTGATCTGTCATCTACAGTAGTGCTACCTTTTAATTGATAAGATTCATTATTATAAGAAAAAACAAATGAATAATCATATTTAGTAGAAATTTTTGAATAATCTACTGATAAATCCAAATTACTATTTAATGCATTAATAGAAAAATCTAATTTTCCATTATCCAAATTAGCCGAATTAATACCTATATGAAATTTGGAAGAATTAGTAACATTTTGCTCTGAGGTAAATATGAAATCATAGTCAATATCTCCAGACTTAATTAGTCCTAAATCTTTCATAATGGTTAAATTTTTTGCATCAAATTCTATATGTGAAATACCACTCTCATATTTGGAAGTTATATTTCCTGTTAAATTATAGGTATTATTGTTAGTTATAGTACCATTAATTAATGAAGAAGCATTATTATAATTAAAAAAACTAGTATAATCTCTGCCGTTAGTTTTATCTGTAGATGCTATTAACTGATTATTTGTATATATTTCTTCCCTACACAAATCACCAGACTTATCAAACCATAATGTAATTTTTAAATCTTCAAAATTTTCAGGCTTAAAATATGAATTCAGTTCTGCTTCTATATTGGCATCTGAATTATCTAATAAAGTTTTACCAAAATAATCATTTATAAATTTCAAAATAAATTCTTTTATAATTGTAGAAAAATCTTCTGCACTGACAGTAAATGTATATTTATTAAATATTACACCAGAAAGACCAGATATGGTAATTTGTTCAACTTTATCAACATCACCTATGTAATCCATAGCTAAATCTACAAAACTTAAAATGAATTTTCCAAATTCTTCTTTTGAAGGAAGATCTCTATAAGATAAAAAATAAGCGCCTAATTTTTTAAATAATTCATCCTGATCTTTTAAATCTATTTTATAATATTTGTCAGAAATATTTGGAATATAAAAAGCATATACATCTTCTGTATAATTAAAATATAGGTAACCTTTTAAAATTTCTATATCATTTATAATTATTTTGAACTCTACCGAGTATTCATTAGCTATTACATTAGAATTTATATCTAATACCATTTTTTTTATCCATGAAAGATCATATGAAACATCATCTATTGATAAACCAAGATAAGAAATTAAATTTGGATCAATTTCAACTTTGGAATGTGAATGACTGTTATAAACTTTTGTAATAGCTAAAAATTTGTCATATAAATTCTCTATTAATGGAATTTCAGAAGAATAATAATTAATTAATGCATTATGTAAATCTTCTTTTACATTAACTTTTTCTTTTGGTGAACTTGAAAATGCTGGACATAAAATCAGGCACATTAAAACAAAAAATATAAAAAATTTAGAATTTTTCTTCATAAAATACCTCAAATAAAAATAAAAAAACACGGAGCTTTATATTTCTCCGTGTTTTTATCAATTTCACATTATTAAATATATTACAAATATATTACAGTGAAAGATAATTATAACCTGGTATCTTGGCTGCATATGTTCCAAAATCACCAAAGTTTAAAACTGTCAATGGTACATTACCAATAGTGAAACTTCCATCAGCTGCAATAACAATAATGTTTAAAGTCTGTAATCCACCTTTTGCTGTTAATCTGGTCAAAACCTGATTAGAGGTTAAAATACCATCATCTTCAACTGAAAAAACTGCATAGTTCCCTACCATCTTAGCAGCAGATACAACACCACTTACTAGGTCAAGCTTAACTTCATACATTCCTCTTTCAGGAAGGGTTGCACTTCCACATATGGTATCAGCAGCCTTAGTTCCCCAACCATAACCTACGCTTACGGAAACAGCTTCATCCCCTCTGTTTGCATAGTAAACTACATACTCAGTATCTGAAAGTTTTGTAAGCTGATAAGATTTTGATAAAACATCATTTTCTAAAACAAAATAACCCTGAACTAAATTTTCAGTTTCAGCTACATCTGTTACGGGTGGTTTTACCATAATTGAAGTATCACCTTCATTAACTGTTCTACATCCTATTGCCATAAAAGCAAACATTGCAATTAGCAATACCATTAAATGGAATTTTTTCATATCTTCCTCCAAAAACACTTAGTCACAAATACTAACCAATTTTTTTCAGTATTATAACACTTTTTGGTTTAATTAAAATAGTCTTTTCTAAAATATTATATTTTTCACTTGAAAAAACAATCTCCATATGCTCTTTTTCATAATAAAAACCAAAGTCCTTTTCATTTGGATTTATATAAGCCATTCCTACAACTACACTATTTATTTTATAAAATACTTCAATAACGTTATCATGTTTAATTTTACACATTATATCAGAACGTCTTATAAACCAATTTTTTTTCCTGATTTCTATCAATTGTTTATAGTATAGAGCCATTTCAAGATAAGAACTGCCTTTTTTCAAGCTTTCCCACTTGATACTGTTTATTAAGTCAGAAGATTTATAGCTGTTCTCATCCCCATTTTTAGTTCTTAGCATCTCTTCTCCTGCCAAAAAGAATGGGATGCCAGATGATAAAAATACAATTGCAGCGCCAAACCTGTTCATTTTAATTATATTACCTAATGTTTCATCCTTATTAGACAAGATAAGCTGATCCCATAAAGTATAGTTATCATGCGCAGACATATAATTCACTATCATAGAGTTTTTTACTGACCATGAAACATTAGGTGTACTAGTTCCCCCCTGAATACCAAAGATAACTCTATTAGTATTATAGGCATCAGCGTTTCCATTTATATAACCCTTGATATCCAGGTTAAAAGCACTACCTTTTAGACCATCTCTACTTACATCATTAAAAACAGCCACGGAGCCAATTCCGGAAGCTTTGATTCTTCCTATGTTAGATTGTGTAGCCTGATTTTTATAGGAAAGAGCTACACTGCCTCCTGCCCAACCTTCTCCATATATCAGGGCAGAGGGATTTATGGAATGAACTACTTTTTCTACTTCCTGCATGGTTATAATATCATGCACTGCCATAAGATCAAATCTAAATCCATCAATATGGTACTCTGTCATCCAATAGCTTAAACTATCTAGGATAAATTTTTTTACCATATATCTTTCAGATGCAGTTTCATTTCCGCATCCACTTCCATTAGAAGGAATACCCAAAGAAGTAAATCTGTAATAATAATATGGAACTGTTCTATTAAAAAATGAATCAGTTGTATAAGTATGATTATAAACTACGTCCATAATAACACCAATTCCAGCTTGATGAAGACTTTGAACCATACGTTTGAATTCATATATTCGTACTGCACCATTATACGGATCTGTAGAGTAACTGCCTTCTGGAATATTGTAATTCTCTGGATCATATCCCCAGTTATACTGGATACTTTCATGTTCATCTACAGTAGCAAAATCAAACACTGGCTGTAATTGAACATGCGTTATTCCTAATTCTTTCAGCCAGTCAATTCCACATGAGACACCTTGAGCATTTTCTAATCCTTTTTCAGTGAATGCTAAATATTTTCCTTTAAACTTACTTTCTTTCAAGTCTATTGAAAAATCTCTAACATGTATTTCCCATACTACAGCATCTCTATAATCATCACATTTTACATAGGAATCATTTTCAAAATCCAAAGGATTTGTTTTTGACAAATCCACTATCATAGAACGCTTTCCATTTATTCCACAACTTTTGGCGTATGGATCTGCTGTTTCATGCTTGCCTAATGCTGTTTCTACGGTATATGTGTAATAAACGCCATGGCCATAATCAGTTTTTAAACTCCAAACGCCTTTTCCTTCTTCATGCATTTTTATTCTTTTTAAAACTAATCCCTCTTCACCACTATCATATAAATTTAAAACCACAGATACAGCAGTTGGAGCCCATAATTTAAAACAACTAACTCCATCAGAATAACTACATCCCAAATCCTGACCTGTATAATTATATGCAAGATTAAAATCCAAAGAATCAAAAACTTCTAAAGGTAATGCAATTTCTGTTCCGTAATCCTTAATAGAAACAATGTATTTGTTCTTTATATTAATTTTTTCCGAGGTAAATATGATTCCGTAGCCATCATAAATATTTAAAGAAGATATACTTTCTATTCTTAAATTTTTTTCCCCATCTGAAACATTTACATCTGAAATAGAAGAAAGAACGGCAGGAGGAGTTATATGGTACTTTATCTGATTAGGTGAACTAATTTCAGCTAATATGAACAGTTTAATTTCTTTTAAGGTTTTTCCACCATCATCACTAGTATATTGTGTTTCTAAACCAGATTTTAAATATATATCAGTAATTGGTTTTGATATTATAACATACCTATCATTTGGATAATCCTTTTCAGCATTTCCCCAAAAATAACTACCAGGGTTAGAACAATCTGTTCTTACAATAAAGCCAACACGTTTTATATAATCAGGAATAATTAGAGTACAACTTCCACCATAATCACATTTCTTTAATAAAAAGCCACTACCAGCTTTACCTTCCCACCATACCCATAAATCAGCTTTTTTTATATCAGGATCTTCATTCCAATATAAATTCAGGATATTCCCTGAAGACATTAAATTCTCCTTATCAGTATCTTATTATTCCTCTTTATTTATAGAGTTCCTTTTGCAATATTGATGCATATTCTTCTATTTGATGACCTAATAGCTCAGATGGCCTAATCTTACCCTCATTTCCAGATAAATGGATTAATCCTTCCTTTATATTACCAGAGAATGAAATATGCTTCATAGATAATTCACTAGCCCAAAAAATCATACTGTTAAGTGCTTTTAAAGAATTATCTTCACTACATCCAGATACAAAGCAAGCAAAAAACTTATTTGCAAACTTTTTATTTTCAACATAGGGAAGTGACAAATCCATAAAATCTTTCATTTCAGCAGTTACATTACTAAACCTAACTGGACTTCCCAATATTATAAGATCACTTTTTTCAATTATTGATGGAGAGGCTGAAGGCAAGGACAAAATATCTTCATAATACTGATTAACCATTTCATTGTTATTAGCAAGTATATGTAGATCTTTATCTTCTACTCTGTAATATCTAACATCAAATTTATGCTTTTCCAATTCTTCCTTAAAATAATTTCCTATTATGTAGTTGTTTCCATTTTCACTATGAATAATAATACTACAACGTTTCATATTTTTTCCACCACATTTCTAATAAGCTGAGAGAAGACTTTTTTTACCTTAAGGCCTGTTTCTAAAACTTCTTCATGATTTAATTCCACATCTCCTAAAACACCAGCTGCCATATTAGTTAAACAACTTATACCCAAAACCTTTAAATTACAATGAGAGGCTGCTATAACTTCAGGTACAGTACTCATTCCAACTGCATCTGCCCCAAGTGTTCTTACCGCTCTAATTTCAGCAGGCGTTTCAAAACTAGGTCCAGATAAGAACATATAGACACCTTCCCTGAGATTTATTCCCAAATTTTTTGCTTCTTCTTTGGCTATATTTAAAAATCTAGAATCATAAGCATGACTCATATCAAAAAATCTAAGTCCCAGTTTATCTTCATTTGGACCACGCATTGGATTATCCCAACTTAACTTAATATGGTCTGTAATAAGCATAAGATCTCCAGGCTTCCAGTCTTTATTAACACAGCCTGCAGCATTTGTAAGAATAACAAACTCTGCTGAAAGTTTTTTCATAACTTGAATAGGAAACACAACTTTATCCATTGAATAGCCTTCATAATAATGAAACCTACCCTGCATACATGCCACAATTTTATTTCCTAATTTTCCAACTACTAGCCTCCCTTTATGACCTGGAACTGTAGATACAGGAAAATTTGGTATATCCTTATAATCAATGATAGTACTATCTGACAAACTATCAGCCATTTCACCTAAACCAGAGCCTAAAACAAGACCACCATCTATTTTATTTCTATTTATTCTCTGTTTTATATAATCAGCTGACTCTTCTAATTTTTTTAATAAATCTTCCAAAATAAACCCTCCAAAGAAATTTTTTATCATTTTAATTCCCAAAAGATAAATCGTAAAGAAGAAATCAAAGATTCTAGTTATTGACAAATAAGAATTTTTATTTTAAAAGTAGAGAACGTTGGATGGGTGTCCGAGAGGTCGAAGGAGGCGGTCTTGAAAACCGTTGAGGTGCAAGTCTCCGGGGGTTCGAATCCCTCCCCATCCGTTTGGAGCGGTGGCCGAGGGGTCGAAGGCGCTTCCCTGCTAAGGAAGTATACTGGTAACGGTATCCAGGGTTCAAATCCCTGCCACTCC
>CACYEI010000079.1 GCA_902773355.1 uncultured Spirochaetales bacterium
TGTTGATTTAACCTGTTTTGAAATAGATTATGGTTTTATAAAAGTACTAAAAGAAAAGGCATTTGCTGATGAAAAATTTAATTTAGTTGCTGGAGATTTTTTAAAAACATTCTATGATATATATGAAAAAGATGGTATTCCAGATCTTATTTGTGGGAATTTACCTTATAATGTTGGTGGTAGTACAGTTGCTGCCTTGATACAACATAGATGTATCCCCGATAAAATGGTTTTTACCTTACAGTCAGAAGTGGCTGACAGGATATCTTCATCTAAATTTGATTCTTCATATTCTTCTTTTACATTATTGGTTTCTTTGGATTATGAATCTGAAATTATTATGAAGATAAAGTCAGATTCTTTTTGGCCTAAGCCTAAGGTAGAAAGTAGTGTAATTGTATTAAATAAACGAAAAGAACCGCTATTAGAAGACAAATATGTTGAATTATATTTTAAATTTTTAAAGTGCCTTTTCTCTCAAAGAAGAAAAATGATTAAGAATAATCTTAAGAATTTATATAGTGAAAAAGATCAGGGGAGTATTTTATCTCTACTAAATAAGTGTAATTTAACTGGTAATGAAAGACCACAAGATTTAGATTTATCTAAAGTATTAGAATTGGTAAAGTGTTATGGCAGTAAGTAGAAGGGACACGGCAGATTATTATACATTATTAGCCAGGAAGGAAGGGTATCCCGCAAGAAGTGTTTATAAACTGAAAGAAATTCAAGATACTTTTTCAATAATAAAGAGAGGAGATATTGTCTTGGATGTTGGTAGTGCTCCAGGCAGTTGGACTCTGTTTATTTATAGACAGATTCTAAAAGGCACTGGGAAAATAGTGTCTGTTGACTTGAATAAAATTGAACTTACTTTGGATTCTAATGTAATCACTTTTTTTCAAGGAGATGCTTTTTCTGAAGAGATTATGTATAAACTTTTAGATCTAGGGCCATATGATAGTATAGTAAGTGATGCAGCTCCTATGACCACTGGGAACAGAACAGTAGATACTGCTAGAAGTGAATATTTGGTTAGTAATGTTATTTTTTTGGCAGAAAAGATTCTTAAAAAAAATGGTAATTTAGTTTTAAAAGTTTTTCAGGGGTCTAGTATGAAGGAGATACAAGACAAAATGAAGTCTGTTTTTTCAAAAGTAAAGCAGATAAAACCTAAAGCATGCAGAAATGACAGTTTTGAAATTTATATGGTAGGTTTAAATAAGAAATAATTGTATAATTTGATGAGATAATTATGAGAAAGGATAGTATATGAGAGCTAATATATTTAATAAAAAGTTTCGTTATTCATATTCTAATGTGTGTCTTATAATACTGGTTATAAATATATTTGTTTTAATTTTAACTGATTATATGTATGTGGTAATAGACGGGATTCCTCTTTCTAGGTATTTAGGATTAAATGTATGGGGATTAAAGAGAGGATATATCTGGCAGGTTTTTACATATATGTTTGTTCATTCAGGATACCTTCACCTTTTTTTTAATATGTTTGGTATTTTTAATTTTGGTTATTTGTTAGAAAAAAATTTAGGGAGTAAGGAATTTTTATTATTTTACTTTACATGTGATATTCTTAGTGGATTAACCAGTTTGGGAATTTATTATGTAACTGGTTTAAATGTGAACCTGGTAGGCGCCTCTGGTGCAGTTTATGCCTTACTGTTTTTATGCTCTGTTTTGTATCCATATGATAGGATTCTTTTATTCCTTATTATTCCGCTTCAGATTCCGTTAGCTGTTCTTCTTTTTTTACTTATAGAACTTGTAAGTACATTTTTAGTTTATTCTAATTCAAACGTGGCACATTTGGCTCATTTGTCAGGTATAATCTTTGCTTATTTGTATTGCCTTATAAGATTTAATATAAGTCCATATAAGGTTTATAAATCTGCTTTAGGTAGGCGAAGATACTAATAATTAATCATAGAAATAAATAAATTTGTTGTTTTATGTTTTTATCTGAAATATAATTATTAAAATTTATTGTCAAGGTTTCTGAAATGGCATTTGGAATGTTATATCAGTCTCAGAAAAAAGGATGGGAAATTTTATGTATAAACGTGGCTTTAATAGAGTTATATGTTTACTGATAACTATTTTTCTGTTTTGTATTATAAGCTGTGATGTTGATTCCATATTAAAAGCGGGAAAATTTTTTAATGGTTTTTCAACATGGAATTTATCTGGTTCATCTCAAGTTCAGGAAAAAGAGTTTAGGAATTCTACTTCAGAATTCTTAAATGAAATGAAAACCGGGGATAATGAAGAAGATAAGGAAAAAGCACTGAATGACTTAATTGATTCTGTTATAAGTGCTCTTGGTGGAACTGTATCTGAAAATACAATTAAATCAGTTTTTGATGAACCTTATGGAGATGAAGCTTCTATTCCTGGGCAATATAGTGATTTTGTTTTAGGATTGAAGGATGCCACTGAAAATTATATAGATAAATTAAAAGATTTTTCACCAGATTTGGCTGATTCATTAAAAAAAATATCTGATTCCATGAGTCTGGAAAATCCAAGTGTTGGAGATATAACAACTTACTACATGATAAAAACGGTGGCTACCACAATAGAAGATGAATTGGCTAATCAAGATGGGGAGGCTATTTCAGAGTGGATGACTAGCATATATGATGAATATACAAAAGGTGGGACACCTTCTAATACGGACAGTTTAGGAACTTACTTAGATTACGCTCAGGTCATGTCTGTAATTTATGGAGTAGATTTATCAATTACAAATGTGGTAGATAATTTTATTAAGAAGTAAAATATAAGGGGTTTATAGAGAATTGATTATGAAAAAGTTTATTTTGTTTTTTTTATTGTTGACATGTGTTCTTCCTTTATTTGCGTCTGAAGATATTAATTTAGCGCCATATGAAAGTGTAGTTAAAGAAAATTATGTTCCAACATCTTCTATAGGGAGTTTACCTCTTCAGTATGCTGTTTCCCAGAATCCTTCATCTTTAGTAAATTCTGGTTTGATAATACAGTTCCCTCATGTTACAGCTACAGTTTATCATTTATCTAAAGTTATGCAGAATCCAAAGGCGGCTGAGGCAATAAGCAGACTTACCAAATTTAATTATTCCAATGCCAAAAAAGACATTCTGCTTATTTTGGCTTCACTCCTAGAAGTTGCGGGGAGAGGTCATTCTTATATTGCCATAGTTGATGCTGGTTTTGGTGTAGCTGCCAAGGGTTTGGGGCTTTCTGTAGATGCACAGGTTGCTGTTCATTCTATGCCTAAGATAGTAAATAAAGAAACAGGAGAGCTATATGACGGAATTTTAAATCTCACGACTATAGGAGTAGTTCCTGAATTGAATGCTCAGGCTTTATTTGCATATTCACAGAGGCTTTATGAAAAGAATGATGGTTCTTTTTATTTAGATTTAGGTGTTTCTACGGGGTTGAAAATTAGAGTTTTTTCTGAACAGGTTAGTGCTAAGGATTTTACATCCGGAGATTTTTCATTAGATGACGTAAAATTTTTTGGTGGCTGGACTATCCCTATAAATTTTTCATCAACTGTTGGCTTCTTAAAAGGGAATTTAGAGCTTAGTGTTGCAGCTAATAATATAAATATAGCTAAGTATGTAGGAGCTTATGGATTAAATTCTTTTACTGGAACTAAAAATTTAATTGGTGGTATTTTTGGATCTGGTTCTGAACAGATAAAATGGAATACTCCATTTGAATTGAATGTTTCTGCTGTGTATAATCCACATTTAAAATTGATTAATCCAGTAATCAGAGCTGATTTCTTTGATATCATAGGTTATATAAGAGATGACTTAGCTAAAGGAAAAAAATTTGTTGAGTTGTTTAAACATTTAAATATTCAGGCAAATATTCGTTTATTAGAAGCTACAAATGTTTTAGATGCACAAGTAGCATATAAGTTTGGTTACCCTGAATTTGGATTATCTATTGGTGCTTATGGTTCTAAAATTCAGGTGCTATATGGATGGACTGATTCAAGTAGTAATCATGGTGAAAAACCTGTAGATTATTTTAGTATTCGTGTTAATTTAGGATTTGATAAAAACTGATATTAGATAGAGCTAAATTATATTTGCTTAATTTTGTATAATAAACCAAGTGAAGAACCCAATTTATTACTTCAAAAAAAATATGATTTTCTTTATATTTATATATGGAGTTTTATATGAGTATAATAAGACCTCATAAATTAGGGGTAATTACTGGTCCCGGTTCAGAATATTTGTCTAAAAAAATACTAGGGCATCTGTATAGACTGTATGAGAAACGTCATTATAAGCTTTCTCAGGCTTTAGCTACCAAGTATGGTATTTCTGTTGAACAAGTCAATGAAAAAATAGATTTTATTGAAGATTTAAATGACAGAGAAATACCACATGGAAGTTATTCCATGACATATGTTCAGCCTAATTTGGAAGTAAATGTAAAATATACTA
The DNA here is from genome assembly GCA_902773355.1 of uncultured Spirochaetales bacterium. Lineage (GTDB taxonomy): Bacteria > Spirochaetota > Spirochaetia > Sphaerochaetales > Sphaerochaetaceae > CACYEI01. The sequence continues at coordinate 4,476 of CACYEI010000079.1, forward strand.
AATTTCTTAACGGAGAAGTAAAAGCTGAAATACTGGATCCAGTAAGAGGGCGAAGTCTATATATTATTTATGATGTAACTAATTCTTCTCCTATAAAACTTTCAGATTCATCAGAATCTTATTCTTTTTCGGTAAATGATCATTTAATGTTTATTTTTACTACAGTTCAAGCTGCAAAACTGGCAGGAGTAAAAGATGTTACATTAGTATTACCAACTTTTCCATATTCAAGACAACATAAAAAAAGTAGCAGAGAAGCATTAACTGCTGCGTTATTTTGTCAGTTTTGTGAAGCATTAGGAATAGAAAGAATAATTACATTAGATATTCACTGCATGGAGATTGAGAACAGTTTGAGGTGTACACATCTTGAAAATTTACATGCATCATATCAGATTTTGATTCAATTAAAGAAAATTTTGAATCTTTCTGACCCTGATATAACCATAGTATCTCCAGATACAGGAGCTGTAACCAGAAATAAGTTTTACGCTCAGGTTCTTCATAGACCTTTAGCTGTATTGTATAAGGAAAGAGATTATTCAGTATTAACTACAGATGCCAAGCACACTAATATAAAAAGCATAAATTTATTGGGTGATGTAAATAATCAGACAGTAATTATGGCGGATGATATGATTTCCAGTGGTGGAACCATGCTGATAGCTATGAGAAATCTTAGGAAATGGGGTGCAAAAAAAATTATTTGTGTTGTCAGTTTGCCATTTTTTAATGGCTGCTCAGTAAAAGATTTTGATGATGCTTATAATGAAGGTGTATTTGATTATGTAATAGGCACAAATGCTGTTTATCATGGTGATGATTTGCTTTCTAAGAAATGGTTTATTCAGGCTGATATAAGCACGCTGATAGCTAGAGTAATTATACATTTACATCATGGTAAGGCAATAAGTCCTCTTTTAGATAATAGGAAGATGGTTCAGAAATTGGTAGATAATACTCAGCAGGTAGATAAAATAGATAAAGGTTAAGATAGTTATGGGAAAATACAAAGTAGTATTGTTTGATTTTGACGGAACCTTAATGGACACATCAGAAGGGATATATGAATCTGCTTTTTACAGTTTGGATAAATTAAAAGTTAAAATACCAGATACAGTTAATCTAGTTGAATTTATTGGTCCGCCACTAAGCTATGGCTTTTCCCATGTTTTCAATATAAAAGATAGTGTTTTGGTTTCTAATCTTATTACTGTATTTAGGGAACACTATCATAAAATAGGTGCCTTTAAAGCAAAATTTTACAATGGTTTTCCTCATATTTTGAATACACTTTATCAAATGAAATTTATATTAGGTATTTCTTCAATGAAAAATACAGATCTTATAAATGTTATGTTAAAATATTTCAAATTTAACCAATATTTTTCAGGTGTATTTGGTTTGAATTTAAAAAGTACAAATACTAAAGCAGATGTTATAAAAGATGCTATTGATTATTTTTCTGTTAAACCTTCTGAGTGTGTACTGGTTGGAGATTCCAAATATGACTATGAGGGAGCTGAAATTGCGGGTGTGGACTGCATTAAAGTAAACTGGGGCTTTGGTTTTAAAGCTAGTGACTTTGATACGGTAAGTAATACGGAAGAGCTTTTACAAAAGATAATAAATGCTTAGTTTGACGAAAAAGAATTCTGAATAAAAGTAAAATTAGAAGATAAA
>CACYEI010000080.1 GCA_902773355.1 uncultured Spirochaetales bacterium
GAATTAGCTAAAAAAGTCATCAAAGCAGCAGCACACGCTGGCAGAAAAACCATTACTGTAGATGACATCAAATTCATCTGCGAATAAACTTTTGCAAAAAAAGGTTTAATCATAAAAATTATTTTTAAATTTTTTCTATTTTTTCTATTTTTTTATAAATTAATTAACTTAAACAATAAAAAATAAATTAAGGGTTACAAATTGCACAGGATGAATATCCTCTACTTATAGCATCGTTCCGGCTTGATAAATATACCTTATTAGAATTTTTCATTTGACTAACGGATCTACATCCTGGATAATGGAACTTTCCAGTATTTTTATTTCCAATATAAGTTTGAGAACTTTTGCTATTATAATTGTTCTTATTACTGGATGAAGTTTTTACACTATTGCTTGATGAAGAACTGGATTTCTCGGGAGCGTAGAAAGTTTGTGTTCCCTTACTAGCTGCTAGTTTCACACTCTTAGAATCAAGTAATTTGTCGCCTTGTGAGTTGTATATGTTTATTTTGGCGTGATTAGGGTATTTTTTTAATGGTTTTGCACTGTAAACTTCGATACATCCTGAATTATCGACTGTTACTCCAACTTTTTTTCCCTGATTTAGTTTTTCTTTATTGTATGAGTAATAAATTTGTATTTTTACATTTTCGTTTGAATGTTCTTCCCCTACAAAGATTTTGGCATATGTTCGTTCATTCATTGCATTGTATGTTTCAATAGTACACCTTTCAATATTTATATTATCATATGCTATAACAATATTTGTAGCAGAAATTAAAAACGAAATCAGGATAATAGTAATTAATGTATATTTTAAATATGTCTCCATATAATCAAACCTATTTTTTTAATATGTATATAAAAATACCCTGTAAATTTATTTATAAGAATATTTCCCTTATATTACTTATAAATGGTTTATTTTACCAAGTTAATAAAAGTTATGTAAGTATTTTGTCTATTTCTATTGGCAATACTAATATTAAATAAATTTTTACATTTTTTGTTATTAATTTCCATTATTTTTTGCTATTAGATTTAAATCATAAGTTATATATGTATTTTTAGATAAAATCATTTTTAGGTAAAATATGAAGATATTTTTTTAATATTTTTTCTTAATTTCGGTGAGAAAATGGAAACTAAAAATTTAATTATTATTTGTGTCACAGCAATTATTTGTATAGGTATTATTGTAGGTGCTTTTGTTTTGTTAAATATTGGTTCTGATGATTTTAGTAGTTCTAATAATCTTAATACGGTTTCTTCTATTGATAATAGTGCTGATTCTATTTCTAAAGAAAATAATATGCGTATTATAAATGGAACTATAGCTAGTGGTTACACTACAGATGGCAGAACAGTTTGTACTGTTTATGTCGGTACTGAACATGCTAATGAACATGTGCAAATTAGTGTTCTATTCAAGAATGGCGGTCTTGCATTAAATGAAGGAAAAATTGTTCCTACTACTGTTACTAGTGAGGGTTTTGTGATTGTTAAAAGTGCAGATATGTTACCAGAAGCTCCTGATTATGCAGATATAAATCTTTATGATGAAGATGGGAACCTTTTAGATAACAGAATAGAAAAATTGGATGATGAATCAGGATGGACCGATTTTTAAATAAATTTACTTTTTTTAGTTTTCCGCTATGTTGATTGAAGAGAAATTAAGAAATTTTCTAAATATCATTCTCTAAAAAAACATAGTAGAAAACCATTCTATTTTTCTTATTTTTATAAAATTTTATTTTATTAAAACAAATATATTTTTAACTATTTTTAATTTTAGGGGATGGAGATTTATGGAGAAGCATTGTCCTAGTTGTGGAAGAGTTTTAGATAAAGTTGATTATATTTTTGTCCTTATTGTCAAGTACAACTTCAGAAGAAACTGAATGGAAAAAACGTATCAATTGATGAATTAAGGGAATTGGTAAAAATAATCATTTAGTTAATCAAATATTTAATATTTATTTGGAATCAAATGTATTGTTTGATGTAGGAAAAATAAAGATTATTGGACAAATATTTAAAAATTCAAGTTTTTTTTTAAAAAATTTTATTAATTACTTTTATCAAATATTTTATTATATTTTTTTAAAATATGTATACGGGTGATTAATTTGAGAAAAACAGTTTTATTTATTTTAAGTATTTTTCTAATTTTATGCACGGTATCTGTTACTTTCGCCGCTTCAGGTGCAGATGATTTTGTTGTACCTATTGGCTTTGAAGAGACAAATGCTGATGAAGATTTGGCTAATTACAATCATGAGGGGTTAGCTCACAATGTTCATATTATGATACAACAATTTGATAATTTTGATGAAGCTAAAGCTGAAATGTATGATTCTATAGATTATAATGGAAATTTGTCTATTTTTTATGATGAAGATTATGGTGATCTTGGTTATGAAGAGATAATTCAAGATAGTGGGAAGTATTATTTAGTAAGTATTTATTCTATGGGTCATCATGCAGGTTCATATGCAGATCATACATTAGATGATGTGGAAGATGGAATCAAAGATTTTAATGAATTAAATCATGTTGAACCTCTTGCAATCGCATAAAAATATATTTTGGGGAGAATTATGTTTAATAAGAGATTTTTAATAATTTTAACATTATTATTTTCACTTTCACTCCTAATTTCTTCTGTTGCTGCTGAAGAAATAATGGATGATAACAATAATGTTGAGATGGATGGTTTAATCGATGATCAATTGTCTAATGAGGAAAACACTTTAGATATGATTGATTCAGAAGAAGAAACAAACTTTGTTGAAGTTAGTGAGGAGACATTCAATGATGAGAATATTGATTTAGGCGTTTCAGAAGATTCCGAATCTGAAAATTCATTGTCTGAATCTGTGGCATCTGATTCTGGAAATCAAGTTTCTATTGAAGATGTCACTTTTTATGAAGATAAAGAAATATTTGTTAATATCCATACTAATTATTCTTGTGATTATATTGTGATTTATACAATACAGATATTTGATTCTGATGATGTTTTAGTTGATGGTTTTGATGAGGAGGTTCCAGAGGGGGACAGCACTACCAAAATAAGTTTGGGATATTTGAAACCAGGAGATTATACACTGTATTACATTGATGATGAAGGTTTAGAATGCTTTTCAAACATTAAAGTTTTAGAGCATAATGTTGTTGCTAAGATTACTGCATCTAATTACAGTTCATATTATAAATCTGGTAAAAATATTACTATTAAAACAGTTGATAAATTTAATAATAAACCTATGTCTTTAAAGGTTAAATTGGTATTTAAAAAGACTAATGGAAAACTTTATACTTATTATGTTACTACAAATTCTAAGGGTATAGCTAAGTTTAAGGTTAATTTGGGTCAAGGGACTTATAGATTAACTGTTAATTCGGCTAATTCTAAAATCAAATCCAATAATGCGATTTCAACTGTAAAAGTCAGTAAAATGCCACTTAAAATCACTATACCAAATTACAGTTCCTATTATAAATCTGGCAAAAAACTAGCTATTAAAGTAATAAATAATAAGACTAAGAAAGGCATTTCTGTCAAGTTAAAATTTGTTTATAAGAAAGATAAAGCTAAAGCAAAGACTTATTATGTCACTACTAATTCAAAAGGGGTTGCTAATATTAAAATCCCCGTAGGTATAGGGAAATATAAATTAACAGTTACCCCTTCTAGTTCCAATTTTAAAGCAAATAAAGTATCTAAAAAAGTCAATGTTAATAAATATGTCACTTTTAAATATGGATCATATACTGCTAAACTCCATTATGCCAAATATATAAAATTAAAAAAGGTATATAATATGGATGAGGATGTTGATGAGTACTTATATTATTTTGCTAAATCTAATAAATATAAAACTATAAAAGTTCCTATTTATAAGACTGTAAAAGTTAAAGAGACTAAATGGGTTTATAAAGATTTCTTATATTGTGAGGATTATTGGTCCTCTGATTATTCTCATTATAGTACCTATTCATATTCTGATTCAAAATATTGGAAGAATGGATGGACATTTTGTGGAAGTTATTATAACACTTATAATGATGGACATCATGTCAAATATTATGAGACATTTAAAAAGAAAAAAACATATTGGACTACTAAAAAAGTCAAAACAGGAAAATATAAAAAAGTTAAAAGACGAGTTTATTTATCAATTGAGGCTAATCCTGGGAAATATGCTTGGTTGGATCCATTTTATAATTTAAATGGTGATCGTGTATGGTTTGGAAAATATAAAAGAATAAAATTATAATTTTATTTTTTTTTATTTATTTCTTTTTTTTAAATATCTTTTTTCTTAAATTTAAATATTTATCTTTTCAAATTTTATTAAAAACCTTTATAAACTCCCACAACTATACTACTATTAAGTAAAGGGAGGCACTATCATGAATTGTCCATTCTGTGGCGAATATGTAAC
>CACYEI010000081.1 GCA_902773355.1 uncultured Spirochaetales bacterium
AAGTGCTGATAGAGTGAAATTAAACTACAGTTTTTCTGAAACAGGTTTAGACCTTTCTTTGTTTGATTTTATTGTTTCTGGAGATATAGTTATAAAGACTAAGCCTGACGGTGGAATTTATAAATACGCAGCTGCTGGTCTTGTATTATCAAATGAAGAGTGTCTAGTTATAGAAGATGCATTGTCAGGGCATGAAGCAGCAAAAAATGCAGGTTCGTTGAGTTTGGGTGTAACAAGTTCTTTTGATGTAAACAGCCAGATTCTTTCTGGTGCTGATCTTGTTATTAAGGATTTATCTTTTTTCCCTGTTTTTTCAACCATGGAAGAATTTAATGATATATTTAATGAAATGGCTAATTCATTCAGAGAAAATAATATTCTAGGTGATTTATTTGATAAAGCACGTTCAGTAATAAACAATTCTTATTCACCTTATTCTAAGTTTAAAGTTGGTGCAGCATTATTGACTGATGATGGTAATATTTATTCTGGTTGTAATGTTGAAAATGCATCATTTGGTGGTTCTATATGTGCTGAGCGTTCTGCTATGTTGGCTGCTATTTCAACTCAGGGTAAGACAAAAGTTAGAATCCTGGTTGTTTCTTCTTATTCTGAAGAACCAGCTCCACCATGTGCAATTTGCAGGCAGTTTTTTACAGAATTTTCAGATTCAAATATGCAGGTTTATCTGATTTCACTATCAGGTAAAAGGCTTAGACATTATAATTTTGGTTCAATTATGCCATATGTTTTTGAATTATAATTGTTTTTGAGTTGTAATTGTTTATGAGTTGTAATTTTTAATTTATTTTCTTTTGGGCTGATTGATGTTAAAGAAAAAATTTCTTCTAATCTTCTGTTTTATTTTTTTATTTTTATCATGTGTTTCTACTGATGATATGATAAAGAATTCTTTGGTAACTGACACTTCAGTAGCATTTGGGGATAAATTAGTAAAATTAGGTTATCCAGTTGTTCAAATATCTCAGCCAGAGATTATTTTTGATGGAGAAGAATGGCTAAATAGAGCTACAGAACTAATAGCTCAGGCTAAGGAAAGTGTCATAATGTCATTTTTTTTAGCTTCAGAGTGTAAAGAAAATTCTGTAATTTATAGAACTATTAAAGAAAAAGCTAAAAGTGGAGTGCCTGTTTATTTGATTGTTGATGGAGTATGGGAAGGCGATCAGACGGAAAGTAAGAATCATATGGCTCCAATTTTTAATCTTAGTTCTTATGGCGTTCATTTATTAATTTTTAATCCTTTTTCATTAACCAAAATCATAGATCCAGTTTCAATGACACATCGTGAACACAGGAAGTATTTGATTATAGATTCTGAAACAATAGCTCTTGGTGGTATGAATTTAAACTATATGAGTACTATATCATCAACAGTTGGGCAGAGGGATTCTATGTTTATTTTTAATTCAAATAAACTTGCTTTATTGATAACAAAGGATTTTATAGATTTTTGGACTGAAAACAGTTATGAACAAATAGATATTTTATCTAACCTCTTATCAAATAAATTGGTTGAATTAGATTCAGCAGAATCTAATTATGTAGATAATTATACAGAGTTAAAAACTGATAATGAGATTATTAATGCATATTTTGTAAATCATTTATTTTCTGATATACAAGCACCTAAACTTTTTGGTTCATTATTCTATAGTGCAAAAGAAGAAATAGATATATTACCTCTTCTTCCTTTAGCTAATTCTAATATGTTAAAAATGGTAAAAGATGCTTCAGATAGAGGTGTAGATATTAAACTTGTTTTACCTAATGATCCAAGAAAGAATATGTATAAAGCCGGGCACTTTATGGTGCAAGATTTACAGAAAGCGGGGATGAATGTTTATTCTGAAAAAGATTTACCTGAAACTAAGGCTTTATTACATGAAAAGTTAATTATTGTGGATAATAGGTATGTTATTATAGGTTCAGTTAATTTTAATTATAGAAGTATGGCATTATCAAATGAAATTGCTTTAGTAATAGATGATGTTAAATTTGCTTCTGTAATGAAAGAGCATTTTAATAATATTTTAACAAAAACGGATTTGATAACTGAAGAACAGGCAAAAGATTGGAAAGGTTTTTCATCATGGATTAATTATTTAATTATGATGATAGGTGGATAAAATGCTGGGAATTATAAAATAGTGTGATATGAAAAAAATATTTTCATTGTTATTATTAACCATTATTGTTATATCTTCTCTTTATTCTGCAGAAAGTTTTTTGGCAGAAAGTCTTTATTTTGATGAAAACTTTGTAGAAAAAAAAGAAAAAAAATTTGGTTATGGATTTAGTTTTGGGGAAAATACAGATTCAGAGACTTCACTTAATCTTAATTTAAGATATTCAATTATAAGGCTTGAATCAGGAATAAAGCTGGATAGGAACATGAAGATAGGTTATTCAGATTTAGCTGTGGCTTTAAATGTAGAATTATTTAGAAGTATGTATAATCCTTTTTCATTTATGCAGGTAAATCCAGGTCCTTGGTGTCCTTCAGTAAGTTTAGGTTTCAGCACAGATTATAAAAAAATTCTAGGTTATTCAGAAATATCATTAATAAGAATTAGGGACAAAGATTTTATTTATGAATGGTTACCTGTATCTATAGTTTTTGATTTTAGTAAAATCTATAGTTGGAAAGTTGATATTTTCAGATACACAAAACTATTATAAAGTTATTATAAATTAGGTAATTAATAGGTTTAATAGGTGATTAATGAGAAAAATTATTGTTTTTTTATTTTTGTTTACTATTGCTTTCCCTGTAATTGCTACTCCATTCAGTGATATAAGTATAAGATGCGGACATGCGGGTTTCTATGATTTTAAAGAAAAAAATTCTTTAAATTTAGATGTAATGCTAGGTGTTTCATTTGGATTAACTAAACATCTTGAAGTTGGTTTTAGTTGCATTTCACCTATTATGCCAAAACCTTTTTCCTCTGTTTTAGGAGGAGTGGAATTTGGAATATCTGTATTAGGAAACAGGGTTTCAGATTATGATAATACTATGGGTTCAATGATTAATATGGTTATTAGAGCAGGTTTTTTTATAGGATTTGATAATGAAATGCTTGTTTCTTTACGTTTGGTACCATTAAGTGTAGGAACTCCAATGAAAGGCATCAGGGAAAGCTTTATGCCTATAGGTGTTTTTTATAATATTAAAAAAAAATCTTTGGGTATATATTTCAGTTTAGGAGAATTTGATTATTATATAAGAGGTTCTTGGAGGGATAATAAGTAAATGAAAAAGAAAGTTATTATGTCAAATGATCATGCTGGTGTGCAGTTAGCACAAAGATTAATAGAATTTCTAAATAAAGAGGGATATGAAGTTGATTGGTTGGGTACTAAAACTGAAGAATCTGTTGATTATCCAGATATGGCTAGAAAAGCATGTGAAAAATATATAAATACAGGTGGATATGAGTTTGGGGTTTTGATCTGTGGTACTGGTATAGGTATATCTATTTCAGCTAATAAAATTAAAGGTATCTTCTGTGCTTTACCACAAAATTGTTTTGCTGCACAAATGGCAAAAGAGCATAATAATGCTAATTTTATTGCTTTTGGTGCTAGAATAGATTATCCACAGTCTCCTGAAGAAATGCTTAAATCCTTTATTAATGCAGAAGTTTCTCAATCAGAACGTCATATTATTCGTAGAAATAAAATGTTTGAACTTGAAAAATAATATCCTGTGCTTTAAAATTAATTAGTTTGATGAAGGAGTGTGTTAAATGTCCCAATATGTTACATCAGAAAATTCAAAGAGTTTTTGGAGAAAAGTAAATACATTTTTTACTGGTAAGGAAGATTTTGAATATGAGCTTATGGATGGAAGTAGGATCTATAGATGGGTAAAGATACTTAGAGTGAGAAAAAAATATATAGATGTAAGAATATCATGTTTGAATAATAAGGAAGAAAAAGATTATATTGTAGATGATGATGGTAACTACTTAGGGACTACGGAGAGAACAATAGAAAGCGTGGTAATTGTTCCTCCTCCTGTACAGGAACGTGAAGTCATAGAAATAGAAGAATTTGTGAAAAGACCTGCTGTTTCTGATCATTCTGAATACAATCAACCTGAATACAATCAAATGGAGACAGAGGCTTTTGTTCAGGAAGAACCAGCTGTAAAAGAAGAATCTGCCGTTCAGGTTGAGCAGGAACCAGAACCTGTTCAGGAAGAAGTTAAAGAAGAACCTAAGGTGGAGCTTGAACCTGAGGTAAAACCAGAA
>CACYEI010000082.1 GCA_902773355.1 uncultured Spirochaetales bacterium
AGGATTACAAAAAGGATTACAAAAAGGATTACAAAAAGGATTAAAACAGGGTAGAGCAGAAGGTAGAGAAGAAGGTTTAAATCAAGGGCGGCTGGAAGAGAGAAATTTAATTTATAAGAAATTACTTGATTCTGGAATGAGTGAGAAGCAGATATCAGATATTATTGGAACTGATTTATAGAATTAAATTGTTTAACATTTAATAGATGCAAAAGAGAATTGATTTAAATAGAAAAATATAAAATACAAGTAAGAAAATTCACAAAGAAAATCATTAAGTATCATTTAATATGTTTAAACTCATAAATACTTAGAGGGTATAAAATAGCTTGTGAAACTTATATTACACAAGTTATTGGAACAAAATAATCTTTAGACATGAATATATTGCTGCTTCTAGAGGATATGTGGATGATATAATTATGATGGATGAAACCAGACAAAAAATAATATACACTTTAAATCTTCTTTATTCAAATCCAGTAAATAAAAAAATAAGTCATAGCAATATTCCATTGTAAGAACAATTATTTAATATTTTTTCATTAATTCTGATTAAAGTTCAATTCTCATCAATGTTTTAAAAAAGAATTTTCTAAATTTGTTTTTATATATTTAATAATAGCTTATATTAAGTGATAATATGTGAAAGTTTATATTAAAGGTGTAAGAATGAATAAATATGATTATTTGATAGTAGGTTCAGGACTTTTTGGATCAGTATTTGCTTATGAAGCTAAAAAAAAGGGTTATAAATGTCTAGTACTGGAAAAAAGAGCTCATATAGGTGGAAATATTTATACTGAAAAAAGAGATAACATAAATATTCATATATATGGAGCACATATATTCCACACTTCAGATAAAAATGTATGGAATTATATTAATCAGTTTGCAGATTTTAATAATTATATAAATTCCCCTGTAGCTAATTTTAAAGGAAAATTATTTAACCTGCCTTTCAATATGAACACATTCTATCAAATTTGGGGTGAAAAAGCATCTACTCCAGAAAAAGCTAAAAATGTGATAAATTCTCAGAAATTAATAATAGACAAACCAAAAAATTTAGAAGAGCAGGCATTATCTCTTATTGGTAATGACGTGTATGAACTGCTTATTAAAGGATATACGGAAAAACAATGGGGGCGTAGTGCTGAAGATTTGCCTCCTGACATTATTAAAAGAATACCCGTGCGTTATAAATTTGATAATAATTACTTTAATGATTCCTATCAGGGAATACCTATGGGAGGTTACACTCAGATTATAGAAAAAATGCTTAATAATATTGATGTTGAACTTGAAACAGATTTTAATAAAAATAGAAGTTATTATTGTTCTCTAGCTGAAAAAGTTGTTTACACCGGCACTTTGGATTCATATTTTGATTTTTGTTATGGAAATCTAGATTACAGATCGGTAAGGTTTGAAGAAAAAAAATTAGATATTTCAAATTTTCAGGGTGTGGCAGTTATGAATTTTACAGAAAGGGAAATTCCTTACACCAGAATTATAGAACATAAACATTTTGAATATAATGAATGTCCTGCCACATGGATAAGTTATGAATACCCTGTGGATTATAAAATAACTTCAGAACCATATTATCCAATAAATGATAGAACCAATATGGAACTTTATAATAGATATTTACTGTTAGCTAAGGCTGAGAATAATCTTATTCTAGGAGGCAGATTGGCTGAATACCGTTATTATGATATGGATAAAACAATTGCTTCAGCCCTGAAATTCTGGCTATAAGAATGAAATTATTATTAGCTGAAGATGAAAAAAGAATGGCTGCAGCCCTTGTTGAATTACTCAGACAGGAAAGATTTGAAGTGGATCATGTTTCTGATGGAGAAGCCGCTCTTATGGCTTTACAAACTGGTTTATACGATATTGCTGTTTTAGATGTAATGATGCCAATTATGAATGGTTTTGATGTTGTTAAAAATGCTAGAAAAAGTGGTGTAAATACCCCTATACTAATCCTTACTGCTAAGAGTCAAATATCAGATAAAGTAACAGGATTAGACAGTGGAGCTGATGATTATTTGTCAAAACCATTTAACGCTTTAGAACTATTGGCTAGACTTAGAGCTCTAGTTAGAAGAAAAAATAATATAAATGTTTTAGATGGTACTTTGAGTTTTTCAGATCTTACACTTAATGTAACAACCGCAACTCTTACATGTAGTTCTACTGGATTATCTGTTAGGTTAGGAGAAAAGGAACTGCACATACTTGAATACATGTTTAATAATAAAAATCAGATTATATCCAGGGAACAGATGACTTTGAAAATTTGGGGATATGATAATGAATCTGAATACAATAACGTAGAAGTTTACATGTCATTTACAAGAAAAAAAATATCTTTTGTAGGTTCAAAAGTAGATATAAAGGCTGTACGTGGCATAGGATATGAATTAAGAGAAAAAAATGTTTAAAAATACAAAAATAAAAATTATTTTATCCATAATGATTTCAGTTCTTCTTTTATTTGCTACTACGTTGGCAGTAATTTTGATTGCCAGTTATAGAGATATAAAAATAGTTAATTCTGAAAAACTCATGCGTTATTCAAATATGTATCAGCTAGATTATAATAGCAAAGATTATAACCTAGAAAGAAATGTAAAACGTGAAGATAATGACATACGTTTTGAATCTGATAAACCTATTAATTCAGCCTTAAGTGAACAGAAAGATTTTCAGCTCTCAACCTTTTATTCTGTTGCTTTTTCAAAAGAATATCAAAAAAATGATTATCAAAATAAAGACGTCTTATATGTGGATAATGGAGAAAAAAGCACTTATGGTGAAAGTGAACTAATAGAGATTGCTATAAACTTACTATCAAAAAATAAAATGTCAGGAAATACAGGCAAACTTGCATATCTTATCAGTTTTAAACCTGATTATATTTTAGTGTCTTTTTTGGATAGTACCATTAGCCAAAGCAATATAAATATCCTACTACGTAATTACCTAATTTCCAGCTTCATTTCATTAATTGTTTTATTTTTTATTTCATTAATTCTGGCAAATAGAATAGTTAAACCTATTGAAGAAAATGATAAAAAGCAAAAACAGTTCATATCAGATGCAAGTCATGAACTTAAAACACCTATTTCTATAATTGAAGCTAATGCTGAAATGCTTGATAGAGAAATTTCATCTAAGAATGATACTTCTTTAATAACAAATTCACGTGTATTTGAATGGTTATCAAATATAAGATATGAAAATGAAAGAATGGGTTCATTAGTTAAAATTTTATTGGATCTTTCAAGTGCTGAAAGTAAGAAAGTTATATTTCAAACTATTGATTTTTCTCATATTTTGACAGGAGAATTGCTTGCTTTTGAAAGTCTGGCTTATGAAAATGGAATCAATATTATTACTGATATTGAAGATAATATTTACATAAAAGGAAGTAAAATTCATTTAGAACAGCTTGTTTCTGTTTTATTGGATAATGCCATTAAATATTCTACTGAAAAAGAGATTACTGTGACTCTACATAAAAAAAATCATACGGCAGTATTGTCTGTTATAAATAATTCTAATGAAATACCTAAAGATAAGATTAATCATATTTTTGAAAGGTTTTATAGAATTGATGAAGTCAGAAACAGTGAAGAAAACCATTATGGCTTGGGGCTTTCCATAGCTAAAGCTGTATCAGAAATGCATAAGGGCAATATAATGGCTAAATATAAGGATGGTAAAATTACTTTTAATTTCACTTTTTTTTCATAAAATTTTCCATAAATAAAAAAATTCAAAAATTTTTTGTTTTCAATCTTTTTTCAATCTTTCTATTTAAGAATACATATGAATTTAAAAAATTTAACATATAACAGGAGAAAGAAAATGAAAAAAAAGTTTTTATTAATATCTATTTTTTTATTATTTATTTTTTTTATATCATGTAATTCTGAACTATCAGCCTTAGGTGTTACTATGACTAGAAATCAACCTTATGTAAATCAGCTTCCTAATGGTAATCAGAATTCAAACCATATTACAAATCAAACTGTAAATGACGCTGTATATAGCAATACTATAAGTATCAGTTCAGAAGGAACAAATATTTATCCATCAAATTATGATAAGTCTGACTACATAAAATGGCAGACTTATGATTTTGGAACAGAATATGTATTTAATGTTGAAACATCTTCTTGGGTTGGTACTTCCCCTGTAGAATCAGGAGCCGCTGAAGTAACTTTAAAGGCTTCAAGTTTAAAAATAGTAAATAAATTAAATACACCAATAAACATTAGACTTAAAGGGACTAATGAATCTTTTAAAGTTACAGTTGAAGCAAATTCCCAGCCAGTAAAACTATCTCTGGATAATCTGGATTTAGTGAGTTCAGATAGAGCACTTAACATTAAGGATTCATCAGTATCCTATATAGTTTTAACTGGTAATAACAGTCTTGAAACCAAAATAAATAGTGAAGATAAAAATGTAATAAAATCTGCTTCTAACTTAATTTTTGATGGTAGCGGTAGTCTTACTGTAACTGCTAATTCAAAAAATGGAATAGCAAGTGACCATGTCATTTGTATTCTAAATGGTAAAATTACAGTAAATGTAGCAGAAGAAACCGTATATACTGATGAAGATACAGGTGAAACTGTATCAGATAAAGGCACAGCAATTAAATCATTATTAGGTTTTGTTATGCTAGATGGAGAATTGGAGATAAACGGAAAAAATTCAAAAAAAGGTTATGAAAGTAAAGGCATAAAAGTAGATGGTTTTGAAGCAGGGACTCTTTCAGATGAATCAGAAGCCTCAGGTATGGGATGGATTATAATAGATGGTGGAAATATTACAGTAAAAACTTATGGAAAGGCTATAAGTGCGGGCTGGAAAGAAAGCGAAGATGATAAACCAGAATCTACTTCAAATTACCCAGAACCTAATGTTTACCTAAATGGAGGGGTATTTAATATTACAACTTATGCAGTTCCTAGAGATGACACTGCATCTTTGGAAGGAGTAAGCCCAGAAGGTATAGAAGCAAAAAATAACCTTTATATAACAGGAGGAACTTATATAATCAGTACTACAGATGACTGTATAAATGCATCAAATGCAGTTTATATAAGTGGAGGAATGATATATGCCTGCTCATCAGCTAATGATTCCATAGATGCAGGAGCTGAGGAAAATGAAGGTTATTTATATATTTCTGGTGGAGTAGTAGTAGCTTTAGGTTCCGGACAGATGGAAACTGGTTTAGATTGCAATAGCAATTCCCGCTTTCAGTTTACAGGAGGAACTATTGTGGCTATGGGTGGAGGACAAAATAACACACCACAGGCATCAGGGACTACTGCATATACTGTTTCAACAAGTGGACTATCTGCAGAAAAAACCTATGCATTGGTTCAAAATGATAACTTGGTCTTAGTATTTAAAGTTCCATCTGGTTATAAATTTGCAAACAGTGTTCTTTTAGGAACTTCTGGACTTTCTGAAGGTTCAGCTGTTTTGTTAAGTGAAGTTACTGTTTCAGAATCAAAAAATTTTGCAGGAGCCGTTTTTTATGGTGATGTAAATGTAAGTGGTGGATATTCAAATAATGTAAATGTATCCAATACTTCAACTGGCATGAGAGAAGGAGGCATGAGAGAGGATGGTATGAAAGAAGAAAAGATGCGTGAATTTAATGAAAACGGACCTAGAGGGCAGTTTCCAGAAAGAAGACCATTTTAAATTTTAAGTCAATTCTCTTAAATGTTTCTTTTATGGTTAATTGTTATGTTTTCATAAAACTATTATAATGCCTACGTTATCTTGATAAAACACAAGGAGTTAATATGGTTTCATATAAAGATTTGGGATTAGTTAATACCAAAGAAATGTTTGCTAAAGCTGTGAAAGGCGGATACGCTGTTCCTGCATATAATTTTAATAACATGGAGCAGTTACAGGCTATAATTATGGCATGTGTAGAAACAAAATCACCAGTTATATTGCAGGTTTCTAAAGGAGCTAGAGATTATGCTAATATAAATTTACTCAGAAATATGGCACGTGGTGCTACAGAATATGCACATGAACTAGGATATGATATACCTATAGTTCTCCATTTGGATCACGGAGACAGTTTTGAAACATGCAAGGATTGTATAGATAATGGTTTTTCTTCCGTTATGATAGATGGCTCACATTTGCCATATGATGAAAACGTAGCATTAACCAAAAAAGTTGTAGAATATGCTCATAAATATGATGTTACTGTAGAAGGAGAGTTAGGTGTTTTAGCTGGAATTGAAGATGATGTAGTTGCTGAAAAGTCACATTATACACAGCCATCAGAAGTTATAGATTTTGTGTCTAAAACAGGCGTTGATTCATTAGCTATTTCTATAGGTACAAGTCATGGTGCAAATAAGTTTACACCTGAACAGTGCACTAGAAATTCTGATGGAATTCTTATTCCACCTCCATTAAGGTTTGATATATTGGAAGAGATAGAAAAAAAATTACCAGGATTCCCAATTGTTCTTCACGGCTCTTCTTCTGTACCACAGGAATATGTTAAGATGATAAATGAACACGGTGGAAAGTTAAAGGACAGTGTAGGTATTCCAGAAGAACAGCTTAGAAAAGCATCTAAGAGTGCAGTATGTAAAATAAATATAGATTCAGATGGTAGATTAGCCATGACTGGTACTATTAGAAGGGTTCTGGATGAAAAACCAGCAGATTTTGATCCCAGAAAGTACTTAGGTCCTGCAAGAGAAGCATTAAAGCAGATGTATATGCACAAAAACAGAGATGTTTTAGGCAGTGCAGGTCAAGCTTAATGCTTATGACTAATTGTAAAAAATTACTATTGCAAATAACTGAATTTTTAGAGTATATTTTTATTCACTAAACTTAATTTTGATTGAGGTTGAATTTGGCTAATAAAGAGCTGAGAGTAAATAGGCAGATAAAGGCTAGGGAAGTATTTTTACTGGATGAAAACGGGCAAAAGAGAGGAATTGTAAATTTTTTTGATGCTTTGGAAGAAGCTGAAAGTTTAGGATTGGATTTGGTGGAGATTTCTCCAAATACTGAGCCGCCAGTTTGTAAAATAGTAGATTATGGTAAATACAGATATGAACAGGGTAAAAAACTTAAAGAAGCCAAAAAGAATCAGACAATAGTTAAGGTTAGAGAAATAAGAATGCAACCTAAAATAGATATTCATGATTTGGAAGTAAAAACTAAATCCATTTCAGAATTTCTAACAGGTGGTGATAAATGCAAGGTTACTATCAGATTCAGGGGTAGGGAACTGGCGCATACAGAACTAGGTAAAGATTTACTTGATAGAATTTTAAATTTGCTTACTGAGAAAGAAGTTCTTTACAGTGTGGAGCAGGGAGCAGTCATGGAAGGAAGAAATATGAGCATGCTTTTAGGCCCAGTAAAGAAAAAATCTCAGCCTAAAAAGAATTAATTATTCTGAATTTTTTAAACCTGTTTTTATAAGGTTACTAATATAGCGTGTAGGGGTTATCTTGTTCCTTACCGTGTTTTAAGGAGGGGCATTTATGCCAAAAATGAAAACAAGACGTTCTGCTAAAAAGCGGTACAAGGTTACGGGGTCTGGAAAGGTTATGTATAAGAAACAGGGTCTTAGACATATATTAACCAAGAAAACAACCAAAAGAAAAAGAAATTTAAGGAAATTGGCTGTTTTAAGTGATAGGGAAGCAAGGAAAGTAAAAGTTATGCTTCCATACGGTTAGGAGGACTAAGATGCCAAGAGCAGTAGATGGAACCAAACATAAGGACAGACGTAAAAAAATATTAAATCAGGCTAAAGGTTACTGGGGCAGAAGGCATACTAATAACAGGATTGCTAAAGATGCAGTAGCCAGAGCAGGTCAGTATGCGTATAGAGGCAGAAAAGAGAAAAAAAGAGATTTTAGGAAGTTATGGATCTCCAGAATCTCTGCAGGTGTAAGACAGTATGGATTAACCTATTCCCAGTTTATGCATGCTTTACACTCATCTAATATACAGCTGAATAGAAAGGCACTTTCCAATATGGCTATAGAGGATAAGGAGTCATTTAAAATTTTAGTTGATAATGCTAAACATACATTAGGTATTTAATCAGCTGTCTTTAAAGATTAACTGTATTTGATATCAGATACAGCTAATCTGTTTTTATTTTATGAGAAGAAGAAAAAATATTTCGTTACTTGCATCTCCTTCAGTTAAGGATACTAGATTCATATTAAGTATTGATGGGGGTGGTATGCGTGGAATTATCCCCGTAATGGTTTTATTAAGGCTATCTGAAATCTTAAAAAACCAATCTTATGAAGGAAATATGATTTCACTTTTTGATATGATTTCAGGAACAAGTACAGGAGGTCTTATTGCCTTAGCCTTAAGTTGTCAGGATAAGTTAAGTTTAAATGATTTGGCAAATGTATATATGACTCTTGGAGATGAAATATTCCCTGAAAGACCGTCAGGAATATATAAAATCAAACTGATTGCTGAGGATAAATATCCACCTGATGGGATTAATCATGTCCTTTATACTTGGTTTAAAGATACATTGATTTCTGAAGCACTAGTTAAGACATTAGTTGTTTCATATGACCTGACTACAGGTGAAGAGGCCTTATTTAAAAGTTGGGAGGACACTGAGTATAAATTCAAAGCACGAGAAGTTGGTAGAGCTACAAGTGCTGCTCCTACATATTTCCCTCCATTACATTTAAATGGTCATATGTATGCTGATGGTGCTGTTGTGGCTAATAATCCAGCCATTTTTGCACTGACAGAAGCAAAAAGACTTTGGCCTGAATGTAGTAATTTCATGATTCTTTCTTTAGGAACAGGTTTTTCACCTCATATTTTTCAGCCAGAAGGAGCTTCTGGTTTGGTTCAATGGATTGAACATATTGTTCCCATGTATTCTACATCCCAAAGAAGACTGATTTCATATCTTCTTGAAAGAGAGAGAGGTGTTTCTTATGTAAGAATAGACAGTGCATTGAACCCTCCTATAAGTATGGATGACCATACTAAAGAATCCATGAACAAAATGAGAGATTTTGGTATTAAACTGTCAGAAAAATTTGACAATACACTTAATCTTTTTTGTAAATATTTACTTAATGGAGGTAAATATTACGCATCCTAAACAAGAAATACTGGAAGATAAGTTGTCTTTACTTTGTTCATCTTTAGATAATCATTTGGAATCTGTTTATGAGGGTAGGTTTTCTCTTCATCCAAATAGATTAAAGCGTGGATCAGGAGCTAATCCATCATTTGACGGACTTTTTTCAACTTCAGCTTCATTTACGTTAGGTTATGGCTCTAAATATGGCAGAGGTTACTTAATTAATGTAGATATAAGAACTTTAGATTTTATTCCAAATTCTCTTAGAGAAGAGATTAAAACAGAAAGTTTTAAGTTCTTATCAGATAATCTAAAATTGATTTTTCCAGAGCGAAAACTTGAAATGGTCAGAGATGGAAGCGTTTTAAAAATTGTGGGTGATTTTTCATTAGGTACATTATAGGGATTCTTTATGCATTGGAAGTTAAGACCAAATACAGTAGAAGATGTAATAAAATTACAAAAAAAGTACAAAATATCAGAATATGAGGCATTGATTTTAGTTTCTAGAGGTATAAAGACACCAGATGACATAAAATTCTATCTTGAAAATGATGTTAGTTTTTTAAACAATCCGTTTCTTTTTCATGATATGGAGATTTTTTGTGATAGATTATATGCAGCTAAGGAATCAAATGAAAATGTAAGAATCTTTGGAGATAGAGATGCTGATGGTATTACTGCTACAGTCCTTATGTATAAAGAACTAAAAGATATGGGTATAAATGTTTCTTATACTGTACCAATGGGTGATGAAGAATACGGAATAACTAAAGAAAAAATAGATCTTGCAGTTAAAGATGGTATAACATTAGCCATAACCGTGGACTGTGGTGTTTCTGCTTTTGAAGAAATAGATTATGCAGGAAAAATTGGACTTGATTTTTTAGTAACGGATCATCATTTAAATGAAGGAAATTTACCACCAGCTATAGCTATAATAGATCCTAAAATAGAATATTCTGGCTATCCTTTTTCAGGTTTAGCTGGATGTGCCGTGGTTTTACAGTGTATTTGGGCATTAAGGTTTTTTCAGACAAAATTTTTTAATGAACATTTTTTACTCCTTCATAGTCATACTGAAAACAATGTTTGTGTTATAGAATGTGCAGAAGTATGTAACATGATGGTTTATGACCGTATATCAGAAGAAGTTGTACCTGGGGTTTTAAGTGAAAGTAAAAGTAAACTTATCAGGTTTTTAGATAGAACTTTACCTGTTTTGGTTTTGGATGCTGAGGATGAGAAGAAAGAACTTTTAAGAGTTTTTCCAAATGCTGATATTTCATTATCAGATATAAGATCTGAATTGGAAAAAAATATTTCTTCAGTTAAAAACAAAACCTTATTTGATTTAAGAGCTATAAGTAAGTTTGGATTATATAGTGAAACCATGAGTGAGTTAGATACACTGATTGGTCTTTTTTATGCTTACATCAGAATAACTGAACCAAAATTATACAGGGATTTTAAAAGTCTTACCGCTTTATCAGCCATAGGGACAATAAGTGATCTTATGCCTTTAAGCGGAGAGAACAGAATAATAGTTAATTCTGGCTTAAAGGAAATAAATAAAACAACTGCTATAGGCCTTTCAACATTTTTAAAACTTATTAATCTCACAGAAGATATAACTTCAAGAGATATTTCATGGGAAATATCTCCTATTCTGAATTCATCAGGACGCCTTGGAGAACCAGACATAGCTATAGAAATGCTTTTGGCAGAAGATGAATTACATGCTATGGAATATGCCAGTAAATTAGTCCAAATGAATAAGCATAGAAAAAAACTAAGTGATGATATCTGGGAAAGAATGTTACCATCACTAAAAAGATCATTTGAAAGTACTGGTTCTAAATTTGTTATTGTAAGTAATAACTACGTGGTAAGGGGACTTACAGGTATTTTAGCTAACAGAGCTGTAAAATTTTTTAAAGTGCCATGTGTTATTATAGCTCAAACAGATACAGGCTTGGCTATGGGGTCTATAAGAAGTCCAGAAAATTTTAATTGTTATACATTTCTATCTGAATCTATTTTTTCAGATTTATTAGATAATTTTGGTGGTCACGCCTATGCTGGAGGTTTTTCATTAAAACTGGAGAATATTTCTGAATTTATAAAAAGAGTTACCGATTATTCAGATTCATTAATGCTTACTGAAAAAGAATCTGAATTATTAATAGATGCATTCATCCCTCCCCATAAAATGCGAGAGGATATTTTTAATCTCATTTCTTTTTTTGAACCTTATGGTGAAGATAATCCTTATTTGTCATTTTTAATTAAAGGTGCCAGAATAAAGACAATTACCGCCTTAAGTAACAAGACCAATGCTGGAAAAAACAATTTAAAAATACTTATAGAATATGGTGATAGCTTATGGCCGTGTATTTTTTGGAATAGCGGTAATAGGGTAGGCTCTGATTTTGATGAAGGGGAAATTGTAGACATAGTTTTTAATCCAACAAAAAAATACTATAACAGTCTTTTACAGTTTCAGTTGATTGTTTTGGATATAAAACGTTCTGTTTAAGGTAATTAAAGGTAAATGATTAAAAAATTTTTTTTTATATTATATTTTATTGTTTGTTTATTCTCTCTCTGGTCTATAAGTGTTACAGAAAGAAAATTTGATGAGAAATCTTTTGATTCAATTGTACTTTTGAATAAATATTTTGGAAAAGATGTAGAGCTTACTGATACAGAAGATGAATTTTGGAATCAGGTACATATAAGTTTAATTACAGTTAGTAAAGAGGATCCTGTTTATTCGTGGTTTGGGCATCAGGCTTTATTACTTGAATTTCCAAATTCTGAAAATGTCATGTTTGATTATGGCCATTTTGCATTTACAGATGATTTTTATCTGAATTTTGCTATAGGAAGACTTTGGTATTGGTGTTCCGCTTCTTTAGAGTCATATGAAATTGATATTTTTAATCTTCAGAAAAGAAGTGCCCATGCTGTAGAGTTGAATTTTACATCTGAACAAAAAAAATCAGTAGTTGAATTCCTATATAATAACATTACAGAAGAGAATAGAACTTATTTGTATCATTATTACAAAGATAATTGTGCTACAAGAATAAGAGATATAATTGATTATGCTTTAGATGGTGAATTTAAAAAATGGTCAGAAAATTTTACTGCTTATACATACAGAGAGGAAACATCTCGCATTCTCTATAACAGTCTATTTTGGATTTCTTTATTAGATTTTTTACAAGGTAGTACTATAGATAAGAAAAACACATTATGGGAAGCCATGTTTTTACCTGAAAATTTGGAAAAAGCTGTTTTATCATATCCAGATTTAGCTGTAAAAAGTAGCTATCTTGTTGACAACAGAGAATTTGATAATAGACCTGCAAATGCTTCAGAGCCACAAAAATACACATATCTTTTTTTTATCTTTGGTATAATTCTTTCACTTATTATTTTAATTTTTCATTATAGGAAGAGAATTGTTTATAATATTATTACATCTGTATTAATGATAATTCTTGGATTACTTGGTTCTTTATTGTTTTTTATGATGTTTTTTACATCTCATGATGTTACATGGTGGAATGAAAATATAATTTTTATAA
Organism: uncultured Spirochaetales bacterium; assembly: GCA_902773355.1. Classification (GTDB taxonomy): domain Bacteria; phylum Spirochaetota; class Spirochaetia; order Sphaerochaetales; family Sphaerochaetaceae; genus CACYEI01. Next base: position 12,769 of record CACYEI010000082.1, read on the forward strand.
ATCCTCTCTTACTTGTAGTTGGCATCATGTCTATAAGAAGTCAGCGCTATACTAAGTTTTTAAGGAGAGTTTGGTGTTTTCTTTTTTTGGATGTAGTGGTTTTGTTATTCATCAAATTAATTCTACCAACAGTGTTTATTCAATATAACTATCCACATATACTGTTTGTTTTGCCTATATATGCCGTTAATTTTTATCTTTTTAATTTAAAAGACAGTGAAAGAATAAAAAAAATAAGGGAAGGAGGCTCTAAGTGACTACAACAGAAGATGTCTTTAATGCTGTAAAATCTTCCTTATTGTCTAATAAGAAAGTAATTCTGTATATGATTAAAGAAACAGAAGGTGAAACCCCTAGGAAAAAAGGTGCAGTCATGATTGTTTCTGATGATAAGACTATAGTAGGAACTATAGGTGGGGGAAAAGAAGAAAAAGAACTTATAGATAACGCTTTAGCTCTTATGGCTTTCAGGGCAGATGTACTTCCTTCTGTATGGACTCAGATTGTTAATTTAAATGGAGTCTGTGGTGGTAAAATGGTAATAGATGCATATTTTTACTATCAAAACTGGAGCAGTAAGATAGAAGCTGATTTAACTGGATTACTTAATACCTACTCATCTTCAAGTTATAAAAACCGTGTTTTCATCTTTGGTGGTGGGCATGTAGGTAAAGCTTTGGTACCTGTTTTAAAATCTTTAGGTTTTGAAGTTAATGTTTATGATGATAGGAAAGAATATGCCAGTCTTGTCATGCACCCTAATGCTACAAATGTAATTTGTGCTCCATATAATGATATTTTAAAACATGTAAAACTGGAAAAGAATGACTACGTGGTTGTTATGACTTATGGCCATGATGAAGATGTAAAAGTTCTGGAACAGATTCTTCCTTTGAAGCCTTTTTATATAGGCTGTATGGGAAGTAGAAAAAAATCTGCTCTGACTAAAGATTATTTAATTAGACAAGGTATAGATGAAAAAATTGTGGGAACGCTTCACAGTCCAATTGGTTTGGATATAAAAGCTGAAACACCAGAAGAAATAGCTATAAGTATAGCTGCGGAAATAATCCAATATACACGGTGTAGGGTTTGAACCTACGACCTCCACCACGTCAAGGTGGCACTCTCCCGCTGAGTTAACCGTGCGTTTGCTTAAATGTATAACAGATTGAAATTTAACGCAATAAGTAATACAAATATTTAATTAAATGATACAGAAAACAGAAAATTGGCTTTCAAGAAGTAGTCTTATATTTAATGAAGAAAAAATAGATATTTTATCTAAATCTAAGGTTGTTGTTTTTGGTCTTGGCGGGGTAGGGGGTTATGTTGTAGAAGCACTTGCAAGAATTGGAATTGGGCATTTGGATCTAATAGATAATGATGTTTTTACAGAAAGTAATTTAAATCGTCAGATTCTATCCTTAAGAAGTAATATTGGAAAAAGAAAAACAGATGAAGCCAAAAAACGTATACTTGATATTAATCCTAAATGTATTGTAAATACGTTTGATATTTTTTTCTCTTCTGAAAATGAATATATGATAGATTTTAAATATTATGACTATGTTGTAGATGCCATAGATACTCTTTCATCCAAAATATGCATTATAGAAAAAGCCAAAGAAGTAAAAACAAAAATAATCAGTGCCATGGGAGCAGGTAACAGACTTAATCCACTGGATTTAACAGTAACAGATATATATAAAACATCCACATGCCCTTTAGCTAGAAAGGTCAGACAGGAATGTAGAAAAAGAAATATTACAGACTTAAAAGTTGTTTATTCAAAGGAAAACCCCATTAATCTATATAAGGAACAGAAAGTGGTGGGTTCTGTTTCATTTGTTCCCTCTGTAATGGGTTTAATAATAGCCTCAGAAGTTGTAAAAGATTTACTTGCTTAGACTTATTTTTTCAGCTAGCTTGTTTTCTATCAGATATTTGTTTCCTTCTATTTCCTCGGATTTGACATCCGCATTTATAAATACTTCATCAGAAAAAGTATATAACTTTTTTTTATATTTTATTCCTGCTTTAACTGCATGGAAACTTCCGCCTTTTAATGATGTTTGAATAACATATATATCATCAGAACTTAAGGAAATTAACCTATCTCTTTGAATGAAAAAATATTTTTTTATTTTTTCTTCATAAGCATATTCAGATACTATCAAATTATTATTATCTATAAATTTTTTACATATCTTATTATTTCTTTTTATATAATTAACTAAATCAGAACCTATAAAAGCTACAGTTTTTCCATCTTTTTCCAAACAGGTTTCATGCGCCGTCATATCACATCCTTTAGCTAAACCACTAACTATAACATTATTTTTATTTATGAGATTTTCGGTCAGTTTCTTTTCCATTTCTAAAGACTGAAGACATGGCTTTCTTGTCCCAATAACTGCTGAAATATTCTTAGCGTTCAATATATTTATCTCTCCAATATAAAATAGAAGAACAGGTGAATCAGCTGAAAAATCTGTATAAAATAATTCGTTACAGTTCAAGTTTTTAAATCTGAATGGATAGGTTTTATTTAAAAATGAAATATAATTAACTTCATATAGTTTAAATAACTTGTTGATTCTTAGAAATAAAACATAAGTTTTATAAAGGTCTTCTATATTTATATCTACATTATTTACATTTTTGTTAAAGTTCTTATAAGCATTAAGACTGTTATTGAGATGGTTTAAGTATTCAGCAGTACATGAAAATGACATTTTTGAAATATTTTTAATCTTATCAGATGTAACTAAATATCTGAGTAATTTTTTATTTAACTTCTTAATGAGTGACAGATAAAATATAAGCGAGTTATAATCAGAGTATATCATTATATCTTAATACCAGAATATTTTTATTATTGAACTAAAAAAAAGATTAAGTATATTATTTATAACATATGAATACTAGAAAAATTTTTGTAATAATCTTGTTTTGTTTGCTTTGTTTTACTTTACATGAACACGGAAAAAGTGAAAAAAAAGAAATCATAGTATACGCTGCCGCTTCTTTGACTGAAACGCTCACTGAAATAAAGGCTATATATGAATCAAACCATGAAGACATAAATATAATATATAACTTTGACTCTTCAGGAACTTTAAAAACCCAGATAGAAATGGGAGCAGAATGTGATATTTTTCTTTCAGCTTCCACCAAACAGATGAATCAGCTTAAAGAATTAAACTTAGTTGAAGAGGATACTGAAGTATTGTTGCTTGAAAACAAGATTGCCTTGGTAGTTCCTAATGATAATCCTAAAAAAATTAACAGTTTCAGACAGATGGCAGATTTGCTTATTAAAAAGGATATTTTTATGGCTATAGGGAATTCAGATGTTCCTGTTGGTCAATACTCTTTAAATTTATTTAATTACTTCAATATAAAGGAAGAAAATGTGTCCTCATGCTTAACATATGGAAGTAATGTTAAGGAAGTGAGTACCCACGTTAAGGAAAGTATGGTGGACTGCGGAATAGTATATACTACAGAGGCATACAGTGCTGACTTAAAAATTGTAGACATAGCAACATTAGAAATGACTCAAGGAAGAGTGGTCTATCCTGTGGCTATTTTAAAAAATACAAAAAACAAAAAAGTAAGTGAAGAATTTATATATTTTTTACAGTCAGAAAAGGCGTTAGAAGTGTTCCGTTCTGTAGGTTTTGCTACAATTAACTGAAATGTTTGATTTATTTCCATTGTTAAATTCTTTAAGAATTGCTCTTTTAAGTTCAGTTATAGTAGTTTTTTCAGGTATCTTCATATCTTATAAAATCTCTAATTGTTCAGCATTGGTTAAAAGCATTTTTGATGTAGTTTTTACCTTACCTTTAGTTTTGCCTCCTACTGTAATAGGTTATTTCCTAATTCTGATTTTTGGTTTAAATGCTCCAATAGGCTCTTTTTTATCTAAAATAGGAGTTAAATTTGTTATGACATGGTATGGTGGTATAATATCTTCTGCAGTAGTTTCTTTCCCATTAATGTATAGAGCCAGCAGAGCTTCATTTGAAGCTTTTAATGAAGAGTTGGCAGAGTCAGCACTTATTTTAGGTAAATCTAAAAGCAGTATTTTTTGGAAGATAAGAGTTCCAAACTGTAAAGAGGGAATACTGGCAGGTGGAGTTCTTTCTTTTGCTAGAGCTTTAGGTGAGTATGGGGCTACAAGCATGCTTATAGGCTACACTCCAAATAAAACAGCCACCATTTCAACTACTGTTTATAATTTATGGAGAATAAATAATAATAGAATGGCTTTTATCTGGATTATCATAAACATAGTTTTAAGTGCTTTAGTTTTAATCACAGTAAATATAATAGAAAAGAAATATGGTTCTTATAAAAGTTGAGAGTATAAAATAATCTATAATTCTTTAAATCATCAAGTTCAATAATAATGTTCTTTTCTGATACACCGTGTTTTAATAGAAAGTTTTTATATATTTTTTAGCAAAAAAGATTTTCCACAGCGTCTAATTCCTGTTATTATCTTTATTGAATCATTCCACATCCTTTCTTTAAGTTTTTCCAAATATATAGGTTTAGGAATCATAAAGTCTCCTGATTGGAATTTTTGGCATTATTGCCAGTTTTTCCAAGTAAATATTATTATTTTGAACAGTTATTAATTTAATAATAACATTTAATCAGATAGAAGTTGTGGTATTAGATATCTTGACTTTTTATATTAAAGAAAATGCAATTATGATTAGGATTTATGTTATATTTGAAAGATGGCTTTGGAAGAAAAATAAATTATTTAAGACTTTCTATTACAGACAGATGTAATTTTAAATGTATTTATTGTTTTGATGATAAATATAATAAAAACAAAACAGATTTAAGTTTAAATGATATTATAAAAATAGTCAGAGCTTCTGTTAACTGCGGTATTAATAAAATAAGATTAACAGGGGGAGAGCCATTAATTAGAGAAGATATAATAAATATCTGTCAAAACATAAAAAAGATAAATGGAGTAGAAGAGCTGTCTATTACAACAAATGGTTATAATTTAATGAATTTATTAAAGCCATTAAAGGAAAGTGGACTTGATAGAATAAATTTAAGTATAGATTCTCTTAAATCAGATGTAATATCTAAAATAGCTTTTGCTAATTCTAATTTATCTGTAAATTATCCACAGCTGATTGATTCTATTAATAAATGTGGATTTAAAAATCTGAAAATTAATACTGTTTTACTTAAAGGTTATAATACAGATGAAATTAAAGATTTTGTTGAATTGACTCATTATAACAATCTTACAGTTAGATTTATAGAACTCATGCCTATAGGTCCATCTATAGATTTATTTAAAACTTGTTTTATAGATTCTACATGTGTGCTTAAGGTTTGTTCTGAATTAAAACCTTTAGGAATGGATGGCGTTTCTTCTTTATATAAAATGGACTCGTATATGGGAAATGTTGGTTTAATTAGTCCTGTGAGTGATAAATTTTGTAGATTTTGCAATAGAATTAGAATTACATCAGATGCTAAAATAAAAACATGTTTACATGGCAGTAGTGAAGTAAGTATATTAGGTTTAAGTGAAAAGGCCATAGAAGAAACAATAAAAAAAGAAGTTTTAAATAAACCATATAGTCATAACCTTGATTTGAAAAAAAAGTCAAATAGTGTTAGACCTATGGTTAGTATAGGTGGATAAATGGAATTTACTCATTTAAATAATTCTGGTTACGGAAGAATGGTTGATGTATCGGATAAGGAACCAACTTATAGGGTGGCTAGTGCTCAAGGTTGTGTCTATTTAAACAATGAAACCATTAATATGATAAAAGAAGGGATAATAAAGAAAGGTGATGTTTTAAATATTGCTCAGACAGCTGGAATCATGGCTGCTAAAAAAACTTCTTTTATCATTCCTCTGTGTCATAATATAAACCTTACATTTGCTGATATTCTGTATAACATTCTTCCTGAAAGGATTATAATCAGGTCTTTAGTAAAAACAAAAGCTGAAACAGGTGTTGAGATGGAAGCACTAAATGCTGTATCAGCATGTGCTTTAACTATTTATGATATGTGTAAATCTGTTCAGAAGAATATTTCTATTTCTGATATTTATTTGCTCTATAAAGATGGGGGTAAGAGTGGAAAATATATTCTTCCTCAGGTCTCTAATGTCTGCATAAGTGAACAGAGAGGTACAGTAAAGAGAAGTGTACCTTATGTTGAACTAAAGAAAGATTTTGGAATTATTTCAGATGCACATGCGGGGAATTGGCATAGACAGGTAAGTTTGTTATCAAAGGAAAGCACAGCTAAGATAGAAAATATAAAATTAGAAGCTGGAATTTTTGCAGAAAATATTTTAACTGAAGGTATATGTTTTGATAATATTAAAATAGGTTCAATTTTAAAAGTTGGAGAAGTTTCATTAGAAGTTACACAGATTGGTAAAGAATGTCATAATAGTTGTACAGTAAAGGAAAAAACAGGAAAATGTGTAATGCCTACAGATGGAATATTTACCAGGGTATTAACAGATGGTTTTATTTATTCAGGATGTAAAATTATTATCTGCTCATAGGTTAAACTATTGAAATTATTATTTATTTAATGTATAAAATCTATGTATTTCATACATGCGGTAATAGCTCAGCTGGATAGAGCATCTGCCTTCTAAGCAGAGGGTCCTAGGTTCGAATCCTAGTTACCGTATTACTGTATTCTTTAAAAATCAAACATTTTAGTTGAGCTTGCATTTGCTGTTTTAATTAATGAATAGCTATAAAAAACAGTGAAAGTTTAAGATATTAAAGAAGCCTTTATACTTCACTGTCATATTATTTTGGAATCATAATGAAAAACATCTGTAATAAAATATAGTTAATGGTCAAGATTAACGGAATAGCCACTATCAATTTCTAATACCAGAGATGGGACTTGAACCCATACGGATTTGCATCCTGGGGATTTTAAGTCCCCTGTGTCTACCATTCCACCACTCTGGCA
>CACYEI010000083.1 GCA_902773355.1 uncultured Spirochaetales bacterium
GCTTTATACTCTTGAACTATGTTTACTTCTTCAGCAATGTTATCTGCTTCCACTTGCCTATTCCTGCCTAATTTTTCATAATCCACATGTATACTGGATAAATCATTTTTATCAATCTCTTCAAGCACATCAAACAGTAAAGCCTGAGTTTCTTTCCTTAATTCGATTAAATATCCATATTTTTCATGTAGACCAGTAAGTTTGTAGCTGAATAATTCAAATCTCGCCTGGTCGTAGCTCAGTTTCATTGTTCTAAAAGTATCCATAACTTCTTTTTCTTCAGGGGCTAATTCATCGTATGTTCTTATTTTTTCATTATTCATACAATCACCTAATTAATTATCTAATTAAGGAAGTATATAACTTTTTCTTTATAAATTCAGACAATATAACCGTTTAATACAGTATAACCTCCTTCGTGCAATATTTATCTAAAGAAGTAAAAAATCATATAATAAAATATTATATCCAGTTACACACATAGATAATTATTAATAAGGTGTGTGTTTTTCTATGACCATAAATGTTGAAAGTGAAGCAATGCTTGAGGATGAATTTATCAAACAATTGCAAGGAATGGGTTATGAATTCATCAAAATAAAGGATGAAGAAGGATTAAATGCTAATTTTAAATTACAACTAGAAAAATTAAACAAAAAAGAATTAGATAATGGACAAATAACTGATGAAGAATTTGATAGAATATTAACATATCTAGATTCAGGTTCAATCTTTGATAAAGCAGATAAACTAAGAGATACCTACCGCCTAAAAAGAGAAGGTGGTAAATCAGTCTCCATCAAGTTCTTAAATCAAAAAGATTGGTGTAAGAATATCTTCCAAGTATCCAACCAAATTACAATGGTAGGAAAGCACAAAACCCGATATGATGTAACAATATTGATTAATGGTTTACCATTAGTGCAGATTGAACTTAAAAGAAGGTCAATGGATATAAAACAAGCTTTTAATCAAGTAAAAAGATATATGAGAACATCTTATAAAAATCTATTTGGATATATTCAAATCTTTATCATTAGTAATGGATTAGAAACAAAATATTTCGCAAACGGTAGACCTAGTGAAATTAATTATGGTTTTACCTTTTATTGGAAAGACAAAGAAAACAAAAATATACATACTTTAAAAGATTTTACTGAAGACTTCCTAGAACAATGTAACATTGCTAAAATGATTTCCAAATACATGGTACTGAATGAATCATCAAAAGAGTTAATGGTATTAAGAGCATATCAAAAATATGCTGTTGATGCAGTTTTGAACCAAGCATTAGAAGTAAAAAAGAATGGATATGTATGGCACACTACAGGAAGTGGAAAAACATTAACCTCTTTCAAAGTTAGTCAATTATTAGCAGAAGAACCATCAATTTACAAAGTAATCTTTGTAGTTGATAGAAGAGATTTAAATGACCAAACCAACAAGGAATTCAATAAATTCTGTCCTAAATGTGTAGGAACCTCAGAACACACTGGTGCACTAGTTAAAAACCTATTAAGTGAAACAAATAAGCTAGTAACAACTACTATCCAAAAATTATCCATTGCAGTAAATAGAAAACACACTAAGAAAAAATTAAAAAAAATAAAAGATAAAAACATCATTTTTATCTATGATGAATGCCATAGAAGCCAATTTGGCAAAATGCAACAAGATATAAACAGTTTCTTTGAAAATAGCCTATCTTACGGTTTTACTGGAACACCAATATTTGAAGAAAATGCAATGGGTTATAAAACAACTAAAACTATCTTTGGTGAAAGATTACACACCTATATGATTAAAGATGCTATTGCGGACCAAAATGTATTAGGATTTTCAGTAGATTATTACACCACTATGAAACTAAAAGAAGATATAAATGATGAAAAAGTATCTTCCATTAAAACTAATGAAGCTTATGCAAGTAAAAAGAGATTGAGTTTAATTACAGACCATATTTTAGATAGTTATAATGCAAAAACAAAAGATGGAGAATTTAATGCTATATTTGTAGTTTCTCCAAAAAGCAAAGATAATCCGACAGGATTTATACATGATTACTATAAAATATTCAAAGAAAAAATAAAAGAAAGAAATCTAGACTTCAAAGTTGTAACTATCTTCTCTTATGCACCTAATGAGAATTTTGATGATAGAGAAAAACATTCACAAGAATTACTTAATGAATACATGGCAGATTATAATAAAATGTTTGGAACAAACTTCGATACAGAAACCATGGGTGAATACCACAGAGACGTATGTAAAAGAATGAAATCAAGAGAAATAGACTTATTACTTGTAATAAACATGTTTTTAACAGGTTTTGATAGTAAACTACTAAATACATTATATGTTGACAAAAATTTAGAGTATCATGGGCTATTGCAAGCATTTTCCAGAACTAATAGGATATACAATGCACGAAAATCTCACGGAAATATTGTCTGCTATAGGCCGATTCACGATGAAGTTGATGCAGCCATTGCTTTATTTTCTAATCATGCACCAATAGAAGATATTCTATTACCAACCTATAAAAAACTCGTTCAAAGATTTAATGATGATTTAAAAAGATTACATAAACTAGTAGAATCAGCACAAGAAGCATACAATCTCCAAAGTGAAAAACAGAAAAAAGATTTTGTTGAAGGATTTAAAAAATTAATGAGAACAAAAAATAAACTAGAAACATATGTAGAATTTACATTTGATGATTTAAATATTAACCAACAAGAATATGAAGATTTCACTGGTGCATACTTAAATATTAAAGACAGTTTAGGAACTGGAACAGATGGTAAAGATGAAGGAGCATCCATATTAAACGACATTGATTTCGAATTAGACTTACTCAAAACAGATAAAATCAATGTAGACTATATCCTAGGACTACTCGAAACAATGAACTTCAAAAACAATCGTGAAAAAGAAATTGGAGACATCATTAAAGTCATGGAAAACTCCGTACATTTAAGAAGCAAAATAAAACTAATTGAAAAATTCATCAACACAGAA
>CACYEI010000084.1 GCA_902773355.1 uncultured Spirochaetales bacterium
GGTACTAAAGGAATAACCCCAAAAGAAGTTGATTATTTGACATTCATGATTAAACACTTTGGTTCTGACTACGCCTATTTCTATAAGGGACACCCTGGAGACACCGTACTAGCAGATCCAAATTCAGAAAAGCAGAATACTTTTGAATCACTTGGAATCACAGCTATTGATTATTCAGTACCTGCTGAATTTTACTGGTTCTTCCTAAATAATGTTAATATGGACTATGTAGGATACAAATCTTCTACATATAACAACATTACAGAAGAAACATATAATGCTAAAATTATTTTTGATACAGACTACCTTGACAACTCCATGGACTACACCGCTGATTTACTCATGTTCTTCTATAATACAGTAAACGGTAAAGACTATTATATTATTCATGATACAAAAAATAATAAATTTGCAACATGGACAAATGGTGCAGATGCAGTAAATCTTAAATGGTATAGTTCAAGAAGTTTAGCAATAAATAAAATCTGATTTAAAAGATTATATTCTTAAAAGGGCGTAGTTATAGTTATAGTTATACACTACGTCCTTTTTTATTTTAATTACATTTTATTCTTAACGTTAGTATTTCATATTTCCTTTTATTCAATTATTATTTGAAATATGAAATACAAAAATCTTTTTCTTGTAACCTTTTTATTTCTAAACATCCTGATTTCTGTTTCAGCTCTTGACTATATTAATCCGTCATCTGATTATGAATATAATAAATTAACTACTGGAGAAAAAATCCTATATTCAAGAATTGGAAATGCCATACTAAAAAGCCAGCCTACACTGTCTTTGGTTTATGATTCCACGGAAACAAATCTAAAAGTATTAAATGCATATTTAGACGACCATCCTGGAATATTTTGGGCAGATCACACTATAAGTTTATCTGTTCAAAAAAAAAGAGAGACTACTGTAGGGACAGAAATTCAATTTGAATATACTCACACTGATAACCTGGAAGAAGAAAAACAATCCATTTCAGAAACATGTACTTTATTCCACAACAATATTAAAGATATGAATGACTACAGAAAGCTTTACACAATCTATACTTTTATGTGTAAATACGCAAAATATAATATAAACTATTTTGATCAGTCTATTTATTCTGTAATTCATGATGGAATTGGAGTGTGTGCAGGGATTGCCAGAGCCTTCCAATATTTGACTCTAAGAGAAGGTATAGACTGTATTTTATGCAGAGGATATACAAAAGAACCGGATGGAACAGTAAGCACCATTCCACACCTTTGGTGTATGGTGAAAATGAATGACTGCTGGTATCACATAGATCCTACTTCAGGGCTGGAAGGTGAAAACGGATTTGTTAACTATGCTTTTTTTATGAGGAACCAATCTGTTATAGAAAGGACACATGTAATAAGTCCAGATCAGATGATTCCTGAAGCAAATGATGACTCACTCTCCCTTTCTCATATAAATAATTACTATTTAAGTTCTTATTCTCTTGATAAAGTTTCTGAAATAATAAAAAGAAATATTAAATACGACCAAACCATTACCATAGAATTTGAAAATAAGGAAATTTTGAATCAAGCAGTCAAAGACCTCTTTACAGACGGAAAAATATTTTTAGCATTATCACTAGCAGATTTAAACTTCAAGCAAATTAGCTACTATGCCATAGAAGATATTCAGATTTTAAGGATTACACTTCTCTAATTTTTTATAATAATCTTATAAAGTGGGTAAAGTTGCTAAAGATTTTTTTGACAGTTATAATTCTTCATTGGTTTAAAAGTGGGAGAAAGAAAAAATGAATAATAATTCAAAAAACATATCAAATAAAATATCTGAAACCAGATACTCAAATAAAACTTCAGACATAGCTTCAGACTTCTGTGAGCACTTAAAATATGATGAAGATTCTGCTCTATATTACACATCAAAAGAGAACCAATATAAAGCATTAGCCAGAACAGTAAGAGACAGAGTTATTGATAAGTGGGACAGCTCTAGACAAAGGCATGATAAAGCCAAATCCAAAAGGGTTTTCTACCTTTCTCTTGAATTTCTTATGGGAAGAGCCATGACCAATAATATAAATAATTTAGGAATTAAAAATCAGGTTACTGAGGCTTTAAAAGAAATTGGTTACAGTTATGAAGATTTGGCAGATGTGGAACCTGATGCAGGACTTGGAAACGGTGGTTTAGGCAGACTAGCTGCTTGTTTTTTAGATTCCATGGCAACTTTGGATATTCCTGCCTGTGGTTACGGTATCAGATACAATTATGGCATTTTTAATCAAGTAATAGCTAACGGCTATCAGTTTGAACAGCCAGATAACTGGTTAAGAAATGGAAACCCTTGGGAAGTTCCAAGATCAAATGTAAAATATACAGTAAACTTTGGCGGAAATGTCCAAGTTATCAAAGAAAACGGAAAAGACTATTATAAATGGATTAATACTGAAAAAATTATAGGTATGGCTTACGATATGCCTATAATTGGATATGGTGGAAAAACAGTTAATACATTAAGACTGTGGACAGCTAAAGCAGTAGAAGATTTTAACTTTCAAAATTTTGATAACGGAGATTATACTCAGGCAGTAAGGGATAAGGTTCTAGCTGAAAATATTTCACAGGTTCTTTATCCAAATGACAAACAATATAATGGTAAAATCCTAAGATTAAAACAACAGTATTTTTTTGTATGCTGTTCCATAGCTGATATAATTTTTAAATTTGAAAGAGATAATCCAAACCAAAGTTTAACTGAATTACCAAACTATGCAGCAATCCAGTTAAATGATACACATCCATCTATAGCCATAGCAGAACTTATGAGAGTACTAGTTGATGAAAAAAATATTGAATGGGATACAGCATGGGAAATAACTACTAAAACCATGGGTTATACTAACCACACTCTGCTCCCAGAAGCTCTTGAAAAATGGCCTGTACCTATGTTTGAGTCACTTCTTCCAAGACATTTACAGATTATATACGAAATCAATAAAAGATTTTTACAAAAAGCCATCTCATTTTTTTCTACAAACAGTTCTTATGATGATAAGGCACTTTCAAAAGTCAGCATAATAGAAGAATCCAACCCCAAAAACATCAGAATGGCTAATTTGGCTATTATAGGAAGCCATAAGGTTAACGGTGTAGCTAACCTACACACAGAACTTTTGAAACATTCAATGTTCCCAGAATTCAACGTTATTTTTTCAAAAAAATTTCTTAATGTTACAAATGGGATAACTCCAAGAAGATGGCTACTCAGTTCTAATCCAGCCTTATCTTCTCTTATTACTGAAGCTATAGGAAACAAGTGGATTACTGATTCAAAGGAGCTGAAAAAACTGGAAAAATTTGCTTTGGATCCTTCTTTTGCCGAAAAATTTGCCAAAGTGAAAATTGACAATAAAAGAAAAGCAGAAAACTTCCTTATCAAAGATTGCGGAATTCATATTAACAGTGACACATTGATAGATGTACAGATAAAAAGAATACATGAATATAAGCGTCAGCTGTTAAATGCATTCAACATTGTAATGATTTATCAACGTTTAAAAAATGACCAAGAGTATTTTACTAATTTCCAACCTACAACATTTTTATTTGGTGGAAAAAGTGCACCAGGATATGAAAATGCAAAACTTTCAATTAAGTTTATAAATAATCTTTCATGGGTGATAAATAAGGATAGAAAAACAAGAGAGAAATTACAGGTTTTCTTTATGCCAAACTACAGAGTTACCATGGCTGAAGCTATTATTCCTGCCACAAATATTTCCGAACAGATATCTACCGCAGGAATGGAAGCATCTGGTACTGGAAATATGAAATTTATGTTAAATGGAGCTTTAACCATAGGAACACTTGACGGTGCTAATGTTGAGATACAGCAGGAAGTAGGCCCTGACAATATTTTTATTTTTGGACATACAGAAGATGAAATAGCCTCTTTAAGATCCTCTTATAATCCATGGGACTTCATTAATTCTGATGAAGAAATATCAGATGCTGTTAATCTAATTAGATCTGATTTTTTCAAGCTTGGAGAACCAGATGTATTCAAAAGCCTGTTTGATCAAATTTTCTATAACAGAGACCACTTCTTTATTCTTGCTGATTTAAGAATGTATTCAAATACACATAATAAGGCTCTGGAGCTTTATAAAAACAATTTCAGCGAGTTTAACAAAAAAGCCATACTAAACGTAGCTGCATCTGGATTTTTCAGTTCAGACAGGACTATTTCTGAATACGCACATAAAATCTGGAATATCTGACAGTTCTAATATAATAAATTTTAATACCCTCAACCCGACTTGAACGGGTCACCTTCTCCTTAGGAGGGAGACGCTCTATCCAGATGAGCTATGAGGGCATAAGAAACTTATACTATAATTTTGAAACATTAACAACTGACTTATACTTTATTTAGAGAGAATTGGTTAAAAAATTTCTTATACTAAAAAGAATATGTTTCTTTTAGTTTTAAAGATATTAATAATGACATACCATGAACTCATAAGCTGCCCTGATAAAGTTAGCACTTTATTTAAATTATAACTTAATGAAAAAGAGCCAGTTAAAAAAACGGGTACGTTTTATTATACACTATCCATAATACTCCTAATCTTTAAAAGTTAAGTAGTTCAAAAATTAATTTATTAATTTTATAACTCTGGTACATTCGGAAAATTTATTTCTATCTTTATTGTTTTGTAGGTATTTTGTTATGTATATAAATCAGTATAATTGACATCCCAGCAAAAACAGAAAAAAGAATTCCAAATGAGAAAGTAACACTTGTTATTTCTATTAATGACGCCATAAGAAACAAACTGATTATAGAAAAAATATTTTCTACTGTTCCAGTTAAAGAAAAAAATGTACTAATATACTTTTTAGGAACTTCCCTTTTCTGTAAGACGTCCATATGCTGATAAAAAGTATAAAATAATACTACAGCTACAGGTAAAGAAAAATATAAACTTTCTGTAAAAATAGATGCTATAATTCCTAAAATAAAAATCAATAGAAGAAAAAAGGAAATGTTAAATTTCATATGCTTATATATAGCTGTTCCTAAAATATTACATCCCTGAAAAGCAATATATAAAAAGCCAAAAAACTTAGCATCCATACGCTGAGAATATAAAACTTGCCAATACTGATAGAATGGCTGAATAAAGAAAGTTGAAGTAGCAAATAAGCACAAAATAATTAATAAACTTTTTGATTTTTTTAATATTTGAAAACCTTTTTTTAATTCCAAAAATAAACTTGCAGAAGATTTTTCACCACTTTCCACATAATCCTTTATATATTTCAAATTATCATGACTAACTGTTTCTTTAGAAATTGAAAAAGCAATTAAAAAACTAATTATAAAGAACATAAGTGAGAATAAATAAACTAGATTATTAAAACCTGTATATAAGAAAGAACCTATCAGTCCTCCACATAATGAAGATATACTCATAACAAGAGAGGAAACCACTGAATAATCTTTAACATCTAAGTTTAAATTATGGTATTCAAGCACAACATCTGCGTCTAGCGTACCTGATTTTATTGAAACACTTAGCCCATATAATATGTAGCTTATAACCATTACATAAAAATTAGATGAGAACAAACAAATAAGAGAATATGAAATAAAAAGTAGAAAAATAGAGATAATATATAAATTCTTCCTTGAATGTCTATCAGCCCATACACCACTAGGAAATTCTGTAAACATAACGGTAAACATGTATACTGATTGAAAAACAGCAATTTGAACTAATGAATGACCTCTGGTAAGTAAAAATACAGTTAAAAATGCATGAGGAATTGTTCTACCAAAATTCCAAAAAAAATCAGCTAAACATACAAGTTTTGCCTTTTTGGTAAGATTTTTGAATATTTTGATCATCAATATATTCCTTTAATAATTGAAGATTTGATTTATATCTTAAAGAACTATGTTTATAAGCATAAGTGAAATCTAAAAAGTCAATTAATTTATCTGGAAAATATAAATTATTTAACAGAAAAATAATACTCTCAACAAAAAGATTAACACACTTTTTTTTTTATTTGCTCTGTTGTATCATTTAGACTATGAAAAACAGAGATTTAAGAATTACTAATAAATCCAGAAAAGATATGGATTATTTCCTACCTGTATTTGAAAGCAACAGCAATATAACTACACTTTACAAACAGGCTCAAACTTTAGAAACAAAATATAATGCCATTTCAAATGACAGCTCAGATAAAATTAAAGCCTCAGAACTTCAAGCATGTGCAGTATTAAACATTGCATACCAATATGTAATTAACAACTATAACCCTGACGAAGAAGGAAGTACTTTCAGTAGAGTTGCACTTTTATCAAAAAGAAATAAAAGTGCATTGGAAGTTTTGGAATTCTTCTCTACCCAATTCCCCAGTATGATTGAAGAACTCAGTAATGAAACAGAAGAAACCGTAAGGGCTTTTTTTCTTTATCAGGTTTATCTTTTAAACCCTGCATATATAAATGCATTAAAAAAATTGATTTTTTTAAAAGACCTTGTTTTCCCAGATGGAATAAATGCCCTGAAAGTTATGTGTGGAGCTTTAATACCTGAAAACTCATCTCTGAATGACGATGAAGAAACACTTTTTATGTTTTTAATTAAACCAGCTGTCATGTTCCCAGACTCTTTGGAAAAACAAATAAGTTACATACTTAAATACTGGAAAGTTTTTTTACCAGAAGAATTTATCAAACTTTTATCTGGAACACTGGATATTATTAAAGAAGAAAACTTTAAACCTGTTTTCTTTACTGGTAAAGCCGAAACACTTACACCTGATTTTACAAATATGCCAGATGGAGAATATTTCAGTCAAGATGAACACTGGATGCCAAATGTAGTTATGATGGCTAAAAGTACGTTAGTATGGCTAGATCAGCTTTCTAAAAAATACAACAGACATATTCATACTTTAGATGCTATCCCAGATGAAGAATTAGATTTTCTAAAAAACAGTGGCTTCACAGCTTTATGGCTTATTGGATTATGGGAAAGAAGCCCCGCCTCAAAAAGAATTAAAAACTTATGTGGAAATGCTGAAGCTGAAGCATCTGCATATTCATTAAAAAGTTATAACATATCAAAAGATATAGGTGGCTGGACTGCACTTAGTAATTTACGAGAACGCTGTGAAAAAAGAGGAATAAGACTAGCCAGTGACATGGTGCCTAACCACACAGGAATAGATGCTGATTGGATTTACAGCCATCCTGATTACTACATCAGTCAAGACTGGATTCCTTTTCCGTCATATAGCTATAATGGTGAAAACCTATCACAGAATCCTGACTATGAAATTAAAATTGAAGACCACTATTTTAATAGAACAGATGCTGCTGTTACATTTAAACTTACAAATAAAAAAAATAATGAATCCAGATACATTTTCCATGGAAATGACGGAACAGCTATGCCATGGAATGATACAGCACAGCTAGATTTTCTAAATCCTGAAACCAGGGAAGCAGTGATTCAGCAAATCTTAGAAATAGCTAGAAATTTCCATATCATAAGGTTTGATGCCGCCATGACACTTGCCAAACGCCACATTCAAAGACTCTGGTATCCAAAGCCAGGGTTAGGTGGAGATATAGCTGGCAGAGCTGTTCACGGAATGACAGATGAAGAATTTAATAAAAAAATACCTGTTGAATTTTGGCGTGAAGTTGTTGACAGGGTTCAAGCTGAAGTACCAGATACATTGCTTTTAGCTGAAGCATTCTGGATGATGGAAAGTTATTTTGTCAGAACTCTTGGAATGCATAGAGTATATAATTCTGCTTTCATGCATATGACTAAAAATGAAGACAATAAAAAATACAGAGATTCAATAAAACAGATATTAGCTTATGACCCTGAAATTCTAAAAAGATATGTAAATTTTATGAATAATCCAGATGAGGAAACTGCAGCACAGCAGTATGGAACACAAGATAAATATTTTGGTGTATGCACGCTTCTGGCCACCATGCCAGGGCTGCCTATGTTTGGACATGGTCAGTTAGAAGGCTTTAAAGAAAAATATGGAATGGAATACAGAAAGGCTTACTGGAATGAAGTAGCAGATCAGAATTTGATAAATGAACATGGTAGAAGAATTTTTCCATTACTTAAAATGAGATATTTATATTCAGATTGTTTCAACTTTAATTTATTTGATGTTATAAACCCCAACTCATCAAAAATAGAAGAATCCATTTATGCTTACATAAACGGAATTACAAATGACAGTAATAGCACACTCTCAATAGTTCTATACAATAACAAATATGAACATGCTGAAGGATTTATTAAACTCAGCGTACCAAAACTTGATAAAAAAGATAGGATAATAAAAACTAAAAGTTTAGCTGAATGTTTATCTTTAACATTAAGTGGAAGACACTACACCATAATGAAAAATTTTTCAGATTCACTTTATTATATTTATCCGTCAATAAAACTTTATGAAGAAGGTTTATTTGTGAGTTTAAACGGATATGAATCCAAAGTGTATACAAACATTTATGAAGTTGAAGATATAGATGGCGTTTATTCAGAGCTATACAGACATCTTAACGGTAAAGGAATAAGTAATCTGAAAGAAAACATAAACATACTTCTTTTAAAACCTTTCTTTACAATTACAGCCCCATTAAAAAACCCCAAATTCATAAAAAATCTTAAAAATCTTATTTCAGGCAGAGATACCGCAGCCATGCAATATGAAATGCTGAAAACACTAGGAACCTATTATGCCTATATTGATTCATTAAAATCTATGTTTGAAAAATTAAGTTTATCTACTGTTACCGTAACACCGGCTGATATTATTAGTTTATTTGGTAGGCTGAAAGCCGTGAATAAGATTAAGGTTTTTTCAAATGGTAGTTCTCTTTTTAAAGATGAAGTTACAAATACATTATGTGCATATTTCATACTTAAACCTTTTGTATCACCAAAAAATGAGAATCCAAAAGACGTACTTTCTCTAATAGATAAACTATCTTTAACTACTTTATTTGACACACATCAGCATGCTGTACGCTGCAGTTGTCTTTTATTCTCTGATAAACAATTAAATATTTCAGAGATTTTAAAAGAAGACTATTTCTGCTCGCTTATTGGCTATAACGTATATGATAAAACACAGTGGTATAAGGAAGAAGATTTTAGAATAGCTTTATATCTAGTTCTACTATCTAACGTAATAAGAAATAAGTCATCTTTTAAAACAGATTTAAAAACAGATGAATATGAAAAACAACTAAGATACTGGATGGATAAAAACATAAAAGCTAATTACAAGTATTTAGAATTAATAAAATAAATATATTCTGTCTTAAGAGGTTAAAATGCAGACTAAAGCTCTAAAAATATTTATTTTTATAATCACCATTATTTTAGGTATATCTTTTCTATGCCTAAATATATATGGACTATTTGGAAATACTTTACCATGGGAACTAGACTATACCAACCTTCAGAATCTAAATTTATCACTCAACAATGAATATCTGCATAGCAGCACAAGACTTTTAATAACTGTTATTTTTACGTTTCTCTATTATATGTTTCTTTCTCCAAGCTCTTTTATAGAAAACATTTTTGTACCATTTTTTTTATTCTTTTCCATACTTACAGAATATCCAACTACAGAAAAAATCTTACTTGATAAATATATGCTTGTATTTGGAATTAATACAGGAACAGGAATTTATTTAACAGGTATTTTCATGTCTGCATTTTCAATAATTGGTTATGGGCTGTTCTATCAAAATCATGAGAAAACAGCTATATGGAGATATGCTATACTAAGTATTATTCTTTCCATTACCTTATCAGTAATCCTTCCAAAATCTCCTGTAAAACTTGTATTTAATGACCCAAAAATTCTTATACTAACCAGTGCTATTTATTTTATTGCAGCACTGTATTGTATTATACATATAACTACATTCACGCCAGGTTTACATACAGTTAAACAAGGCTTTATGCTATTATTAACTTTAAATATTTACCTTAAAACTGCTTTCTTTGGGAGTATAACAGACATTATATCTACCATTATCCTTTTCATATCCACTACCACAGCTTTTATTGTATTTAAAACCAATAACAGCACACTATGAATTAACCTTACTACTTACTGCTCCAAGATTAATTTTAAATATAAGACTTTCAAATTTAGCTAGTCTGTTTCGTTTTGTTTTCTAGTGACTTTATTAAGTATTTTTTGTATAGGCATTTTTTCATATAACATCCATCATTAATAGCCTTAGCGTTCTGATTCATGAGTAACACAGGAGACAGAAAGGCACAAGTAAAAACACCAGGTTACATTAAAATATAACCTAGCTGGCTTAAACTAATTAACTGGAAATGACATGGACCACTTCAGGAAGTAACTGTTTTTTCCTTGATAGAACACCTGTTAAATCATACACGTGGCTATAAATCATTTTATATGAAAGTTTTCTTTCATATTTACAATCACTACAAAGTAAAATACTGTTTCCTCTTAACACATCTGTTATCATAAGCATGACCCACGAAAGATTTTTTGACTTCTTTATATCTTCCAAGGCATCCAGATATTTATCTTTATAATCATCTAAATCTCTTAAAAACGGAACTTCACACTGTCCAATTCCTACCCTTAAGTTATCCTGATCATAAATCTTAAAATCTGAATTAATAACATCTAAAGGTTCTCTAATTAATAAAGATTCACTGAAGCTGAATAATTTTTCACCAAATTCATCTATATCTTTTATATCACATAGTTCAGATAATTCCAAAGCCGCTGTTTTATCTTCATCTGTAGATGTAGGCGATTTTAAAATAAGTGTATCTGATAAAATACCCGTTAAAAGAACTTTTGCCGTAACAGAATTAGGAACTATTTTACTTTTTTTATAGATATTATAAACAATAGTACAGGTACTGCCTAAAGGCTCTGCATCTATAAAAATAGGTGTATCTGTCTTTGGTGGATTTATCCTATGGTGATCTATTATTTCCAGCACGTCTGCCTCTTCAAGCCCTCTGATACTTTGAGAAATTTCATTATGATCTACCATAATTACTTTATGTTTTGGTTTTTTCAGAAAGCACCTTCTGGTTATAAAACCTACCCATTTTTCCCCATCAAAAACAGGAAGCCCACGTAAACTGGAGGAAGACAACAAATCCTTAGCTGAATCAAACAATTCTGAAACCTGAACTGGAGTGCCCTGTTTCCCCATAATTCCTTTAATTGAAGGAGCCATTCTTAAACGTCTGAGCGTCTCTGCCGTTCCAAGTGAAGTAACAAAAACAAATCCTTTATAATTTTTTAAATCAATTCTCTCTATTGAACTGCATGTAGTTATAATAATGGCAGGAACCTGCTTGCTTATAGCATACTCTATATGTTTAGGTCTGTTACCTATAACTATCAAACTTTCCTTATCTTCCAAAATAAAAGATGAAAACTCTTCTAATGCTGCAGCTCCAGCTAAAAGCCTTACACTCAAATTCTCAGTAGATCCATACTTTATAACTTTTCCAGGAAGAACAGAAATAATATTATTTATATTCAGACTATAAACTGGATATTCTGTTTTATTATCCTTTAGAAACCATGCCGTTATATCATCTAAACTTAATAATCCGTAAAATTTTCCATTTTCAGTAACTGGTACTACTGATGGCTGTTTCATACTGTATATTTTAACCAGATTATAAATAGGCTCACTTGCATCCAGAACCACAGTGGGAGAAAGCATTACATCAGAAACTTTAGCATAGACATCTCTTAAATATGAAGGAACAGTAAAATCTATTAATGCCAACTGCTTCTTTACACTATCAGAAAGATGGCCACAACGCACAGGGAAGTAACACTTATTATCTGAAACCATATTTTTATATTCAGCATAAGCATAAGCAGAACACACACTATCAATATCTGGATTTTTATGTCCTGTAATATAAATATTATTCATTAGATAGAATTATTAAAACAAAAAATTATACAGTCAAGCCATAATAAAAACTTCTGCTCTCATGACAACAAAAATAAAGAATCTGCATATCAGAAGATAAAGACTTAATCAAATCCATAACTTTTTTCAAATGATTTGAATCTAAAGATAAAAATGGATCATCCATTATTATAAATGGTTTCTCCTTTTCAAACATATTATCCAATAAAGCCAATCTAAAACACAATGAACATATGGACAAATTACCACCAGACAAATGTTCAGAACTCCTTAGCACACCATTTCTATCAAAATAAACTTTATAGTTTTTATCCATAACAACTTTTTCACCAACCACTTTTTCTAGTAAATTTGCATAGAAAACAAATTTATCCTTAATTGGTGCTACGTATTTATCTTTTAATACCTGATCTGCCTTACCAATTTCTTCAATTAAACAATCATAAAGTCTTAAATCAGTGTCATATTTGAGTTTTTCCTCTTCACTTTTTTCAAGCTGACTTTTCTTTTCATCCAAATCAGAAATCTTATCTTCCAAATTCTCTATTTCCTGTTTTAAATAATTATAATCAGAATTTTTCCTATCCATTTCTATTCTAAGAAATTCTAAATCCAAACCTTCATATTCTGGTTTTTTATCAAGTCCGTTATCAAATTTAAATTTCAATGCTTTATCTGTTTTTTCTTTGACTTCAATAGTTAAGCGTTTTATTTCATCACAGTCTTTTTTTATATCTTCAATCCTCTTCAAATCACTAATACTGTATTTAAAATAAAAATTCTTTATTTCAGAAATTGCTTTATCTATATTAACCACTAAGTCTTTTCTGACTTTTTCTGCCAGCTCCACCGTGTTTTTCAATGTTATTAATTTTACTAAATCCGTTTTTATCTCTTCTATTGCTTTTCTATAAGCTACATTATTCAAATCAAACAATAAAAAATAATCATCTAGTTTACTTCTTATGGAAATAAGTATTTCTTGCTCTGTCCTTAACTGATTCTGCTTTTCTTCTTCAAGCAAAATTAACTGCTCATATTCATAAATGTCATTCTTGAACTGATACATCAATACACCTAGATCTTCCCCTGTATATCTGTATTTTGCAAATAAATTAAGAAGCTTATTTTTATGTTCAGTATTTAATTTAGAATAATAATACATAAATAAAGCTACTATTAAAACAGAAGCACCAAAAGCCAAAAAGAAAAATCCAACTGTCTTTACTATAAATAAAAAACAAAAACCTATAGCTAATAAAATAGCTGAAACAATAAATAAAGTTTTATCTGTAACAGTAGTTTTCTTACACTTATTCACTTCTTCTTCTAATTTGGATAATTTATTTTCAATAGTTGCAGAGTCATTATTATTTGGTAAAACACCTAAAAAATGCTTATCTAATTCTTTCTTTCTTTCAGACTTATCTGATACTGTCAGTTTTTGAATCTTTTTTTCGGTCTCCTCATATTCTGTAATCAAGTTTTCAATACTTTGAATTTCTTTACTGTTAGGCATGTGATTTTTATATTTTACGTTTAAACGTTCATACTCATTTACACTCAAAACTGAAACATTACCATCATTTAAAGCTGTTTTCCATCCGTTAATTTTAAGTTTTAAAGATTCAATATCTGCTATTTCTGATTCCTCTGGAATACCTTTTAAATAAAACTGTCTGATTTTATCTATCTCTTTTGACTTATCATTTACATCATTTATAATACTTTCATAATTTTTCCATTTTTCCAAAACAGTTTCTTCTCTTGAAGCTTTTTCATATTCGGTTAAGGAATCATCTTTTTCTTTCTTCAAAGTATTGAGTTTTTCGTATTTGAAATCCAGATTATTTTTTATTTGTTGAAAATTTGCTATTTCTATTTTTAAATTTTTTATTTTATCCTTCAAATATAAAACTTTCTCTCTTTTTTCTTTTTTTTTCTCTCTAATACTCTTTATTACTTTATCTATATCAAAATCTTCACTTACATTTTCTACATAATTGTTCAGCTTTTTGTTTATATCACTATCAGTTTCAATATTTATTTTTTCAGAATCAATAGAAATCAGACGTTCAAAACTCTCTTTATTTATACCAAAAATTGCCAGACCAGGTATATCTCCCAATTCATCTGTAACACTGTTGTTTTTATATACTAAAAGGGAATCTTTAACATAACTTTTTTCATCAAAATCTCTTTCCAGTCTATAGGTAAATCCACTAAATTCAAAAACTAGATTACCTCCAAACCTTCCACCTGCAAATGGATAATAATGCTTTCTATCATTAAATTTAGTTGTACTTTTTATTGTTTCCAAACCATAAAACATAGCTTTAATAAATGATGCTAACGTAGACTTTCCGTAACCGTTATCTTCACATATTTCTGAAAAATTTTTAAATTCATAGTCAAAATTGCTAAATTTACCATAATTATTAATGTGTAGAGAAATAAGCCTCATTATTCCATCTCCCTACCAGTTAAAGCTTTTAAACCCATAGAAATAAGCCTGTGCTTTTCCTCTTCAGTATAATTGTTATTATTGTAAATTCCTCTTACAAACTCACCTAAAAGAGATTTATCATCATTATAATCTGAAACATTTATTTTAAGGTTAGTCTTATCTTTTACTTCTATAAAAAAATAGGAAGATAATAACATCTCTATATCTTTTTCATTTATATCCATTCCCACAGACAGATCACCTATTAAATTAATTCTTAATAAATTATCAGTACCAATATCAGAACATACCTGTTTCAACGTCATCTCTGTATCAAATAAATCTGAAGCTCCAGTAATATCAATATTTAAATCATAAATTGTTCTATGTGCAAATTTTAAAAAATCAAAATCAACCTTTTCTCCTACATCCAAAACAATAAAGCCTTTTTCTCCACATTCGTCAAATCCTCTACCAACCAGACATCCTGAATATGCCCATTCACCCCTGTCATCTATTCTGCCTCTTTTAAATGAATGTAAATGGCCTAATGCTAAATAATCAATATTCTTATTCTTTAATTCATTAATGTTTACTTCACCATGAAGCATAAAAATATTTATCTTGTCGTCTTTTAATGAAATCTGAGAATAAAAGGATTTTTCATTATCTGGACTTATTTCTATTCCGCTTATATTAATATCTCCGTATTCATATGTAGTTATTTCATTTTTTTTAAAGGTCTTTAAATTAGATATTTCATTTTCTATATATGCACCCTCTTTATCATGATTACCTTTTAAATACAGGAAATCTATATGAGGATTGTTTTTTACTAATTTATAAAAATAATCTTTGTCTTTAATTGTGGGCTTATCTTTATCAAAAACATCCCCTGACATTAGAATTAAATGAATTCCATTTTCATTTGCATAATCAATCATTTCACTGAATGTTTTTAAAATTTCACTTTTTAGAACATTAGCTACTTCATATGAATATTTTGAATTTAATTTAGCCCCTAAATGAATATCTGCACAATGTATCATTTTCATACTAAATTTAACTTTAACAAAAAAAACTATATATTCCAATCTTTATCCTGTTATAACATCAGAGTACAGATGCATAAAATCAAATTTTCATATACAATTTTACCATGGCAGAAAATATTTCATTTACACCATCAGCCTTGGTTATAGCTGTACTTTCTACAGATGAAAGCAAAAGAACAGAACTTACATGCACTTTAGAAAAATTATTTGGATCTATTTCTATAATTTCAGATAAGCTAAGTTTTCCATACACTGATTACTATGACAAAGAAATGGGCGGACATCCCACAAGATATTTTATTCTGTTCAATAATACCATTAACCCAGAAAATTTAGCTGATATAAAGATACAGACAAACACATTAGAAAAGAGATTTTCTGACAGTAACGGAAGAAAAATTAATTTAGATCCTGGTATTTTATCTCTTCATAATTTTATTTTGGCTTCATGTAAGAACAGAGGTCATAGAATACCGCTTAAAAATGGTGTTTATGGAGAATTGACTCTAATATATTATAAAAAAGAATTTACAGATTTGCCATGGACATATGCAGACTACAGAAGTAAAGAAGTAAAGGAAATTTTAGAATCATTCAGAGCTATGATTTCACATTCCAATCTTTCCATAAAACAAATTCCACAGAATTAACGCTTTAGGATCACAACAAATCATAACAACTGAGAAAGAAGTACAGAAAGAAAAATCATGGCACAACCTACTGCTTCCTTAAATGTTAAAGCCTCACCCAGAAAAACCAAACCAGCTAAAAGACCCCATACACTTTCTAAACTTAAAACTAATGTAGCTTTAGTTGGAGTAGTATATTTTTGACCTACCATCTGCAAGGTATAACCTATGGCACATGAAAAAATACCTGAATAAAGAATAGGAATTAAAGCTCCTTTAATCATCTGCATATTTGTTTTTTCAAAGATTAAGCCTAATAACAAAGATACTATACCAGCAACTAGGAACTGTCCAAAACATAAAGCCAAACTATTAAATAACTTAGAATATTTATCAACTGCCATTATTTGAAAAGCAAACCCTATGCTACAAAAAAAAACCAGTAAATCTCCCCTAGATATTCCTGCATTAAAGCCATTAAAAGAAATCAAAAATGAACCTGTAACAGCAACTAGAACAAAAATCCACATTTTAGCTGAAACTTTTTTCTTACTCAAAATAGACAAAACAGGAACAAAAACTGTGTACATGGATGTTATAAATCCAGCCTTACCTGCTGTAGTATATATTAATCCATACTGCTGTAATAAAGTAGAAATCAGTACTAGAAAACCACATTCAAATGATGCCTTAATAAATGTGTGTATATACTCTTTATCATTCAAATGTTTTTTCAGTTCTTTATAAACAAACGGAAACAGGCAGGCTACGCCTAGAAGCATTCTTATGCCTGTAAACATAAGAGCCCCTAGGGCTCCTGTGGCTAAACGTTGGAAAATAAATGTTATGCCCCATAAAAAAGAGGCCAACCACATACAAAAAAGTGCCTTTCTTTCCGTCATTATATTTTAATATTCTGTATATTTAAGAATCTATTTCAAACTGATTATTGATTTATCGTAATCTGATGGAGCACTATAACCTAATAATTCAATACATGTTGTAGCTATGGAGCTTATTCCTAAACCTGTATTTAATTTTTTCTCATATTCACCTTTAAATTCAGGGTCATATAAAATACAAGGAACAGGATTTAAAGAATGACTGGTTTTTACTTTAACATTTCCAGCCTTATCCTTCTTCACAGAGCCGTCCTTATCATGTTCAAACATGTCATCAGCATTCCCATGATCAGCTGTAATAAGTAATATACCACCAGCCTTTTTTACTGCATCTCTTATTCTTCCTATTTGAAGATCCATAGCTTCCATGGAGCAAACTACTGCTTCAAAGACCCCTGTATGTCCTACCATATCCCCATTTGGAAAATTAAGTTTTATAAACCTGTATTTTCCGTCTTCTATTTCTTTAATTACTCTATCAGCTATCTCTGCACACTTCATCCATGGTCTTTCTTCAAAAGGTACTTTATCTGAAGGTATTTCAACATATTCTTCCAGCTTATCATCAAACTTTCCGCTTTTATTACCATTAAAGAAATATGTTACATGACCAAATTTCTGTGTTTCTGAAATTGAAAACTGACTTACCCCTGTTTTACACAAATACTCAGCCATGGTTCTGTCTATGGATGGAGGACTTACCAAGTATTGATTAGGAATATGTAAATCTCCATCATATTCCATCATCCCCGCAAATTCTACTTTAGGATAATAATCTCTTTCAAACTCTTTTAGATCTTTATTGTCAAATGCCTTAGATATTTCTATGGCTCTATCACCTCTAAAATTAAATAAAATAAAAGAATCCCCATCTTTAACCTTTCCTACAGGTTCTCCGTTTTCTGCTATTACAAATGGTGGCAAATCCTGATCTATAGCTCCAGTTTCCTTTCTTAGGGTTTCAATTGCTTCATGAGCACTATTAAAGTACCGTCCTTCAGCCTTAACATGAGTATTCCAACCCATCTTAACCATGTTCCAGTTTGCATTATATCTATCCATGGTTATAACCATTCTACCACCACCAGATGCTATTTTTCCATCAAAATTCCCATCACTGGAAAGATTAGCTAAAAATTCATCAAATGGATCAAAATAATCTAAAGCAGAAGTAGGATCTACATCTCTGCCGTCCAGTAGTGCATGCACTCTAACCTTTTTTACACCTTCTTTTTTAGCCTGAATTATCATGTCTTTCAGATTGTTGATATTACTATGGACATTCCCATCACTTAATAAACCTAAAAAATGAAGAACAGAATTATTATCCTTAACATTTTTTATAAGTTTTTTCCATGTAGTACCCTCAAACATTTTCCCACTTTCTATGGACTGAGAAACAAGTTTAGCTCCTTGAGAAAAAACTCTTCCACATCCCATGGCATTATGCCCAACTTCACTGTTCCCCATATCTGCATCAGATGGAAGACCTACTGCTGTTCCATGGGCCTTTAATTGTGTATGTGGGTTTTCTTCATATAATTTGTCCAAATTTATAGTTAGTGCTTTTTTTACTGCATCTCCATCTTCATATTTTCCTAAGCCAACCCCATCCATAATAAGAAGAACAACAGGGCCTCTTCTACTTATTTTATTTCTTTCTAATTTTTCAACCTTATTACTCATATTTATACCCTTATACGTTTAAACTTTTATGCGTCTTAATTTAAATAAACCTTAACCATTATAAATAATGATTACCTGATTATTATACATTTTTAGAGAATTGTTTTAAATATTAAAAACTATGAAAATAAAGACATTACTGCTTTCAAATTTTCATCATTACTATCACCTGAAAGAATTTGTTTAGTTAAAACCTTTCCCAGCTGTACACCTTCCTGATCAAAACTATTTAAGTTCCATAGAAATCCTTGAAACATAACTTTATTTTCATAATGACTTAAAAGTGCCCCAAGTGTTCTGGCATTTGGAATATCCCCTAATATAAGAGAGGAAAATCTGTTACCGCTAAAATTTTTATTCAGGTTTACTTCATTCTTTCTTCCATAAGTGAAAGCTACCATTTGTGCAGCCAAATTAGCATTTAGTTTTTCCCTACTGGTTGAACCGTTTACGGAAACATCCAAATTTCCTTGATTCTTTTTAAAACCTATAAACTGTAAAGGTATAATATCTGTGCCCTGATGAAGCAACTGATAAAAACTGTGTTGACCATTTGTACCAGGCTCACCAAAAATGACTGGACCGCTTGAATAACTTATTTTCTTACCAAACCTGTTTACAGATTTACCATTTGATTCCATATCCAACTGTTGTAAATGTGCTGGAAATCTGTTAAGCATCTGACTGTATGGAAGAATAGCCAAGTAAGGATATTTTAAAATATTTCTATAATAAAAACCTATTAAAGCATCAAGTAAAACTCCGTTTTCTTTTACAGAGGAGTTCAAACAGTACACATCTTCTTCATGAGCACCTTCCAGAAATTCTTTAAATGTATCAAATCCAAATGCCAATGATAAGACCAGACCCCCAACAGCACTACTTGAACTGTATCTACCACCTATAAAATCATCCATAAGGAAGATCCCCGCATAATTTTTGTTTTGAGAAAGCGGACTACTTTCAGAAGTAACAACTACAGTCTGTAAATCTGGTTCATTTACACCCTTTTCTTTTAAATACTTCTTTATTAGCTCTCCATTTGTTAGTGTTTCCTGTGTTGTTCCACTTTTAGAAACTAAAATAAAAAGTGTTTTTTTTACGTCTATTTTACTAAGAACTAAATTTGCATCATCTGGATCAACATTACTGATAAAGTGGATATTTAACTGCTCTTCTGGTTTTTTTATCAAAGATAAAGCATGCCACAGTGCTCTTGGTCCTAAATCTGATCCACCTATCCCAATCTGAACTACATATTCATATTTTTCACCATAAGGAGTTTTTATTTCTCCAGATCTGATTTTTTCAGAAAAATCCTTTATTTTATTCAGCTCTTTCTTATAAAAATCACCTTTTTCCACACCATCTGCAAACACTTCTACGGAATCTAAAACTCTGCCTCTTGTAAGATGGTGAAGCACCATCCTGTTTTCTCCTGTATTCATTATCTTTCCAGATAATAATTCCTTATATTTTTCAATAAGCTGAGCTTCTTCAGAAAGTGTCTGAAAACATTTTAAAATATCTTCTGAAACTGGTGTAAAAGCATAAAAAAACTTAAGAGAAGATGCTTCATTCACAATATAAGATTTAATTCTTTCTGCATCCGTATGTCTAACATCAAAAGGCTTAATATTTTTTAGATCCTTATAACAACCATAAGATTTTGTACTTAAATTTTTATAATGTATTTTCATTTTGGATTCCGTCACTTTTCTTTATATTCTTATTTTGAATAATTATCTGAATGAATAGCACTGACTTTCACAGTTTTTTTACCATATGTCAAACCATTCAGTTTTTTTATAATTTCATTTTGTTTATTGCTTGTTAAATAAACAAAGCTGTAATTATCCTTTAGTGTTATGTGTGATATTTCCGAATTATTGATATTTGCGTTTTTACACACAAACGTACTTAAATCATTGTGATTTGTCTGTCCTCTTCCTACGTTAATATGAAATCCGTAAGTCTGCTGTTTTATTGAAGGTTTTTTTTCTGAATTATTTTTTTTATTAATATCCCCAATTCTCTCTATATTACCAATTCTCTCTGAAGTTAATTTTAAAAATAAATATGCTGAAAAATTACTTCTGGAAAGAAGTGATACATTCTTTTTTATTATCTTGGCGGTTTTTTCTATCTCTGCAGGGTTTGAATACAGAACCATCTCCTGTTTTAATTCTTTTATCTTGTTTATAATTTCATTCATATCATCTGACATTTATTATCTCCTATCCGTTTACTTTCTACATTTGATTTATGTATTTTTGAATTAATATTTTCAAATTATATTTTTTATATTTTATCTAGACTTATATATTATCAAGGCAAGTATCAAAAATATCTGAAATAAAATCCTTATTAATATCCTTACCTATAAAACATAGCCTTATCATTCTGTCACCAACTTTTTCATCCCAATCCTTCTGAAGCTGCTCATTCTCTTTTAAAGCTTTTTTTATCTGTGCAGGAGAAGCAGTAGCTAACCATCTGCCATAAGGCCCACATAAAAGCTGGCTACCTGATGTTTCAAATAAATATGCCATACTTGTTTCATCACTGAACCAAACCAGACCTTTACATCTGATTATATTTTTAGGCCATTTTAACGTAAGCTCTTTAAGTTTTTTTCTATTAAATGGTTTTCTTCTGGAATAAACAAAAGTTCCTATTCCGTACTCATCTTCACTTTCACCCTCATGCTTATGTTCATGTTTGTGTTCTTCCTCATCTTCCCCCTCTAAAGCTCTACTCCATCCTGCTTCAAAATAAACTTTATCATAATCAAAAAGTCCAGTAGAAATAATATCTTTTACATCTACCTTACCGTGCTCAGTTTCTATAATCTTAACTCCAGGATGAAGCGCATTTATTACCTTTCTGACTTTGTTTAAATCATCTTCAGAAACAAGATCTGTTTTATTAATCACAAGTGTTGAACAAAATTCAATCTGTTGAATAAGCAGGCTTTCTATATCTTCTTCCTCAATTGAATCTTTTTTAAGAAGGTCTTCTCCGTATGCAAATTCCTCTTTAAGCCTTAAAGCATCTACTACCCCTACAACATTATCTAGTTTTCCATTTTTAACCAGTTCCAGTTCCTGTGCTATAGGCATAGGCTCACATACACCTGAAGCTTCAATTAAGATATAATCATACTTTCCTGAACTTATAAGTTTTTCTATATCAGCTGACATTTGGCTTTTTAAGGTACAGCAGATACAGCCATTAGTAAGAGGGACTATATCTCTGGTATCTGTTATATTTGCATCTTTTTCTATTAAAGAAGCATCTATATTTACTTCACCTATATCATTTACAATTACAGCAACTTTATAACCTTTCTGATTGTTTAAAACCTGATTTAAAAGTGTGGTTTTCCCAGCACCTAAATAGCCGCATAACAAAGTAATTGGCGTTTTTGTTTTCATCATATTCTCCTAAATTAAAATATAATTTTAAATAAACAATAAAATATTCGGGTAAAGTGGATTTGAACCACCGACCCCTTGGTCCCGAACCAAGTGCGCTAGCCCCTGCGCTACTACCCGATATATTGAATTTAATAAAAAAGTGGCTTTTTTTCTATAGATTTTGTTATTTTATTAGTTAGTACAAAATATTCTTTCTAATTATTTCATCTCTAATCTGAAACTATATAACTGATTTGTCAACTCTTCTCATTCCTGTAATAATTTTTATTATATCCGCATCATAGAATTCACTTATCTTTTTTAAATAATCTTTTCTTACAAGCATTACCAAGTTTCACCTTACAAGTCTATCAAAATAATATTAAAAATACGTCATAAAATTAATTATTTTGTAAGATTTATGGAGTATTTATTTCTATGTGGCTCTTTCTTTAATGCCTAAATTAACTTTATTTTTGTGCTTAATTGAATAAATCAGAATGAGAACCTGTTCTAACTAAATAAAAGATTAAATTTTCTTTAGAATATTTATAAATTAGTAACCAATTGGGCTCTAAATGTAATTCTCTACAATTTTTAAAATCTTTTGAAGGTAACAGAGGATGATCTTTATATTTTTCTGGCAAAGATAATCCGTTTTGTAATAAGTTTAATACACTAGTAAATTTATTCAAATCAAGACCCCTTTTAACACATAATTTAAAATCTTGTTTAAACTGATTGGTTTATTTAATTGTATAAATCACTTAAGAAGATCCTCTATCAGATTATTAATGTTATTATATCCTTTATATTTTTCAGGTTTCTTTTCCATCTCATCAACTTCATTTAATGCTAAAAGAGTTTCTTTGTTGGGAATATTTGCTTTCAATTCAAAAGGGATGCTATTTGTTCTAATTACCTGATTATAGAATAAGCTAATTGCTGCAGTTGGTGTTATACCTAAACCTGCAAAAACAGCTTCAGCATTTTTTTTTACATCACTATCTATTCTTACATTAATATTAGACATTTCTATTACCTCTAGTTATCAGTATGGTAATACTTTGTGTTGCCAATGTCAACATAAAGTATACTACAAAGATTATTCTTATTTTAAGTTTGTGCTTATGAAGTAATACTAGCAGTTTAAGTATTTCCTTTATAAAAGATTTTACATCTAGACTTATCTTTCTAGCGTCTGCTAGCTGGTCTAGTATTTCATTAAGTGTAATTAATTAATCCTGTCCCTATAACTGAAGCATTATCATGTATATGTGTTGTTTTTAATGAACTATAAAAACAAATAATATATTTGTTTGCTTTTTATAGCTATCAATATGATTATGCTTTATTAATTTATTAAGAATTTGATGATTGCGCTTTTTAAATATTTATATCA
>CACYEI010000085.1 GCA_902773355.1 uncultured Spirochaetales bacterium
AAACTAGGTTACCTTTCCCCTGTAGATTTCAGGAAATTGGCAACCTAGTCTTTCAAAAACCGCTCCAATGAATTGGGGTCAATTCATCAAACTTCATACCTTTTTTAAAAGAAAATATCAAATAATAATTTGTAATGTAAATTAAATATATTTACACCATTTCATATTTACAAAACACTATTCACTTTATACTATATAGTTACAGTGAGGAGAAAATGGCAAGCTCAATAGTTAATTTTCGTATGGATCAAGAACTTAAAAATAATATGGATATTATATGTAGAGAAATGGGGATGTCCACAACATCAGCATTTACTATTTTTGCAACAAAAGTTGTTCGTGAACACAGGATCCCATTTGAAATTAATGCAGATCCTTTTTATTCTTCTGAAAACATAAATTTTTTAAAAGAAGCTGTAACTGCATTAAATGCAGGGGAAGGGAAAGAACATGATTTGATAGAGGTGTAATAATGCACCTTATTTGGTTTGAAAAAGCTTGGAAAGATTATCTTTATTGGCAAACTCAAGATAAAAAGACCTTAAAAAAAATTAATGAAATAATAAAAGATATAGAGCGATCAGCAGGAAAAGGAATTGGAAAAGGTGAATTACTTAAAGGAGATTTGTCAGTGTTCTCTAGTAAGCGTATTGATAAAATGACTAGACTGGTATATCGAATTTCAGAATCTAATTTAGAAATAGCGTCTTGTAAAAATCATTATTAATAGTTTTAAATTTAACTATAAAATAAAGAAATCCCAATGACATCCCCTATATATTTTTAAATATTTACCACTTAAATTAATAATTTTAAGCTTTTTAGTCTATTTTTCTACTTTTTTTATGTGGTTATTAGGTAATTTGTTTCTATCTGTACAAATAAGAATACACTTTCATGAGGTAAAAAAGGAAAGAATATTCAAATAAGTTTGTTGAAAGAATAATAAAAAAAACAATTAAAGGAATTATAAGTACCAAACAGGTATCTGTTCAGCTTAGCATAACAAAGCAATATGTTAATAAACTGAAACATAAGTACATACAAGCAGGTGTTAGTAAATTTTCACATGGAAACAACTGGAGGTAAAGTACTGCACCCAAACCAACATTAACCACGTCTAACACCTCAACATATTCAAGATTTTCTGCTTTTTGTATTTCATTAAGTATCATAAATCCAGTTTCTTTAGCCAACTTGTAGGCACTGTACCTTTCATTTATGGATACTCTGATTATTTCTTTAACATCAAATTCAAAAAAGTAATTTCTCTTTTCTTTTTCTAAAAGTAAATCCCTATTTAAAGCTGTTTCAAACACTTTAACAATTGGATAAATTGCTTCCTTGAAAGTTCTGTTGAAGTCATTACTGTATATATGAAATAAATTCTCTATTTCATTTTGTAAAGCCTGTTTACTTACATTTAATTCAAGCTCCGTAGAACTGCTAGAAGCCTCTTGAAACTCTAAGCCATTATTTAACACTACTACATTATCAGTAGAACTTAAATATAAATTACTCCATGCATTTTTTAATAAGTTAATTTCATCTTGCCCCAGTTTTCTTTGTGCCTTTAAAAATCCTTTTTTGCTTCCTCCACTTGTAACTAAATTTAACTGAAAAAGAAGTGTTTTATATGCTGTTTCAAGCTCTTTTGAAATTTCAGTAATTAAACCTGTACCAGTTGCTCCGTCTTTAGTATTCCTCAAGAGTTTTATAAACTGATAAGGTTTAAATTCTTTCTCCATTACTAAGATTTTAAAGTCTTATCTCGTGTGATTGTTTCAGAGTTTAATAAAGCCTTTAACAAGACATCATTTAATGGAATATTGTTATTTATTTGAGAATCGTTATTATTATTGTCACGTTTTTTGAATAATCTCATTAAAACACCTGTACTGTAAAATCTGCTTGATTTAAAAAGTAGTCTTGTTGTATCAAATAAACTGCGTCTATTAAACTCACTACCATATCTACTTTTCCATTACTTTTTTTTGCAACATAAAGGTTCTTATTAGTATCATAAACACACCTTG
>CACYEI010000086.1 GCA_902773355.1 uncultured Spirochaetales bacterium
TACGATTTCGTTACATGAACCATCTGCTAATGAAACTTTAACAGGTCGACCTTTTTCGTCGTATGAATATTTTACTTTTCTTCCTAATGCATCAGTAGTCTCTAAAACAATAGGCAGTTCACCAACAACTGTTTCAAATGAAATTAAAAGAGGAACTATTCTAATGTATAAGAATTACGCTCCTCATTACAGAGCTAAAGCTGGAAGCTTTATCTAAAACGCTTGTTTACTATGCACATCCCTTCTCATCATGTGAAAAAGGATCAATTGAGCGTCATAACGGACTGATCAGAAAATTCATACCTAAAGGTAAACGAATAGATCAGTTTTCAACTCAGTCTCTGGCAGATGTAGAGACATGGGTAAATAGTCTTCCTCGAAAGCTTTTAGACTATAAAACATCTGACGAACTATTCGAGGATGAACTGGATAAAATCTATCAAGTAGATATTTCTTAGTAAGTGTCCAACTTGTTATTGCAATTTAGACAATAAATTTAATTACTTACATTATTTTTTGTTTTTAGAATTATATCATTTTCCTGTTCTAAACTTGACAGCTATTACTACTATTAAAAATAATACCAAACAAACTCTTGATATAATTTTTTCTAGCAAGCTATCCGAATCAAACCATGCTACTGCCACGGAAAACATTTTAATAAAGCCATAAAAAGCCACTAATACAGCTAAGAAAATCAAACATAATACTATTAATCTCATTTATCTCACTCCCTTATGAAATAATTTATAATAATATGGACTAAATTCTTTTAATTCAGTTGGATTAACTATCAATTTTTTTGACGACAAATCTGAAACCAACTTGTAAAAATTACCTGGCATATGTCCTTCACATATTCTTACACATGATAACTTACTACCATTTCTAAACCCTTTTATAGTATCAACTTTTCTTAAAGGACTTCTTCTATATGCCTTAAATTTCAATTCCTCTAAAGGAATTTTTTTTCGACCTTTCATTAAATAACTTTCACCAATATTATCTAAAGACACTTGAATAACTAATCTTTGCAACTGGTTTGCTTTCCAAACAATCCCATATAAAATTAGAGACATACTTCCTAGTATTAATACAGCACCAACAAAACCCATTATACCAGACATAATTTTTAATATTATATCTCCTTCAATATCAATCGCCATATATATCGCAAATGCAGCTGGAAGATAAATTCCAAGCATCTTAAAAAAAAATTTCATCATACCCATGGTTTCTTCTATATTGGAATCTGAAGTATATATATGAACTGTACGATTTTTTTTCTCTCTTTGGCCTTTATTACTTTCTATTTTCATGCTATATCTATTTTTCATTTTTATTTTCCTCCTTAAATAATAAAATTTTCTATTCAGTACATTCCTTCAGTGCTGCATTATAAAAACCAATAGCAGAATCTAATCCCAATGAAAAAATATTCGTTAAATCACCTGAAGCTCTTGATCCAATTCCATCAATTAGAGTTGATTCAAATCCCAACCATTTATTTAGCTTTTTATTTAGTGTTTCATCTACTTCTTCGCTAATCTCTTGTATTGGTTGTTTATATTTATGTAGTTCTTTCTTTGCATCTAGAATCTTACCCCTTATATGATCTTTTTTATTATTACTTAATCCTTTCTTATGCAATTTTCTTTTTAATTTAGCTATATCATTTTCTTTACCCTCAAGAAGAGGCATCTGTTCTTCT
Source organism: uncultured Spirochaetales bacterium (assembly GCA_902773355.1). Taxonomy (GTDB): domain Bacteria; phylum Spirochaetota; class Spirochaetia; order Sphaerochaetales; family Sphaerochaetaceae; genus CACYEI01. The sequence goes on from CACYEI010000086.1 coordinate 1,712, forward strand.
ATTGTCTGAATATTTTCTTCTGTCATCTCAACAGACACATTAGTATGATTTTCTGCGGTTTTTTTTACTGGATTTCCAATATATGAAATAGTTGCATTCGCTGCAAATGAACTAAATGCATCTTTAGCAATAGTACCTCCACTCTTGCCTTCTCTTACATCAGTAAAAACTGATGCTCCAGCTCCAATAAAGCCATTTACTGCAGCTTCTATATGGTGTGAATTAATTTTACTTAAACACTTTAGCCCTGAAGCAGCTCCTGGTAAAACAGAAAACGCCACTCCAATTCCTCCTTGTATAGCCACTTCTTTATAATTGATTTCATTGAAATTCTTACCGCTTGAATATTGACTTCCCAGCTCTATTCCAGCTCCAGTAATAAATCCTGATGCTGCCACAGCTACTAACGGTGCCATTGTTCCACCTGTAGCCCCAACTAATAATGCTGCTCCAGCTATTGCTGCTACCTGTATTGCTCCACCAATAATCTGTCTTTTGTGGCTCTTGACATAATTTCCA
>CACYEI010000087.1 GCA_902773355.1 uncultured Spirochaetales bacterium
ATATGGTGTCAATTTAAAGAAGAATTATGAAAACTTTAAAAAGTTATACCATGAACAGAGAAGAGAATTGGTCAAAATAATTGAAAATGAAGAAAGTGAGATTAAATCATTTAAAACTGAATATGAAAAAGGCAGAATTTCACTTTTAGAATATAATTCAGAGGTTTATAAATTAAAAAATCACAAAATCAGTCTGGAAATAACAGATTTAAATATTTGGCTCTATGGCGTTTTGGAAAGTTTGTATTAGAAAATTTCAATCTCACTGGCATATATTCTGTTTCCTTGATTTTTCAGTTCAAGAATCACAGATTTTTTTTGTTGTCTAAGAGTCCCCCAATTAGTATAGAAATCAAGATAAACGTGTGTCTTGTCAGATATTTTCTGTTGGTAATTTCCATAAAAATTAACTTCTACACGGTATATTCCCTTTTTTGCCGTTTTCAGTGAATAGTCTTCAGGTCCAAATCCTGAGGTATTGTCGTCAGAGTTAAGACCTCCTTGATAACTAAGTTTGTGTGAATAATATGTCTCTTCATTATTTGGGTCTATTACATGTAGATCTATATCAGTATTATCAGTATCCCATGATAATACTATTCTTAAATCCAGCGGTAAATCTGCAATAAAATACGGATCTATAAAACTGATATCAAGATTATCCGTAGTATGAATAATTGAATTAATTTCTTTCATTGTTATAAGAGTAATTCCAGGGAAAAATCTTAAGTCAGGTAATGTTATAACTTTATACATTATTTCTATTGCTTCCTGATTTTTACCAAGTTCATGAAGGCATTTCCCTAAATCCAAATAAGATTGAGCTTCATAAGGTGATATTTCCAGTATCTGCCTATATATTTTCTCTGCTATTTCATACTGTTCCATCTGGGTTAGCTTATTTGCTAATAATCTAAGTACGCTTCTGTCTTCTCCCGAAATTTCAGCAAGTGTGGATAATACACGAATTGCTTTTTCTTTTAGTCCTTTTTCAGCCAAAAGCTCTGAACATTCCAGATAGAAACCAGCACTTTGCTTAAAATCTTCTCTAGCATCAAGATATATGTCATAAGCCATGTTTTCTTCACTGTTTCTTATTCTTTCTGAAATTTCATCATTGCTATTCCACTTCTGTAAATAAATTTTCCCAACTGATTCTGATTCATCTTGAATGATTATATTACTTTCTGAAGTTTCATTTTCTGTTGCTTCATCTTCATATACAAATTCATTAAATTCATCAGGCATGGCTTCATAGCTACGTGAAAGCTCTGGTAAAAAAACAATATCATTGTCATATAGTCCATTAACTGGCGTGGGAAATTCCTTTTCTTTTTTATTTAAAACAGGTTCATCCTTTGGAAAATCAGTTTGCCACCATTTAATATATCTGTTCCATTCCTGTTTAAAGTTTGACAATGCGTTTTCTTGTTGTATTTCTTTTGATTTTTGTAGCTTATCATATTCTTCTTTGAATATTTCCGGTGGTTCTATACCGTACCTGGAATAATCTTGTGCATTTTCAAGTACCAATAAGGAAGTTGTGTCTGATGGGACGGAGAATTTTTTTGATATTCTTGAAATTTCTGATTTGTGAATTATCTTATTATATAAAAGGCTGTCTATTTTATAGCTTGCCCATATTTTTGGCAAAGAATTAATTATAAAACAATTCTCTGGACTGAAAACAATTTCATTACCATTATTAAGAGAAATACTAACATTATGCCCTTTATTATTAATAATACCAACAATTATAAGGGTTTTCCCTTTTAATTCTGTAAAAACCTCATCTGCATTTTTTGCATCAGAAATGGCAGGTGTTTTTACAATTTCCAACTTAATTTTATTAAAATCAAAATTGTCATTTTCAATTGTTATTATGTTTCCTTTAGAAGTTGAAATCAGTTTTTCAAGTCTTTTTGTATTTGAACCCATCACAGAACAAATACAAAAAATATTATCTGCAGATATAAAGATATCTTCATTTTTACTAAACATATCATTTCCGTCAGAAAAGAGAATTGCATTTTTATATGATTTAAGATTTTTCATAAAATCATAGCTTGCACTTCCATCATATACTATGTTTTCAATATATTTCTTTAAATCTGTCCAGTTACCATCTTTTATTGAAAACTCAATTGCATTTTCAGGTTTATTACGGAAAACTACAAGAGAAACAGTAGTATTTTTGTTTTGTTTGAAAAAATTAGATAGGAAAGAAATGTTGTTCTTTTTGTTTTCTTCTTCAGATAAAGATGCATCCCAAAGTAATAGAATAGGTGTGCTTTCAAAATCTGGAATAATTGTATTTTGTGGTTCATATTCTGTCTGAAATAAAAAATAATTAACGTTATCATATTTGTACATGGAAAGATAATCTTCTTGAGTATTTGGAATGTTTATTTTTAGAATATTTTGTTTTAGCAAAACATTTTCATCATGAGAATATGAAACATAACTGTGAGTATTCCTTTCATATCCGTAGTTAAGTGTGCCAATACATGATTCAGATGAAACAGGAAGCTGTTCAGATACCACTGTTATAATATTTACTGAATCAGCCTTTTCAAATTTTCCTATTGAATTAAGGATATATGAATACTGGTCTTCAACAGCATTAAGAAACTGAAATAAAGTTATTTTGACCTTTCTTGAGCTATAAGGATTAATTGGGTAAACACGGATTTTATAATTATCTCCAGAAGTCTTTGATAAAAGGGCTGGATCAATATTTCTTCTTACTACGTCTTCAAAAACAGATTCAGCCTTTGGTTTTTCAACTGGTACCGCATCAACAAACACATTATTTATGTCAAGTGCAAATCCAACAACCATCTGAGAGTGATTTAAAGGAAAGTTTAATGTGTATTCATAAACTCTGCTGTTAGGGTTAAATAATTCTAAAATTATTTCCGTTTGAGCAACCTGACCAGTTATGTTTGTCTTTACGGTTAAATTTTTTAGTTCTATGTCTGATTCCTTTGTAAATTCATTTGCAAAAAGTATAAATGGAAACCCAAAAATAAATAAAAAGATTAGTAATAATTTTCTCATAGTCATGACTAGATTATATATAGAGTTATTATGGACTGTAAACTTATCTTTGGAATATATTATCTTGAAATAACATTTTCTGGAAAAACATTTGGAATCTATTTATTGCAAATTTATTGTAAAAGATTAAATTGCTTTTTGAATTGAATTTTTGGCTGTAGCTGTTGGTATTCTGGATGTTTTGTATTATTTTTTGCATTAATTAATTTTGGATATAAATTATATTTATTGTAGTTTTATAATTTATTATTCCAGTTTGGGAAGTTTATTATTAGATGAATTTGATATGACTAGGTATGCATCAATTAATCTGGATAAAAATTGATTAAAATTAACATTAATTTAACTAAAAAAAAACGTTATATTAATTGTTGATTACTACTATTATATAGCAATAACAGGTTTTCACTTGTTTTAATAAGGGAGATTGAAAAGTGATAAAAAACACAGTTAGAAAAATTTCTATTTTTTATTTGTTGATATTGGTTTTATTAATGATTACGTCTTGTCCAAATGGGCCAGATGTACCTTTAGCAAATATAAATTTGAAAGTCAGTAGTAGTGTAACAAATAGAT
>CACYEI010000088.1 GCA_902773355.1 uncultured Spirochaetales bacterium
GAGAGTAGGTAGTTGCCGGGCTTTTTTTTATCTTCCCTATTCTATTATTTATCCTTAAATTGTATTATTTGTTATTATGAAGATTTTATTTTTAGATGGGCAGTGTATAAAAAAAATGCTTATATCTGGTTCTTATGAACTTGAAAACAATAAACAACAGATTAATGATTTAAATGTTTTTCCTATCCCTGACGGTGATACTGGTGATAATATGAGTATGACTGTAAACGGAGGTATTAAATATATTTTTGATTCTGAAGATGATAATATAGGTAATATTTTTTCATCCTTTTCTGAAGGAACTTTTTTATCAGCTAGAGGTAATTCAGGAGTAATTATTTCTAGAATCTTTACTGGTATTTCTGATGTTTTGAAAAATAATGCTAAATGTAGTTTAGATGATTTTAAAAATGCTTTAGAAAACGGTATAAATTTATCATATAAAGCTGTATCAAACCCTGTGGAAGGCACCATTCTTACTGTATTTAAAAATGGAGTAAGAAGAACATGTGAAAATGAATCAGATTTTATGGAACCTGATTTTATATCTTTTTTTGGTTCTTTATTAAAAAATATGAATAAAGCATTAACAGAAACAACAGAGCAGCTTGAAATATTAAAGTCATCTGGAGTTGTGGATTCTGGTGGTGCTGGTTTGGTAGTTTTTTTTTCAGGCATGAAAAAAGCACTGGAAGGTAATGAAGTCATCTCTAATAACTCTGTAAAAGTTCATAATAATTCAGGCGGTTTGGATTTCTCTAAGTTTACTTCTGAAAGTCAGTTAAATTACGGATACTGTACGGAATTTAATTTAAGACTTATGACTTCCAAGGTTGGAGAAGTACCGTTATTTGATGAAAAAATAATTTTTGATTATTTAAATGGCTGTGGTGAATCTTTAGTTTTTTTCAGATCAGAAAGTATTATAAGAGTTCATGTACATACAAAAAAACCAGGGGATATTTTAAATTTCTGTCAAAGGTACGGAGAATTTTTATCTATAAAAATTGAAAATATGACATTACAGCATAATGAAAGCGTGTTTGCCATTTCCAAAAAGGAAATTAGAAAAAAATATGCCACTCTGGTTGTTGCTAATGGTGTTGGTGTATGTTCTAAATTTAAAGAACTTGGTGTGGATTTTGTGTTAAACGGCGGTCAGAGTATGAATCCTTCAGTGGATGATTTCATTTCCGCCTATAAAACATTAAATGCAGAAAATATTATAGTTTTTCCAAGTAATTCTAATATTATTATGACAGCACAGCAGTCAGCTGAAAATTATAATAATTCAAACATATATGTAGTTGAAAATAAGGATATTGGAACTTCTTATACTGCAATAGCATCAACAGATTTTAATTCCTCACTAGATGAAATAAAAAGGCAGATAGATACTGCAATGAAAAATACTTTTACTTATTCAGTATCTAAAGCAAACAGAGATTTAAAAACTGAAACATTAAATATTTTGTCAGGTGATTTTATTACATTTAAGGGTAAAGATATTATTTCAACTCATAAAGACAGGATTTTGTCTATAATGGAATTGTTAAATAAGATTAATTTAGATGACTTTTCTGTTTTATTTTTAATATCAGGTAAAAATGTAAAAATAAATGAAGTTGAAAAATTACTTAATGAGATAAATAATATTAATAAAGACCTAGAGGTATTACATATAAATGGTGGACAGCCAGTATATGATTACACTTTGGTTTTTTATAATTAGATATAATGTAAAAGATTAAAAAAGATTAAATATGTCAAATAATTATGGAGAGATTTTATGCTGGTTTTATATACAGACAGTGATTGTGATATAGATTTAAAAACTGCCAAAGAGTACGGCTATAGTAATTTAATAAGTATGCCATATACCATAAATGGTCAGACTTATTATCCATATACAGATTTAGAACCTTTTGATTATGCTTCATTTTATAATAAATTGAGAAATGGGACTTTCCCTACTACTAGTGCTATATCAGACACGCAGTACATTGAGTATTTTGAAAAGGAATTTAAAAACGGTAATGACATTTTATATGTTCACTTTTCTTCAGCCATGTCCAGTAGTTTTAACTACATGAAAAATGCATTAAAGGAGTTAAATAAAAAATATCCTGATAGAAAATTTTATGAAATAGATACCAGAGGTATTTCTGTTATTAGCCATGCCATAGCTGAACAGGTGGGGCTATTAGTAAAAGAAGGAAGGGATATAGACTACATATTAAACTGGGCTAAAACAGAAGTTGATCACTGGGCCATGTATTTTTTTGTAGATGACTTAAAGTTCTTAAAGCATAGTGGCAGAGTAGGAGGGCTTTCCGCCACTATGGGAACACTTTTAGGTATCAGACCTATCATTTACATGAGTCCAGAAGGAAAAATGGAAAATATTGATAAAGTCACAGGACAGAAAAACGCTATTGCCTATATAATAAATAAAATTAAAGAAATAGGGCTTAATGCCACTGATTATAAGATTTATATCAGTCATACAGATATGAGTGATGTTGCTGATAAAGTAAAAGAAAAACTTTATGAAAATTTTGGTAAAGACATAATTATTCATACAGTTTTTACTAATCCTACAGCGGGCTCCTTAGCTGGTCCAAGTGGTTTAGGTGTTTGCTTCCATTCCATTCATAGATAGTAAATATAGTAGGGAAAATGATTAGTAATATAACAGTAAAAAAAGTTTCTACAAAAAAAGAACAGAAAGATTTTCTTACTTTTCCGCTTAAACTTTATAAAAACAATGAATATTTTGTTCCGCCATTATATTCAGATGAGAAAAAAATATTCAGTAAAAAGTATTTTTATCTGAAAACATGTGAGTCTGTGTGTTTTAACGCATATAAGGATAATAAGATTGTTGGAAGAATAAATGCAATAATTCAAAAGGAAAGTAACAGAATCCATAATGAAAAAAGAGTCAGATTTATAAGATTTGATAGTATAGATGACAAAAATGTTTCTAAAGCACTCTTTAAAGAAGTAGAAAAATGGGCGTTAGAAAAAGGCATGGATACAGTTGTTGGTCCCTTAGGTTTTTCAGATTTGGAAAGAGAGGGATTACTGATTCATGGGTTTGATCAGATGGCAACCTTTGAAGAGCAGTATAATTATTCATATTATCAGAATCTAATAGAAGATCTTGGATATGTAAAGGAAGTGGACTGGACAGAAAGTAAAATTTATCCGCCAAAAGAAGATGATGGTTCAATTGATAAAATGGCTGATTATGTAATGAAGCGTTATAATCTCCATTTTGGAACAGCAAAAAATACAAAAGAATGGATAAAGAAATATAAGGATGCCTTCTTTGATTTATTGGATAAATCATATGCTAATGTTTATGGAACAGTACCTTTTACTGAAGAAATGAAAAATTCGCTGATAAAGAATTTTAATCTGGTAATAGATATAAAACATGTAGCTGTTATTTTGGATAAAGATGATAAACCTGTATGTATGGGGCTGTGCTTTCCGTCTTTAGCTCATGCTGTTAAAAAAAGTGATGGGAAATTAACCCCTTTAGCATTAATTAGAATTTTATATGCAGTTAGGCATCCTAAAATAATAGATTTAGCTCTTATTGGGGTGGATCCAGAATATGCAAACAGGGGAATCAGTATAGTCTTTGCTTCTGAAATAAAGAAGATGCTTATAAGAGATAAAATAGAATATGCAGAGACTAATTTAAATCTTGAAGATAATTTTGCAATAAAAAATTTATGGAAAAGGTTTTATGAGGTAGAACATAAGAGACGTAGATCTTATGTAAAAAAATTAAAATAAAAAGATGAAATAGATATGATAAAAATAATTGTTGATTGTTATGGGGGAGATAAGAGCCCTCAGGCTAATATAGATGGTGCTCTTCAGGCACTAAAAGATGAAAGGATGAAGGATCTTTTTCTTGTTCTTTCTGGAAATGAAAAAGAAATAAGTAATTATCTGGCTTTAAAGAGAACCAGTAAATTAAATAATGAGATTATTGATAGGAAAATATCTATACTGAATGCAGAGCAAGTAATCACACCTGATGAAAAACCTATAGATGTAATCAGATTCAAAAAAAACAGCTCCCTTATTGAAGCTGTGAATTTATTAAAAAAAGAAGATGATATCTGTGGTATGGTCAGCACAGGCTCAACCGGTGCATTGGTTGCGGCTTCAGTATTGCTTATAGGAAGACTGAAAAATGTTTTACGGCCTGCTTTTTGTCCCATACTTCCTACCATGAACGGAAGTATAGTAGGTGTGTGTGATAGCGGAGCAAATGTTGATATTAATCCTGAATATATACAGCAGTATGCAATAATGGGAAGCCTTTTTATGAAAAGTGTCTATAATATTTCATCTCCCAGAATTGCTTTACTTAATGTTGGAACAGAAAAAGGGAAAGGAGATAAACTTCATAAAGACGCTTATGATCTTTTGGAAAGTACACCTAATATTAATTTTCTAGGAAATATGGAAAGTAGGGATCTTCTTTCAGGTAAGTATGATTTGGTAGTTTGTGATGGCTTTTCAGGTAATGTATTAATCAAAACAACAGAAGGTACCGCAATTGAACTATTAAAAAAGCTGAAAGAAGGTATTTACTCAAAATTTCTTTATAAGTTTGGCGGTTTTTTAATGAAAGGACTTTTTAGAGATTTCAAAGAACTTATGAACTATCAAAATTATGGAGGTAGTGTTTTACTGGGAATATCTAAAATTGTTGTTAAAGGTCATGGAAGCAGTAATTCTAAATCAGTTCATGAATGTATATATCAGGCTTATTCTATGGAAAGAAACAGTTTTTCAATAAATCTTGAAAATGAACTTTCACAAATTTTAAAAACTAATGAAAGTAATATAGAAGCTACCAAAGAAGAATCTTTGTAAAGAATAAAGGAGCAGAAAATGGATTTTAATCATATAAAGGAAATACTTGCTAAACAGTTAAGTATCAGTGAAGATATAATAAAGCCAGAATCTAAAATAATTTCAGACTTAGGTGCTGACTCTATAAGTATTTTAATGTTGTTAATGACTCTGGAAGAAGAATTAGGAAAACAGCTACCAGAAGAGTCTTTATCTGAAATAGAAACTGTTCAGGATATAATCACATTTATTGATAAATATAAATAAAACATGAAGAAAGATAAACTTTTATCTCTTAATTATAATTCAGTTCTAATATTGAAATATATTATATCAAATTCAGGGGTAATTAGATCACAGATAGCTAAGGAACTTGGTTTTTCTAAAACGGTGGTATCTGATAATGTGAAAAACTTAATCAATAAAGGTTTTGTTAAAGAAGAAAAGTCCGTAGGAAGACAGATTCCTCTTTATGTCATTTCAGAAAACGTTTTTTATATAAATATTAACGTTTCAGAAAAATGCACTACTACTGAAATGTTTAATTTAAATAATACCTTGGTAAAATCAGAACGCCTATTACCATATAAGGATTTTTCAACTACTGAATTTTTAAATTCATTGGTTAAAAGCTGTTTTAGAGCAACAAAACTTGGATTAAATAGGGTAATTAAAATTAATTTATCCTTACCTGATTTATTTGATATTGAATACTTGAGTTTTGAACATGTGGAAAAAGTTTTATTTGCAAATTTGGGAATTGAAGTTGCACTTAACTCTGATGTTGAAGAAAAAAATTTAACAGAGTCAGAATACGTAGCAAAAGAAGAATATGTAAAAACAGAAGAATTTGATACATTTTTGTATATTTATTTAGCTAATGAAATTACACTGTCTTTTTTTGATAAAGAAAATAAGATTTTGGATACTAAACTATTTGACTGTATAAAAGTAGATGCTAAATATTGTTTGAAAGATTATTTTTATTCAGCTGAAATTACAGTCCAGGCAGTTAAAATTATGGCTAGTGTTATTGTTAATTTATATTTAATTACAGGTTGTCCAAATTTTGTAATAGGTGGACAAAAAGGCTTACTGTTAAATAATTTTAAGACTGAACTTTTGGAATTCTGTAATAAAGATCTTTCTCAAATACATTTAACAGCCATAATTAATATAAAATTTGCTGATTTGGACAAATAATGACAAATAATACAAATAACATTATTGCATTGTTTTTATTGCAGTGATTTTTTAATCCTGCAGCTTATTATAGCACCTTATTGTAGCACTTTATTGTAGCCATCTTATTGTAGGTTTAGTTTTGATAAAAAGGTTCTTAATCTTGTACTTTTAGGATTATTAAAAATATCATCAGAAGTACCTGATTCAACTATTATTCCGTTATCCATAAAAACAACTTTAGAACTGACTTCTTTGGAAAATCTCATTTCATGCGTTACTATAACCATGGTCATACCTGAAATTGACAGTTCTTTTATAACATTTAGAACTTCTTGGATCATTTCTGGATCTAAAGCGCTTGTAGGTTCATCAAAAAGCATAACCATAGGCTCCATCATAAGTGCTCTGGCTATAGCTACTCTTTGCTTCTGTCCACCTGACAGGTGGGATGGATAATCATTCAGCTTGTTTTCCAGTCCCATACGTTTTAAAATACTTTCTGCTTTTTCTAAAGCCATTTCTTGAGTCATGCCTTTAACTTTAGTAGGTGCTAAAGTCATATTATCAAGTACACTCATGTGTGGAAAGAGATTAAAATGTTGAAAAACCATTCCTATCTGTTGTCTGTAAACATCTATGTTTGAGGTTTTTGAAATATCAGTTCCTTTAAAATAGATTTCTCCAGATGTTGGAGTTTCAAGCATATTTAAACATCTTAATAAGGTGGACTTACCGCTGCCAGATGGACCAATTATAGAAATTACTTCACCTTCATCTACGGTAAAATTTACACCGTTTAATGCATAAGTTTCAGCATTACCACTTTTACCGTTATTAAAATACTTTTTCAGATTTTTAACATTAAATATCTGCACGTTTCATCCTCTTCTCAAAATGAGATATCAGTTTACTGGTAGGGAATGTCAGACAGAAATATACAGCCGTAGCTATAATTAAAGGTTCAGCTATTCTATACGTAGCTCCTTTTGTTGCATTTACCGCATACATAATTTCCTGAACACCTATGGTATAGCAGATGGATGATTCTTTTATGATTGTAACAAATTCATTACCTATGGCTGGCAGTATATTTTTTATGGCTTGTGGTAAAATTATTGCTTTTAAAGTAAGTGCAGGACTCATGCCAAGTGATCTGGCTGCTTCTGTCTGTCCTTTATCTATAGATTGTATTCCTGCCCTAATAATTTCACTTAAATAGGCAGCAGAGTTCAATGATAAAGCTATAACGCCTGGAACAAATCTCTCAAATCTGATAAACCCAAATAGTTTGAATGCAGGTAAATGTATATTTCCAAACAGTACAAAATATACCAAAAAAAGCTGAACCAACATGGGTGTGGTTCTGAAAATTTCAGTATAGGCTGTAGATATATAGTTAAACGGTTTTACCTTAGAGATTCTTACTAAAGCAAGCGGTAAAGCTAAAATAAATCCAAAAAGAACTGTAAAAAAGGAAATGGATACAGTGCATACCATCCCCTGTAAAAACAGTTCTATATAGTTCCAAGTTATTGAAAAACCTTCTAAAGTCAACATTTAATTTCCTAACTAGTAATTTCCCAACTGGATTTCCCAAATAAATTAATATAGGCCTTCATAAATATTGCCATTGGCTAAAGTGTTTGCTTCTTCTATGAATTTACCCATAGTTCCATCTTTTAAAACTTGAGCTATAGCTCTGTTAACGCCTTCCAAAAGAGCTGCATTTCCTTTAGAAACGCCTACAACTGAACCTTCTGATTCATATGGTACATCTAGTACTAAAGCAAGTTCTGGGTAGTTTATTTTATAGGATAAGGCTACAGGTTTTTCTATATATGCACCGTCAATTTTTCCAGTAGTGAGTTCTCCTATAATATCTGTTACCTTACTTAGTCTTATTATATCTGCATTTGGTGAATATTTTTCAGCTAACCCTACTTGAATGGAACCAATCTGAGCGGCAATCAAATATTCTTTCTTGTTGGTATCTTCTAAATTTTTAAATTTATATGCATTTGAATTAAGGCATACAAATGATTGTTCTGAAGAAAAATAGACCTGAGAAAAATCCATGGTGTTTTCTCTTTCTGGAGCAGGTGAATAACCAGAAATCCCTAAATCTACTGATTTATTCTGCAGTTCCATTATGGTTCCGTCAAAATCCATAGGGATAATATCTAATTCCAAACCTAAAAAATCCGCAATATATCCAGCTAAAGAAATATCAAATCCAGATAAAACAGGTTTTCCATTGTCATCTATGGCGTAAAATTCATACGGGGCAAAATCTGGTGATGTAGCTACCGTCAGTTTTCCTTTTGAAACTGTTTTTATTTCTTTTTTAAGTTCTTCAAGCGTAAGAGTTGAATAGTCAGTATTATCCTTTTTTTCTTTTGGTGAAGACGCAAATACAAATGTAGTCATAAAGACAAGAGCTATTAATAATATTATTATTTTTTTCATACAATTCTCTCCATAATTTTATTTTTGGTCTGTATTTTTGCATATTTATTAAAAAAAAGCTATATAAAAACTAATAATTATTAATTTTTAAGTGTTTTTATAAAAATACCATGTCATTCTTTCTTCATAACCAAATCATTTTTAAAGAGAATTGAACAAATAAGTATTATTTATCATACTTACAACTTATGAAAGTGCTTTTTGTTGTAAATAGTTTATACGCTTCTGGAAATGGACTTTCTGCATCTGCCAGAAGAACTATAGATACGCTTTTGAAATATCATGGAGATGATATTGAAATAAAAGTTCTTTCACAAAAAAATCCAGATGCTGATGGGAAAAAAGTTGACTTTGAAGTGAATCAGATGAAGCTTCCAATTTTTAATAATTTGGTTAATAAGCAGGGTTATTCATTTGGCAAAGCACAGAAAGATGTAATAACCAAGGCTGTAAAATGGGCTGATTTAATACATATAGAAGAGCCTTTCTGGCTGGAAAAAGTCACCTGTGATATAGCAAAAAAACAAAATGTGCCTTTAACAGGGACATATCATCTTCATCCTGAAAATCTGTTTTGTTCAGTGCATTTAGGCCGTTCATTATTCTTAAATGGCTGTGCAATGCTTTGGTTTAGAAACAACGTATTTAATCATTTAATGTATTTACAGTGCCCCACTGAAAATGTGAAAAACAGACTAGTTAAATGGCATTATAAAGCAAAATTAGAAGTAATATCTAATGGAATAATTCCACATGGTAATTCTATGGATAATAAACTAAAACATGACATTTTCACCATAGTGTGTACAGGAAGGTATTCAGTGGAAAAAGATCAGCTTACTCTACTTAAGGCTTTGAAATATTCTAAACATGCTAAGGAAATGAAGGTAATACTGGCAGGTAGAGGGCCACTGGAAAATGCTTTAAGGAAGAAAGCTGATTGGCTACTAAAAAAGGATTATATAAAATATCCTATCAGTTTTGAATTTCATACTCAGGAAGAGCTTTTATCTCTTTATAGAAAATGTGATTTATACATTCACTGTGCCATAGTAGAAGTGGAAGGGCTTTCATGTACAGAAGCTCTAAGCATGGGAGTGGTTCCTATTATAGCCAGTGGTAAGTTGACAGCAACTTCACAGTTTGCATTAAGTGAAAAAAGTATTTTTAAAGCTGGAAATTACAAAGAATTGGCTAGTAAAATTGATTATTTTTTTGAAAACAGGGAAGAACTGGAAGAAGAGAGTAAAAAATATCTTTCAATAGATAAAAATTATGATATCAAGAATTCTGTTGAACAGATTTATAAAATGTATAAAGACACACTTAAAAATTGGAATAAACGTGGAGCTGTAAAATGATTTTTTTTGCTGGTGCATCTTCTAATCAGAATGACCTGGTTGAAAAAGAAGTAATCCTTTCAGGTGGTAAGGTTCTGGAATCATATTTAGGTGGGGTTGAGTTTGAATCTGACTTAAAAACAGCATATTCATTTGCTTTAAATACGCATTGTGCTACAAGACTTCTTCTTCTACTTAGAAAAAAAGATCAGATAAATAATTTTGATGATTTCTATAAAGAATCACTGGATATGGAGTGGGAAAAATACCTAAATCCAAATCAGACTTTTATGATAAGTCAAACTACTTCTGATGTTAAATGGATAAAAAATACACACTATATAGAACTAAAATTTAAAGATGCCATAGTGGAGAGATTACGCAGTGTTTATGGACAAAGACCAGATGTTGACAGAGATAATCCTGATGTGTGTTTTCACATACATATAAAGAAAGATGAGGTTTTCTGGTATTTGGATTTTGGAGGAAAAGGTTTTTCTCATAGAGGATACAGAAAAGCAGAGACTACTGCTGTCATGTCCGAATATTTGGCAGCGTCTGTCCTGTACAGAAGTCCGTGGTATAAGGATTTATGTAAGGATTTTACTAAAAACATGGTTTTGCTTGATCCTTTTTGTGGAAGCGGTACCATATGTATTGAAGCAGCATTAATATGTACAAACACTGCACCTGGATTAATAAATTCGGAAAGATTTGGATTTTTAAAATTACCTTTTCATGATGAAAGACTTTGGAATGATGTAATAGCAGAAGCTAAAGAAAAAATAACCCCAACTCATGTAAGAATAATTGGCTGGGATGTAAGTGATACTGCTATTGAAATAAGCAAAAATAATACAGAATTAGCTAATTTATCAGATTATATAACATTTGAAAAAAAGGATTTTTCTTTATTGAATGAGGAAGATGTATCTAATTTGAGTAAGGGTATGACTGAATTAGATATGGCTGAATCTGGTTTCTACATGGTAACAGATCCTCCATATGGAAATAGATTAAAAACTGATTCTTTCTTCTATTCTATGATAGGAAGTACGTTAGCTAATTTCTTTAAAGGTTGGAATGTAAGTATTATTTGTGGTAATTCAGAACTTCTTTCAAATATTGACATGAAACCTAACAGGATAAATGTTTTTATCAGTGGTGGAACAGAATGTCAGCTGGCACACTATTACGTGTTTACAGAAAAAGAAAGAAAAGACATGGCTGAAAGAGCTCTTAAAAAGAAATCTGAAAGAATTTCTTCTCCACTGTCTTCTGGAGCTCAGATGATTTTTAACCGTCTGGTAAAAAACAAATCAGCATTAGAAAAGGATCTTAAAGAAAAGAATATAACTTGTTATAGGTTGTATGATGCAGATATGCCTGAATACAGTGTAGCGGTGGATGTATATGAAAACAAGTGGATAAATTTACAGGAATATGCCCCTCCTAAAACTATTGACCCTGAAGCATCCAAAAGAAGATTGGAAGAAGCTGTTTTGGCTACTGAAAGAGCTACAGGCGTTGACATGGAAAATATTTTTATAAAAAAACGTGAAATTCAGAAGGGCTTAAAGCAATACTCTAAAATGAATTCATTTAATAAATTTAACATCATTCATGAAGGCGGTTTTAGGTTTTGTGTAAACTTTACTGATAATCTAGATACTGGTATTTTTTTAGATCATAGACCCTTAAGAGCTATTATAAAAAATGAAAGTATAAAAAAGCGTTTTTTGAATTTATTCTGCTACACAGGTACTGCAACAGTATATGCTTCAGCTGGAGGTGCACTTTCTACAGTAAGTGTTGATTCAAGTAATTACTATTTAAGCTGGGCTAAACATAATATGTCATTAAATGGTTTTACTTCTATGAATCATTTCTATTATAAATCAGATGTATTTGATTATTTACTGTCTAACAAAGATGTATTTGATCTTATATATTGTGATCCGCCAACTTTTTCAAACAGTAAAAACAGAAAGATGTTTGATATTCAAAAA
Source organism: uncultured Spirochaetales bacterium (assembly GCA_902773355.1). Lineage (GTDB taxonomy): Bacteria > Spirochaetota > Spirochaetia > Sphaerochaetales > Sphaerochaetaceae > CACYEI01. The sequence goes on from CACYEI010000088.1 coordinate 11,885, forward strand.
GATCATGATTATTTGATACGTACTTGCGTAAAGCATCTTTCAAAAGACGGAATACTTATTTTCTCTACAAACTATACCAAATTCAGATTAAGTGAAAACCTATTTGAAGATTTTCAAATTGAAGATATTACTGATACAACCATAGATGTTGATTTCTTAAGGCATAAAAATATTCATAAGTGTTTTTTGATAAAACACGGTAATAAACCTATTAAAAATAAAAGGCAGGTCAGGTTTAAGCTAAAACGTCTTGATAGGCTTTCTTAATAGCTTAATTTAGGAAAATATTATATATTCTAGTGTAATGTTACCGGATTTTTCAAAAAAACGTATTTATTCTACAGTTTCTATTTCTCTTTTATCATTATTTGTTTTTTTAATTACACTGTCTGTAACTTTTGATTTGAAAGAGGGGTCTTTACTTAAAGCAGTATTTGATATTTATTATTCTTTTTTATATAGATATTTTTCTATTACTTTTTTACCGTCATTTTGGGCGTTGGTTCCACTTTCTTTATTCTTAATGTTTACAGCATTTTATAATTATATGAATGGCAAAATTGCCATTTATATTACCATATTATCACAAATGGCTGGCCTAACTATGATGTGTAGAAAAAGTTCACTGATTATAATACTAGGCTGTATTTTGTTTGTTTTTGGCGTAGGTTTTTTTATTTATTTCATTAAGTTAAGAAAAGAAAAAAATGAAGAACAAAGGGAGATTGAACTAAATATAGAAAAAGAGGCAGATTTAGAAGCTATAGTTGAAGAAAAAGAGATAAATATTTCTGAAGATAAACTGGATTTTATACATAAAAATGCAAAAGATATTCTTAACAAAATAGAAATACCCAAATATGTTAATTCTGAATCATTATTGGATGAAAATGTATCAGAGAATGATAATAATGAAAAATCTGAGTTTGAATCTAATCTTGATGATATAAGAATTGCTTTAAATATGCCTGATATATCAGATGATGGACATATTTCTTTTAAAGTACCTGATAAAGTTGATTACAAAGTATCAAATGAAATACAGCATACTAATGATTCTGATAATAAAGTGGACATTGATATAAAGGAAAGTGAAGGAATAAAGAATCCCACTGTGGAAACAGTAGAAGGTACTGCTGCTCCGGTTCTGGTAGTTCAAAAGGAATCAGATGGTAAAGTTCAGGTAAGTTATACTTCAGTTAAACCTGGACAGACTGTGGTTTTAACTAAAGATAACTCTGTTTTAAAATCTGAAGCTGAAGAAGAAGCAGAAGAAGATGAAAAAAATTCCACAGAAACACATGAAGATGCTGAAGAAGATGAAGTGGATATGATTTCAGCAGTTTCCCATTTGAGTTCTTCTCATTTGGCTAAACTTAAGCATTATTCATTCCCATCTGAGTCATATCTTCCTCATTTTGAACCGCATGTCAAACCAGAGGAAGATTTGGAAAATGACATAAACGGCAAAAGAATTGTTGAAACATTTGCTCAGTTTAATATTATTACTAGACTTATAAGAATACAGTACGGACCTACTTTTACTCTTTATGAACTTTCTCTTGGTGCAGGAATAAAATTAGCTTCTGTTAACAGTGTTTCTGATAACATAGCCATGGCTTTGGAAGCCAGCAGTGTAAGGCTTATTACACCTATTCCTGGGAAAAATGCCATAGGTGTTGAAGTTCCAAACAAAGAAAGAGACACCATAGGTTTAGATGAGCTTTTACCTAAACTTAAAAAAGTGAAAATGAATGTTCCTATGGTTCTAGGCAGAACTATTACAGGAGAGTCAATTATTATAGATGTTTCAAAGTCTCCGCATATTTTAATAGCAGGAACCACAGGATCAGGAAAATCTGTTTGTATAAATACTTTAATTTGTTCTATTCTATATACAAAAAAACCTACAGAAGTCAGATTAATAATGATAGATCCTAAACTTGTAGAACTTAATCTTTATAATGATATCCCTCATTTACTTACTCCTGTTATAACAGATGTTGACAGAGCCATAAAAGCACTTCAGTTCTGTGTGGAAGAAATGCTTAGAAGAGCTAACATGTTCAGTAAGGTTAATGCCAGAAATATTTCCGAGTACAATGAAATAATTAAAGAGAAAAAACTTATTAATCAGCCTTTACCATATATAGTTGTTATTTTTGACGAATTTGCAGACTTTATGATTCAAAAAGGAAAGGAAATAACGGAAATTGTGAAAAAAATAACTGCATTAGCAAGGTTTACAGGTATTCATCTGGTTATGGCTACCCAAAGACCTTCAAGTGATGTAACTGCAGGAATAATTAAGACAAATATTCCAACCAGAATAGCTTTTTCCGTAAATGATGCCATAAATAGCAGAATAATTCTTGATACTACAGGTGCCGAAAAACTTTTAGGTAAAGGAGATATGCTTTATTTGGGACCTGAAAATAAAAATGTTGTAAGAATACAGGGACCATATTTAGGTAGAGAAGTTGAACAGATAGTTTCTGATGTTAAAGCTCAGGGGGAGCCTGATTATATAGATGAATCATATTTTGAAGATCCTGTAACTTCTTTATCAACAGATGATAAAAGTACTGCTTCTGGAAACAGTAAGGATAAACTTATGCAGGCATGGAAGATTGTGGCTGCTAAAGGAGATGCCTCAGCTTCATATCTCCAACGTAAAATGTCCATAGGTTTTAATTCTGCTGCAAGACTTATAGAAGAACTGGAAGAATTAGGATATATTGGACCAGCTAGAGGTTCTAAACCTAGAGAAATCTATATGTATCCAGATGATTATTAATTAAATTAAAGAAGGTGTTTAAATGATTAAACTCTTTTGGGCGTGGATTCCTGTTTTTATATTATTTGTTTTGTCTTTGATATTTGGGTTTATACCTGTCCTTTTTTTAAGACTGTTGCATATAAATAGGTTAGCAAAATCTCTTAGTACATTTACTTCTGCATGGATTTCAAACGGTATTTTGAAAATATTGAATATACATGTTCATAAAAGTGGTAATTTGAAAAATTTGGAAGAGTTCAAAAAGAACGGTAAAAAAATTTGTTATATCTCCAATCATACCAGTATGCTGGATATACCGTTAGTAGAGGGTGCATTAGGTATAGGATGCGGTTTTATTTTAAAAAGCGTACTTATTTTTTGTCCTATTATTAACATAATTGCTGTGGCTTTGGATTGTGTTTTTATTAATAGAAAAAGTTTAAAAAAAAGTGCTAAATCAATTAATAAAGGAGTAAAAAAAATAGAACAAGGAACTCCTATGCTTATTTTTCCAGAAGGGACCAGGAGTAAAACTGGAAAGATAGGAGCTTTTAAACATGGAAGTTTTAAGCTGGCAACTAAAAGTTCTGCAGAGATTATTCCTATAGTGATAAAAGGAATTAGAGTAGGCTTGGAAGATAGGAAAAAAGTTTTTTCCAGAGTTGATGCCTTTATTCATGTAGATGATTCTATACCTACAGAAAACTTGGATAGAGATAATGTAAAAGATATGGAACTCATGATTGAAAGAAGAATTGTACAGATATATAATGGTTTGGTCTGAGGATTTGTGATGGATTATAATTCTAAAATATATAATAGAATTCTGACAATTCAGGATATTTCATGTGTTGGCCAGTGCTCTTTGACTGTAGCTTTACCTATTATTTCTGCTCTTTCTGTAGAGTGTGCCATTTTACCTTCCGCTGTGCTTTCTACTCATACCGCAGGGTTTACAGGTTGGACTTGTAGAGATTTAGCGTCAGATATGCCAAATATTTTACAACATTGGGTGAGTGAAAATATTAAATTTAATGCTTTTTATACGGGGTATCTTGGTAGTCCTGAACAGATACCATATGTATTGGATATTTTTTCAAAAACTTCAGCTACTGAGTGTAAAATAATTGTGGATCCAGCCATGGCTGATAACGGAAAACTCTATCCTGCATTTAATGATGTTTACGTTAAAAAGATGCTTGAACTGTGTAGGAATGCGTCAGTTATTCTTCCTAATATTACAGAAGCATGTTTTCTTACAGGATTTCATTATAAAGAAAAATATGATAAATCCTATGTTTTGCATCTTATAGATGCCTTATCAGAAATAGGTTTGAATAATGTTGTGCTCACTGGTGTAGGGTTTACAGAAAATACTACAGGAGTATTTATAAGTATTAATGGTAATAAAACCTACCTATGCCATGAAAGAATTAATCAGAGTTATCACGGAACTGGAGATATTTTTTCTTCTGTTTTTACTGCTCTTTACGTAAAGGACTTTTCAGCTCATGACTCAGCTAAGGCTGCTGCATATTTTGTCATGGAAAGTATAAAAGAAACCATAGGTGATTCAAATCATAGTTACGGTGTAAAATTTGAAAAAATACTTTCAGAATTTTCCTATAAAATAAATAAAGAAGGAGTTAATTCTATAAAAACTGTTTATGACCAAATTTTTTAATGCTGTTCAGACTTTTACAGAAAAAAGACTTACATATAGAAAAGCCAGAAAAATGGCAAAACAGGCTAAAAAGCCAACATTTATTTCTGAATTATTAGGTTGGTTGGATGCTTTGGTGTTTGGTGTTGTTGTTGTTCTTTTAATAAATCAGTTTTTATTTCAGCTTTTTGTCATACCAAGTCCTTCTATGGTTGAAACTTTAAATGTAAAAGATAGAGTTTTTGTATCTAAAGCCATTTATGGTATAGAACTTTATCCTTATGGACCAAAGATTCTAAATTCACGCAAGCCAGATAGAGATGATATTATTACTTTTTATAATCCAACATATAAAAATAAAGGTTCTATAGCATCAATTCTCTCCAGAGCACTTTATATGATTACATTTGGTCTGGTTAATATAGAGAAAAATGAAAATGGTAATCCTGCAGAGTGGCTATTAGTAAAAAGAAGTGCAGGAAAAAGCGGGGATACAGTAACGTTTGAAAACGGTGAAGCACTTATTAAGGCTTCTGGTACATCTAACTATATTTATGAAAAAATATTTAGAGAAGAAAACGGACTCAGTACAGCTCCACACAGAAGCATACCAGATAGTTTTTATCCTAATTACTCCGTATATGTAAGACTAAAAACGCTATTAGAGGATTTGAAAATATCTGAAAAGAATATCCCATCTTTTTCTTATCTAAGTAATATTTACAATAATTGGATTAAAACAGATGAAACAGATTATTTTGATGATTATGCCTATAATAAAGAATATGAAATGACAAAAAGAAGTTTTGATCCATCAGATATGAATACAAGAAGTTTATGGACAAAATATAATCTTGGTGTGTATGTTCCAGATGGATACATACTTCCTTTAGGAGATAACAGAGATAATTCATATGATGGAAGGTATTTTGGACCTGTTAAAACATCTAATATAACAGGAAAATTGATTACATTCTTTTGGCCGTTAAGTAGATTTGGACATACTCCGTCATGAGTTTTCTGGATTATTATGATCCATTACGTACAACATCTTTATATGTCCATATACCACTATGTTTGAAAAAATGTGCCTATTGTGATTTTTATTCAGTAAAATCTGATTCAGATTTAGCTTCCGCATTCACCAAAAAACTATCAGAAGAGCTTATTCATGTAGTTGATTATTTTCATAAACCTTTTTATACAGTCTATTTTGGAGGGGGAAGCCCAAGTATCTTATCTATAAAACAACTTGAAAATTTATGCAGTATTATCTGTAAATACGGCAAACCTGAAGAATTTACCATAGAGGTTAATCCTGAACATTTAAATTATGATTTTGTTTTTCTTTTTTCAGAATATTTTAACAGACTTAGTATGGGAGTGCAGAGTTTAAGTGCAGAAGTATTAAAAACGTTAGGTAGAAATGCAACACTTGAAACTACTTTAAAAGCATTGGAGATTTCTCAGAATATTAAAGAAAAAACAGGTATAAAATTGAGTTATGATTTTATTACATGTGTACGTGGTATGAATTCTCATCCATTATCAGATTTGGAATTTTTAATTAATTGTTTTCCTGTCAATCATTTAAGTGTTTATTCCTTGACTCCTTCTGAAAACGCTCCATTATTCAAGAATGGAAGATATAGAGAATTGACAGAAAAAACACAGGCAGAAATGCTAAAAAAAACATGGCTCTATTTAAAAGAAAACAATTTCAGGCATTATGAAGTTTCAAATTTTGCAAAAAACAATGAGGTTAGTAAGCATAATATGGTTTACTGGAATTACGGGCAGTTTGTAGGGATAGGACCATCTGCCAGTGGAACTTCATTCAGAAATAATAATGTATTCAGAATAACAGGTAGAGCTGATATTAAGGCATATATTAATGGAAATATTTTAACAGAATATGATATAGAAAGTTTAACTTCTGAACAGCAGTGTGAAGAGTTAATAATGCTTGGAAGTAGGACAGATAGCGGCATAAATCTAGACAGACTACATAGTGATTTTGGTTATGAAATTACCAAGATTCCGGATTATTATAAGAAAATAAATAATTGCATTGTTCCAGATGGAGATTTGGGCTTTTTATTTTCAGATAGTGCTCTAAAAACCATGCTTTTTAATATGGCTAAATCATCTTATTTGTAATTGATGTAATTTTAAGGCTATAAATAGTTTTAGGCATCTGGTTTCAAAAACAGATGAAAGAATTGAATTCAGCTATATTTTTGATTAGTTTCAGTTGTTGACAGTCAAATAAATTTTTGTATACTGTTTTATTGTCTTATTGGGATATAGTGTAATGGTAACACTGCAGATTCTGGTTCTGCCTTTGGGGGTTCAAATCCCTCTATCCCAGTTTTTTTGGTTCCATCGTCTAGGGGTTAGGACGGGAGATTCTCAGTCTCTAAACAGGGGTTCGATTCCCCTTGGAACTAGAGTTGAGTCAGAACTTCCTTTGGAGAAATAAATGATAACTGTTTCAAATGTTTCACTTTCTTATGGTACTCAAGTACTATTTAAAAATGTAAACATAAAGTTCACACCAGGTAATTGTTATGGTGTTATAGGTGCAAACGGCGCTGGAAAATCTACTTTTTTAAAAATTTTATCTGGGGAAATTGAGCCAGACTCTGGAGAAATAATAATTACTCCTGGTCAGAGAATGGCAGTACTCAGACAGGATCATTATGCATTTAATGATTATACTGTTCTAGATACGGTAATCATGGGCTACAAACATCTTTATGATGTAATGAAAGAAAGAGATAACATTTATTCTAAAGATGATTTCACAGAGGAAGATGGGCTTAGAGCTGCGGAACTTGAATCAGAATTTTCAGAAATTGGTGGATGGGAAGCTGAATCTAATGCAGGAGTTATTTTGGATGGCCTGGGTATTTCTGTAAATATGCATTCCAAAAAAATGTCAGATGTGGAAGATAACATAAAAGTTAGAGTTCTCTTAGCTCAGGCTTTATTTGGAAATCCAGATATTCTATTGCTGGATGAACCTACAAACCATTTGGATTTGGAAAGTATTCATTGGCTTGAAGATTTTTTGATGAATTTCAACAACACTGTAATAGTTGTTTCTCATGACAGACATTTTTTAAATACAGTATGTACCCATATTGCAGATGTTGATTACTCAAGAATACAGCTTTATGTAGGGAACTATGATTTTTGGTATATGTCTAGTCAGTTAGCTGCTAAACAGATGAAAGATGAAAAGAAAAGAAGAGAAGAAAAAATAGCAGAATTAAAGGAATTTATTTTAAGGTTTTCATCAAACGTAGCTAAAGCCAGGCAGGCTACATCTAGAAGGAAACTTATAGATAAGTTAACTTTAGATGACATACAGGCCTCCAGCAGACGTTTTCCTTATGTTTCATTTAAACCTAACAGAGAATGTGGAAAAAATATTTTGCAAATTAATGAACTATCTAAGAAAATTGATGATGTAGAAATAATAAAAAACCTGACATTAACTGTTAATAATGGCGATAAAATTGCTTTTGTCGGTCCAGATCATTTTGCTAAAACTGTTCTATTTGAAATTATCACTGGTAATATGGAGCCAGATAGTGGTTCATATGAGTGGGGTGTAACTACATCTCAAGGCTATTTCCCCAAAGATAATGATAGATTTTTTAACCATGATTATAGTATTACTGAATGGTTAAGTCAGTTTTCAGAAGATTCTGATGAAACGTATATACGTTCATTTCTAGGACGCATGTTATTTTCAGGTGATGAAGCATTAAAAAGCTGTAAAGTCCTTTCTGGAGGAGAGAAGGTTAGGTGTGTTCTTTCAAAATTAATGCTAGAAGGTAATAATTGTCTTATTTTTGATGAACCTACCAGCCATTTGGATTTAGAGTCTATTCAAAGTTTGAATAATGGGTTAGTTGATTTTACAGGGGTTTGTTTATTTAACAGTCATGACCATCAGTTTGTTGATTCCATAGCTAATAGAATTATTGAATTTACTCCTAATGGTCTAATAGACAAATATATGAAATTTGATGATTATATTTCAGATCCTGAAATCAAAGAATTAAGAATGAAAAAATATGGCAGTAACACTGCAGTAGCTTTATAATCAAGTTTTATTAGATATGAATGGGATTTTATGTATTGATGTAGGCAACACAAATGTAGTTTGTGCCTTATATGAAAATGATATTTGGTCAGAACAGAAAAGATTTAATACAAATGACCATGATTTAGCACAAAAACTAACAGAATATATTTGTACTATAAAGTTTTCATACCTTTCTTTTTGCTCTGTTGTGCCATCTGTAACATCTGATTTAAAAAAGAACGTATTTAATTTATTAAAATCAAATTTCTTTGAAATAAATCTCAAATGTAAAAATAATTTAAATACGTCATCCATTCCTTCCGAACTTGGATATGATTTGTTCTGTAATTTTGTTTCCGCTCATTATACGTATCCTGATGACTATGTAATGATTGCTGATTTTGGCACAGCTTTTAAAACTCAAACAGTTTCACCATCTGGGGAAATACTAGGTGTTACTATAGCTCCTGGAATATATACATCTTTAGAAGCCTTAAACTTAAGTGCTTCTCTAATATCTCAAAATTTTCTAAAAATTCCAGATAGTGTATTTGGTTTGAATACCGTAGATTCAATCAGCAGTGGTATTATATATGGATTTGTTGGACAGTTACATGAATTAGTTAATAGGGCAGAAAAAGAGATTAGTAAAAAAATTAAATTATTAGTTACTGGCGGTCTTGCCTATTATGTCATGCCATTCCTTAATCATGCATTTATACATGACTCTTATTTGACATTGAATGGAATTAGAATATTGACTACATATTTGGAGTAATGAAAGAAGAAGCGGTATACGGGAATTGAACCCGCCTCTGGAGCTTGGGAAGCTTCTGCACTACCGATGTGCTAATACCGCAACTTTATAAAATTAATATAATTATATTTTTTTATCTTTTTATTATCAATTCTCTTTAATTAAAATTTTTTACTTCTAAATTCAATAGCTTTTCTGATGAATCATAATCTAAAAATAAGAACCATGAAGAATGTAACTTCAAAATAGAAGATGGCGTATTTTTAGAATATTTTTCTGTTATTGTTCTATAAACAGCTTCTTTCTTTTCTTTGTTTGAAACTACCGAAATTATATGTCTAGACTTCATAATCTGTAATGGTAGCATGGTTACTTTATCATTATTTATAATTTTATAATTTAATGTAGAATCAAAATCTGCAGGACTATAATTAAATCCAAACTCGGTATTTTTCCCTATTCCTATAACTGCCACATCTACTTCTTCTTTTGATAGTAATTCAGAAATAGATTGGGTGTTATTACCGTTTAAATAGTAAAATGCCTTAGGTTCAATTTTTGAAATAAAATTTTCATCTAATTTTTTTCTAAGTATTCCAAAGTTTGTATCTGATTCATTAATATATTCACATAGTTGAAATACCTCAACTTTGCTCCAGTCCACATCTTCAACTAAAAGAGAATTGTATATATTAAAGAGATCGGGTTCTGCAGATAAAATCATTCTTGCATTTCCCTTATCATCTATTGCATCATTTAAAAGATCAGCTATGCAAACACCAGCCTTATATCCGCTGTCTATAGGATCTTCTGAAATCATAATACTAATTCCCATAATTGTTCCTCCAAATATTATTCAATAATTCTTTAAATTCAGGTATAAGTGTATTTGCTTTAAAAACAGATGGCTCTTTATGATTACTTTTTGAATACAGTGTAAAGTAATCTGGAATATATGTTTTTGTTTTTTTTTCTAAAATTTCTGTTTGATAAAATAAGTAAATATATCTTTTGCCTAAGTGTACAATTTGATTTGAATATATTTGTTTATTTGTAAAAATAGACAATGCTGGCAAGATATCTTTTTTATTGTCTATAAATGCATTGATTTTATTGTCAATTCCTAGGCATTGAAGTCCCATTTCAAAAGCATATTCATGTAATAAAACGGGTAGAGAAGAATATTTGAATTTGTTCTTATTAAGCAGGCTTCTATATAGTGGAATGAAAAATCCAAATGCATTCAGGATCCCTTGTTCATTAGCTCCTCTGTAATCAAAAGGTCCACACTCCAGATTATTAATTTTATATTTTGTTGTAATTGAATTATCATTGATTCCTGTGCTTACAGGATCCACAGCGTACTCTAAGCATTTTTTATAACTTTCCATTACTGTACTTAGGTTAAAAATTTCCGGGTTTGAACCTAACATTAGTAATGCAGTAAAATCTGGAAATGGATTTTTAATTGTATCAAATTTCCTTATTATTTCTTCTGCTGATAGATATAGTAGTCTAGGATCATATCTAAATTTAAAGTTACTTATTGGTGCCCAACCACGTATTAAAGCATCTTTTAAAAATACGGATGTTCCTGCTTTCAAATAGTTTTTATAGTCTTTATTTTTATCTAGTTTATCAGTTAAATCTTTGGATATTTCATTTTTTTCAAAGTTTATTTTATGTATATTGAATTTAATGAGTCCAAGGTTTTTATTATAAAAAACAAGACCTAAACTTCCACGTCCAGACAGTTCATGGTTATAAAAGCATGAAGAAAACGGAGCTTTTGAACCAGAAACAATAACATCGGTACCATAATTTTTTATAATATCATTTGTATTAACAGGATATGAAATTTTAGATTTATAAAATTTTACATATTCTCTGCTTATAGTTATATCTAAAGGTTTGTCAGATTTTCCAGTTATTATTACTGCATTAATTTTTATTTCTAAAAATTTTCTACCTATTTCTCCAGATAAAAAATTATGCATAATCATATTATTTTGAGGACTTCTGAATGTTATTGTTGTTTGATTTGTAAATGGTAGATCAGTATTTAATAATTCGGAAAAGGTAAAAATAATAGGTTCATCTTCATTTTTATTTTCATTTTTGTGTGAAAATACATAATATAATCTAAGTCCAAGTGCTATTCCACTTACGTAGTTTTCCAGGTACAGTTTGGGAATTTTATACAGTGAAAAGTTTTTTTTATTTAAATCTATTATCAATGCATTTTTTTCTTTTTGTATAGCTAAAAAATTTTCATGGTTTTGGAATATTAAATCTACCTGTTCTGCAGTCACATTACTATGATACTATTTTTATCAGAAAAAAGTTAATACGTATTAACAATTGACTAATGTTTATTTTAATTGTATGTTTTTCTTGATTTTGCGGCTATGGTGGAATTGGTAGACACGCTAGCTTGAGGTGCTAGTGGGAGAAATCTTGTGCTGGTTCAAGTCCAGTTGGCCGCATCAATAATAGTACCAATGGATACTATGTCATCAAGGGTCAAGATGAACGGCTGAAGCCGCCCTTGACAACATTGTTTTACAGATTTTTAGGTTATAAACCTGTAATACAATGGTACACACAAGAAGAGAGTTACTTAATTCATCACAGATAAAGAATTAACGCATAACTCTCTTTTATTTTGCCCTCATAACTCCATCATTTCAGGGCAAGAACAGCGGGTACCTGTCAAGAAAAGTGGACAAAAAAAGTTGTTTTTTTGATTAAGCATTTTCAAAAGTAGACTCTGTGGATTCTTTTGAAGAATTTTCATTTCCAAAAGTAGACTTTCTGGTTTTCCTA
>CACYEI010000089.1 GCA_902773355.1 uncultured Spirochaetales bacterium
ACTAAATTAAATTTTTCATCAGCAAATGCCTTTTCTTTTAGTACTTTTATAAAACCATAATCTATTTCAAAACAGGTTAAATCAACATTATTACCTATTAATTTAGACGTTAAAACACCTAAACCTGGGCCAATTTCCCATACTTTCATGCCTTTTCTTAATCCCATGGAATGAATAATCTTATTCACAGCTGTTTCTGAAATCAAGAAATTCTGTCCATAACGTTTAGACATGACCAATGAGTTATCTCTGAGAATATTTTTTATTTCTGAAACATTAAAATAATTTAATCCCCACACTTTTTAATTATAGTTCCACGCATTTCAGATGAACAAGCAGCTGCATTTGATTCATCAGTATCTATATGCATGGCTAAAGAGTAAGAATCAGAGACTCTTATAACCGTATCACAAAAAATAGTTTTTCTACCATTACCGCTATCCAAAAGAACACAAACACTATCCCCATTTTTAACATTAAAGGCCTGTGCATCTTTTTCTGTCATATGGATATGTCTTTTAGCAACTATTACCCCCTCAGATAATTCAACTTCACCATTTGGTCCAACCAACTTACATGCACCTGAACCCTTTATATCTCCAGACTCTCTTATTGGTGCGCTGATTCCTATGGATCTGGCATCTGTAGCCGATAATTCCACCTGATTTTCTTTCCTGCATGGTCCTAATATTGAAACATTTGCAAGTTCCTTTTTAGGTCCAACCACAGTAACCCTTTCATTAGAAGCAAACTGTCCTGGCTGAGAAAGATTCTTTTTTACACTTAACTCATATCCTTTACCAAATAATATCTCCAGTGTTTCCTTGTTTACATGTATATGTCTAGCACTGGTTTCAACTATAAAATCCTGCATATCAATTCCTCCAAACAGATAAATAATATTTAAGTTTAAATCCACTTTCAAGTTCTTATCTCTCTTTCAAAAACAAAAAAAAATTTATACTATTATTTTATGGATTTTATAAGCAAACTAAAAGAAACCTTAACATCAGTTCTACCTGTTATTTTAATTGTGTTAATACTTCATTTTACTTTAGTACCCTTAGAAAATCTTCTGCTTCCATTTATTGTTGGAAGTATTATGCTACCTTTAGGATTAAGTCTGTTTCTAGGAGGTACAGACATAGGAATGATTCCCATAGGTGAAAAATTAGGGGTAGTATTAACAAATAAAAAAAACATCATACTTATACTTTTAATTGGCTTTATAATAGGTTTTTCTGTTACTTTTGCTGAACCTGATGTAAGCGTTTTAGTTGCAAGAATTAATTCTATGAATCCAAATTTGAATGAAATATTTTTAAAATTAATGATAGCCCTAGGACTTGGACTATTCTTAGCTTTAGGCTTATTCAGAGCATATAAACACATTGAACTTAAATACATTATGCTTTTAGGCTACATGGGAGTCTTTATTTTCATAGCATTTATAACTCAGAATGAAATAGCCATAAGTTTTGATTCATCAGGTGCAACTACAGGACCTTTAGCTGTTCCATTCATACTTTCCCTAGGTCTTGGAGTTTCCTCTTCTGTCAAAGGAAACAATGAAGACAGTTTTGGATTAACTGGAGTTGCTTCTATAGGACCAATAATAGTTTTATCATTTATGTTTTTAATCTCAGCTGATAGTAATTCTGCAAATGCTGTATCAGAAACAGCCCAGGAATCTATTTTATTTATACCAACCTTAATTTCAGTGCTAAAAAAAACATTTATAGGATTTGCTCCATTAGCTATAATCATAATAGCTCTTCAGTTTCTACTATTTAAATTTCCTAAAATAAAATTCAGAAAAATTCTATTTGGAATAGTATATTCTTTCATAGGTATGGTTATTTTTCTCACTGGAGTTGAATTTGGTTTTTCACGTGTTGGTTTTAAACTTGGACATGTTCTGATTACAAAATATAAAATCTATGTACCTATTCTAATTGCTCTTCTATTTGGAACTCTATCAGTTCTAGCAGAACCTGCAGTTTGGATTTTAGTTAATCAGGTAGAAGAAGTTACAGATGGAAGAATTAAAAGAGCCACCATAATGATTTTTCTTTGCATAGGAGTTTCTATAGCAGTAGTTTTATCAATTTTAAGAATAATTTTTTCATTAAATTATATCTGGTTTATTTATGTAACAGTTGGCATATCTCTCATTTTTTCATTCATTTCACCACCTTTATTTTCTGGATTGGCATTTGATTCAGGTGGAACAGTAAGTGGACCTATGAGTACATCTTTTCTAATGAGTTTTATTTTAGGTACATCTACAGCTGAAAGCAGTGGGTTTGGAATGATTGGACTTGTTGCCTTATCTCCATTTATAACTATTCAAATTCTTGGTATAATTTATAAAATTAAAGAGAAAAAAATAAAGAAAGAGGTTTTATCAGAATGATATTGTTGCAAAATTGCCTCCTGCTCTCTATTCTAAGACATGGAGATTCTGACAGGTTCATGTCATTAGCAGTTAAGAACGGAGCTAGGGGTGGAACTATATTTTTAGCCAAAGGGACAGCCTCTAACTCTATTTTACGTATGTTAGGATTAGGAGATAAAACTAGAGAAATTTCTCTTATTGTTGCAGATGAAAATACTGCTGACAACATTATAGATAATGCCATAGAAAATCCTAAAATTGAAGGTGTGGCAGCATTATTAAAAACGGAAGAAAATATGGAAGAAAATAACAATTGGAAACTAATTACCATTATAGTTAATTCTGGTTATGCAGATGATATTATGGATACAGCTAGAAAAGCAGGCGCTAAAGGTGGAACCATTACACATGCACGTGGTACCGCTCCAAATGACGGAAGTGCCAATTTCTTAGGTATAACCATAGTTCCAGAAAAAGAAATGATCCTTATACTATGTAAAAATGAAGATTCAGATAAAATAGTAGACGCTATTTCAAATATGGAATGTCTTCAAGCTCCTGGAATAGGAATTATTTTCACTCAGAATGTAAAAAAATTTATTAATTTAGGGAAGGATAAAAAGTGATTAAATTAAATCCTAAAAGAGAAAAAAGTATATTAAGACACCATCCATGGGTGTTTGCATCTGCCATACAGGAAGCGGAAGAGAACGGTAAAATTCAAGAAGTGTTTTCTTCAGAACATGAATTTCTTGGCTGGGGCTATTATGATTCTGAAACCCATATTCCATTACGTATGCTAACTTACACAAAAGATTATCCAAATGCTACATGGTGGAAGACTGCTATAAGAGAAAGCATAAAAAGAAGAATTTCCTTTTTTAATAAGAACACACCAACTACTGTATTCAGGATAATACATGGAGAAGCAGATTTTCTTCCAGGAATAAGTGCAGATATATACTGTGATACCGTGAGAGTTATTATTTCATCCAAAATTGCATATCTTATAAGACAGCTGATTATAGATGAAATAACAGATTTTTTATCTCCACATTTTATTGTACTCTCCACAGATCCCTCATTCTGTAATGCTGAAAAAATACCTGAAACAATTGAATACTATGTAAATAAAAAAATTGTAGATATAAAAGAGGAAGGAAATGAATTTTTAACAAAGCCAGTAGAAATAAGAGAAAATGGTATTCTCTATAACGTAATACCTGGGAAAGGACAGAAAAGTGGATTTTATTGTGATCAAAGAGACAACAGAAATATAGTTGAAAATTATGCAAAAGATGCAGATGTACTGGATTTGTGCTGTTATACTGGCGCATTTACATTTCATGCCCTGAGAGGGGGTGCCAAATCAGTAACTTCACTTGATGTTTCAAAAATTGCCCTAAACTCATTAGAAAACAATCTGAACTTAAATATTTCAAAAAAAATCCTCCCCGCTGAATGTGCAGAAAAAGTAACTTTAGTTCAGGCAGATGTATTTCAGGCAGTTCATGATATAAAAGATAATAAATACAATCTAATTATATTAGATCCACCTAAAATGGCTAAAACAGTTACAACCTTAAATGATGCCAGAAGAGGTTATAAAGAATTAAACAGAATGGTCATGTCTAAAATAAAATCAGGTGGTATTTTGGTTACCTGTTCATGTACTGGACTTTTAAGTAGAGAAGAATTCAGAACCATCTTAGCCTATGCTTCTAAAGACAGCGGAAAAGATGTCAGAATTCTACATACTTTAGGTCAAGGAGAGGATCATCCTGTCCTCCTTTCTTTTCCAGAAAGTGAATATTTGAAAGTATATGTTCTGCGTGTTTCCTAACACGCTTGCTGTATATTTTTATTACTAAAATAAGAAGTAAAGATATAACAAGAAAAACAATGTAACCTAACACATGCATTTTAGGAATAACTGAGGCTGTACTAAATGTTTTTTCAAGTAGTATATAACTTACTGACATTACTTTATCTGTTATTAAGTTAAGCCCAAAAATTAAAGTTAAAAATCCTCCAATCATACTAAAAACAACAAATAAAACTGATATTGGAGCAGCTAAAATACTACTTATAGCCCAAGCACCGTCAACTATTATCTGTATTGGTGCATTTACAAGTAATACAGTAATAGAAGCACCAATAATATTGGAAATTTTTTTAGGTAAAAAAAAGCATAAGGCAGAACTTACATATGGTGCATATACAACTAAAGCTACAACACTGATATATCCATAAACATTTCCCAAATTACTGATACTATAAGGAAACAAAACTGTCTGAATCAAAACCGTTAAAAACAATCTTAAATGTTTATCTAACTTAAAAAAACAAAATAAGATAAATGCCCTGATTAAAGAAGGTCTTGGACCAGCTATAAATACAAAAATAAAATCAAAAACCAAAGCAAAAAAAAATGAATATTTTTTCTTACCTGTAACAGTTCTTATAAATGATGATATAAAATTTAAATGCATTCCGCTTAAAGCTAAAATATGTAGACAGCCACATTGAAAAGCCAGTTCCTTTATCTTAAAGTCAGAGCTTTCTACTCTACCTGTCATAAGTAAAAGGCTTAGTAGCCGTGCATCCTTTTTTCCGCTGTCACCTAAAACTCTTTTTGTAATTAAAAATATAATTTTCTCTCTTAATTGATTTATCCAGTTTTTATCTATAACTGAAATATTTTCACAAATAAATAATCCAGAATCTTCTGAAATAAACCCTTCTGCCTTAATCATACAGCCACAGGTTAAAGTGACATCTTCTTTACGTACCAGCGTTATAAGCCCACTAGCACTTAAAATATCTTTTCTAATATTTTCCACATTACTAATTAATACTGTGGTTACTGTGTTACCACTACTGCTATATGTTGAATCAGAAAAAACTTTACCATAAACAATTTTTACATCACTACAGTTTAAAGACATTACTAAATTATTTCTAACATGCATTTTAAAGAAAATTGTAAATAATAAAATTAATATACATATAAAAAAGGCAATAATTTTTAAAACAAAATTTTTTTTACTCAGAAAATAACATATAAAAGAAATAATAAAAAAAAATAATAGGTACAATAAATCCACATGCTTTATAAAAGGGAAAACAGGTATAATCAAAATGAATAAAAAGGGTAAAAAGAAAAAAATGAATATTTCTGTTTTCATGGTAATACAGTACTAAAATAATTATGTTTTTTATCTGATTTATAATTATGAACTTTACATTTATAATCTAGCTATGAGTGATTATTTAAAAAAAATCAATATAGTACTAGTAGATACTCAAGATGCAGCAAATATTGGGAGTGTTTGTAGAGCAATGAAAACCATGGGAATAAATAATTTAATCATGGTTACAAGTAATAAATATGATGAAAACAGAATTAAAACCTTAGCACTTCATGCCTTTGATATTTGGGAAAACAGGAAGACTTTCAATAATTTGGAAGACGCTTTAAAACATTCAGACCTAGCCATAGCCACTTCCAGAAGGCATGGTAAATTTAGAAAGACAAGATTTTATACACCTAAAGAAATGACTGAAATGCTTAAACAAAATTCTAATGGCTCATGCAGTATAGTTTTTGGATGTGAATCTTCTGGTCTAACAGATAAACAGCTTGATCTTTGTCAATGTTTAGTAAGTATTCCAACTTCGGAAAATTTTCCCTCATTAAATTTATCACAGGCAGTTCAAATCATTTGTTATGAGTTATACCAAACCATGAAGAATTATCCTGACTATGATAAATCAGTAGATATAGACAGAGCCTCTAATGCTGCTGCTAACTGTACAAAATATCTAAGTGAATTTAACTATTTTAAACTTGATTTAGAAAAAAATTTTACATTCAGATTTATAAGAGATCTTATAGGCAGAGCAGGTTTAACTGAAGGAGAAGTAAAAAGATTAGAAAAAATTTTTTTTAAAACATCTAAAATAATACAACATAAATATAATAATATACCTGATTAAGCTAGAAAAATATTAAAATGAGGTAAACATATGAAAAAAATTTACATTACCATACTACTTTTTATTTCCATTATGTCTTCTTTATATTCCTTAGGAAATAATGAAAAAAAAGATAAAAATACTTTTAAGATAGGAATATGTAATTATGTATATGATGCATCACTTGATCAGATAGTTGATAATATTTTAAACAGACTATCTGAAATAGAGGAAGAAAGACAGGTTAAATTTGATATCAGATTGGAAAACTGTAATGCTGATATAAATATTTTAAACCAGATTATTTCAAACTTTATTGCGGATAAAGTTGATATTATGATAGGAATAGCTACACCTGTAGCCATAGCCATGCAGAGTGCAACTGAAGATAATCTTATTCCAGTTATCTTTTCAGCAGTGTCTGATCCAGTTGGTTCTAGTATAGTGTCATCATTAAAAACTCCAGGCGGTAATTTAAGTGGCACTTCTGATTATCTTGATAGCTCTGCACTACTAAATCTAATACTGGCTCTTAAACCAAATGCTAAAAAAATAGGCTTACTTTATGATGTGGGTCAGGATTCTTCCACTACCCCAATTAGAGAAGCTAAAGATTTTTTAAATAAAAAAGGTATTTCTTATATTGAGCATACTGGTACAGATCAGAATTCAATAATAATGGCTGCACAAGCATTAGTTTCAGATAAAGTAGATGCTGTTTTTACTCCTACTGATAATACTGTAATGACATCCCAACTTGCAATTTATGAAATATTCTCTGACGCTAAAATACCACATTTTACAGGTGCAGATTCTTTTGCCTTAAATGGTGCATTTTTAGGTTATGGCGTTGATTATGCATACTTGGGTCAGAAAACCGCTGAAATGGCAGCTTCTGTTTTAATTGATAAAAAGGAAATAAGTTCATTAAGTGTCATGACTTTTGATAACGGAACAGCTACCATCAATACAGAAATAGCAGAAAAACTAGGTTATAATTATGATGATTTAGTTACCATTTTTTCCCCTTATTGTACAAGCATAAAAAAAATAAAAACAGCCAATTCTTTTAATGAACTTTAATATAAATGAACTTTAATATAAAGGTTTACAAAATATGGATTTAATAATAACAGCCCTTGAACTTGGGCTTACATCTTCCATTACAGTTTTAGCTCTGTTCATAAGCTATAGCATGCTAAATGTATGTGATCTATCAACAGATGGATGTTTTACATTAGGTGCTGTAGTTGGCGCCATGATAGCACTAAGCGGACATCCGTATTTATCTATTCCTGCATCTATGTTAGCAGGATCCATAAGTGGATTTATCACCGGTTTACTTCAAACCAAATGCGGTATTAATTCATTA
The DNA here is from genome assembly GCA_902773355.1 of uncultured Spirochaetales bacterium. Classification (GTDB taxonomy): domain Bacteria; phylum Spirochaetota; class Spirochaetia; order Sphaerochaetales; family Sphaerochaetaceae; genus CACYEI01. The sequence continues at coordinate 7,749 of CACYEI010000089.1, forward strand.
CTTTCTGGAATTGTTGTAAATACTGGTCTGTATTCCATAAATATAGCAATACTTGGGAACAAATCTCTTATAAATCTTAACAATGTAAATACAGTTTTTTCAAAAATGAAAACACTACTAAATGGGACTGTTTTAGAAAGTCAATACAAGCTTATATTAGTTATAGCTATTTTAAGCCTGTTAGTTTTCCTGATTTCCAACCTTTTAAAAACCAGATTAGGACTAGCAATCAGAGCTACTGGAAACAATTTAGATATGGTAAAATCTTCATCCATTAATCCTGTTTTTACCACAATAAGTGGACTGTGCATTTCAAACTCTCTTACTGCCCTGTCTGGATGTCTGCTTGCCCAAATGAATAAAAGTGCAAACGTTAACATGGGAGCTGGAATGGTTACAGTAGCACTGGCTTCTCTTTTAATAGGTAATGTCATATTTAACAAAAGTAGAAAAACTACACTTAGGATTATTGGAGCGGTATTAGGATCATTCATTTTCCGCCTAGTCTATACTATTGCTTTAAGATTTAAGGTTCCTGCATTTATGTTGAACTTAATTTCATCAATTATTGTAATTCTATCACTCTCCATCCCATTTTTTATAAACAAAAGAAAAAACAGTAATTTAAAAAAGAAGAGGAAAGAACAATGCTGAAACTAAAAAACGTAAGAAAAACATTTAATAAAAATTCTCAAGATATACAAATTGCTCTTAATGATATTACTCTAAATGTTAAAAAAGGAGATTTTGTTTCAATTATAGGTTCAAACGGAGCAGGTAAATCTTCTCTGTTTAATGCTATTTGTGGAAGTTTTGAAATAGATGAAGGAAGTATAATATTAGACAACACCAACATTACGTTTATGCCAGAACATAAAAGAGCCAAACTGATAGGTAGACTTTTTCAGGATCCTCTTAGAGGAACAGCTCCTGAAATGAGTATTTTAGAGAATCTATATTTAGCCTGTAGTAGTCATGACAGCTGGCTTCACCGTATAACTGAAAAAGAAAAAAGATTTATAAAAGAAAAAGTTGCTATGTTAGGTATGGGATTAGAGAACAGAATGAATCAAGCAGTAGGTTTGCTTTCTGGTGGTCAAAGACAGGCTTTAACGCTTGCCATGGCCATAATTATAACTCCCAAAATACTACTTTTAGATGAACATACTGCTGCCTTAGATCCTCCTACAGCAGAGAAAATAATGAATTTAACCAATAAGATAGTGAAAGAGAATGAATTAACATGTTTAATGATTACTCATAATATGAATTATGCTATAGATTATGGAAACAGACTTTTAATGATGCATGAAGGACAAATTATTTTGGATTTGGATGAAAACCAAAAAAAAGAAACATCTGCTTCTTCTATAATAAATGAATTTAAAAACATCATTGCTTCAGATAGAATTTTAACTACTTTACGCTGATATAACATTTTTATAAAATTTTTATATGCCAAATAGAAGTGAAATCTTCAAATTATCAGAAAGAAAATTGATTGGGAAACTATTATACACAGATAGAGGTGGTGTAGAAATTACAAATATAGTTATACCAATAATGAAAAACGTATTAGTAATCTCAAAGGATGATTTATCTATTACAGAAATAAATTTTTATGAATCAAAAATTCCAATTCTGGCAGGAGACTACAGCTATTATAAAGGTCAGCCAATACTGGCTGTTTTTGCAAATAATATTGAAAATTTGAATTTATGTATTTCTGAAATAAAAATAACTTATAAGGAAGATTCTATACAAGATGAAATTCAGGAAGAAATAAACAGCATACTTAATTTAAAAAGTACAGAAAAAACAAATGAAATAAAATCCCAAGCATTAAAAAGCTTTAACTACGGCAATACAGAGAAATTTTTTACTAGTGAAAATAAGACATTCAGCACTTCATTTACGGTAAATTCACATAAAGAAACTCTTCTACATAGTGATAGAATTTTTTCTTATTACAATAATAACTCCATATATATAAAATTTATGTCCCAATGGCCATTTCATGTTAGAGATTGTATATGTAACGAAATGAAGATTAGATCTGATCAGGTATTCCTTTATCCTGATAATTTTACCGCTCCCTATGATCAATTACTCTATATGCCATCCATAGCATGTGTTATAGCCGCTATAGCTTCAAAAAAAATTAATGGCCTTATAGAACTAGATGTAGATATGACATCACATCAAATGCCCCTATCATTTCAAATTAATTCTTCTATTACTGAAGATAATAAAATTCAAGCTCAAAAAATTATAGTTAAAGCAGACATGGGAGCAATTACTATTCTTAAAGAAGAATTTGCCAAAAATATTATTGCAGGTCTTACCTCTCCATATAGAACTGAAGCATTAAGTATAGATATAGAAATTTTTACTTCTGCTTCAGAACCAGCATTTCTATTTGGAGACATTGGTTACTCAGCAGCCTTATCTGCATCAGAATACCATATTTCAAGATTGTCTGATTACTTAGGGGTATTCCCGGATGAATTCAGATTAAACAATATATCAAAAAACGAAATTTTAAAGAAAATTTTTAATTACACAGATCTTGAATTTTTAAAAGAATCTTTAAATGAATGTTCAAACATTAGTATGTTTAAACGTATATATGCAGTCAATTCTCTAAACAGACCCGGAAAAAGCATTATAAGTCCACAGGTTGATTACTCTAGAGGTATTGGCATAGCCTGTGGGAATGGAATTCTAGGTTTCAGTTTGAATTCAACATACATAGACAGTTGTTCCATTTCTCTTTCTTTTACTAAAGAAAAAAAACTGATAATAAAACTTGGAACTCAAATCAGAGATAATATTAAGAACATATGTCATTCCATAATCAGTAAGAATCTGCAGGTAAAATATGAAGACATCATTTTTGATGATATAAATAACACATATATTCAAGATTTTGGACCTACCGTTCTATCTAAGAACAGAGAGCTATTACCTACTCTACTTACAGAAGCCATAAACTTGATAAAAAAAGAACTTGATAAAAATCCAAATGATATTATATGGCCTATAAATGTAACATATCATTATCAGAAACCTGAAGGAAATGAATTTTTTAATGTTGACTCTTCTGGATGTATGTGCATATTTTTACACGTAGATTCATTAAAACTTACACCAGTTATAGATAATATTTGGCTTAGACTAAATATTGGAAAAACTTTTGATTTATCCAAACTGAACGCACAAGTACAGTCAATTATCCTTTTAGAATTATCTTGCCTGTTTCCACATGTTAATATAGATTACAAACTGGATATAGAAATACAAACCGATAAAAATAAAAATTTCAGTGCATCTTCTACATTAATCAGAGGACTGACAGCAGCAGCATTTACCTCTGCATTAAGTCAAGCTACAAATTATCCTATAAAATCCATCCCGTTTTCTGATAGTGATATTATGAATATAATCAATTTAAAAAATAGGTATAAAAAAGAAGAAGGGACAAAAAATGAAAATTAACTGCACTATAGACGGAAGTCCGTATTCCATAATAGCTAACGCAGACAAACCTCTAAATATAATTTTACAAGAAAAAAGTGATACTTATTTAATAAATAACAGCTGCCTTTCTGCAGAGTGTGGTAACTGCCTCATCTTCTTTAACGGAATATGCCTGCCTTCATGCCTAATTCCTGCTTTTAAGTTAAATGGTGCTATAATACAAACATTTGAAGGATATAGAAAAACAAGATTTTATCATGACATAGAAAGAGCGTATGCAGAACTTGGATATAAACCATGTAAACAGTGTTATGCATCTAAAACTTTGCTTATAGAAAGCTTAATAAACAAACTGGATAAAGTTAGACTCACTTATAGTCCAAGTAATATCAATGACAATAATGAAGACGAAGAAAAAAATTTAAGCAGTGAGTTCATTCATAACGAAATAAAGATTAATAAATGTAAATGTTTATCTGCTTCCCAGATAGATAATATAATTCAGCTTGCATACCTATACAGGAGAAGAAGAAGTGGCAAAAAACTTTAATAATCCGTCAATTTATACTCCTAAAACCTTAAATGAAGTTGTATCTATTCTAAAAGATAATAAAAATATCTATTTCTTTTCTGGTGGAACATATATTTTGAGTAAAAAAAATAACTATCCAGATTTCTCTAACAAAGACATAATTTATCTAGGTGATGTAGCAGAATTATTAAAAATAAACCATTCAGATAAATTTACTGAATTTGGAGCTTCTATTTCTATTCAAAAAATGATTAATTCAGGAATGCAAACATTAGGGAAGAATACAATTGGTGCACTGGAAAGTATTAGTACATCTCAGATAAGAAGTTTATCTACAATAGGGGGAGCTCTCTGCACCCCAAATAAAAGATTTTTTCTTTCAACTATTTTAAGTGTACTTCAAGCTCAAGCTGAAATAAGAATTTTCAATAAAAAAAGAACCATAATTAAATTCATAGATATACCATCATTATATGATGAAAACGGATTTTTCAAATACACAGAACCGACAATTCTTACTAAAATAAAAATTCCTATCACACATACAAAGAATCAATATTTTTTTAACTTGGGTTCGCCACTAAAAGAATTGGAATCTACCGTCTATTTTGGATTTAACTTTTCTATTTCACAAAATAATATAGATACATGCCATGTCTGTATCAGCGGTCCTGAATTTTTCTTTACTAACACGGATTTTGATAATGTTATTTCTTCAATTACTCTTCCGCTGACATACAATCAAATTAACAATTTACTTCATTTATTAAAAGAAAAAATATCTACCTCATCTATAAAGATATCAAATCTACAAATAGAAAGAGCCGTTAGACTACTTCATTTTACACTTAAAGATATATCAGAAAGATTTGTTTCAGGAGAATACGCCTAATGCCTTTAAGCATGAGGATAACAGGCGGTAAATACTGTGGAAGAAAAGTAATTATTCCACAAGGCAAACTTGAAATAAGACCAGCTATGGATAGGATGAGAGAATCTTTATTTTCCATTCTTGGCCCTTTGGATAACTTAAATTTTTTAGATCTTTTCTCTGGCAGTGGTTGCATAGCTTTAGAGGCTGCTTCTAGAGGAGCTGATAATATTGATTTAGTAGAAATGGACTATTTGAAAAAAGACATAATAACAAAGAATATTTCATGGGCACTAGCTGACGGAATTAATATAAACCTGTTTTTTTATGATTGTTTTTTCTTTATAGAGAATTGTAATAAAAAATATTCTATTATTTATGCGGATCCGCCATTTCCACTTAAAAACAAAACAGAAATTCTTCTTTCATGCATAAAAAAAGACCGATTGAAAAGAAATGGCCTTTTTATCATTCACATACCAACATCTGAAGACAGCCTGTGGAAAAACTCGTATAAAAATATGGTGCTTAGTGATAGAAGAAAATACGGTAGGAACACTCTTCTCTTTTTCTCAATGATTTAATTATATCTGTGGTTTTTTTACTTATTTATATTTATATTTATATTAAAATAAGATAACATTAATAAAAAAGGAAGATGATATGTCAGACAGTTTTATGGCAGATTGGGTTTATACAGATACTGTTAAAGATCATTTTATGAATCCAAGGAATATTTGGAAAAAAGATGAAAACTGGACTCCTGATGCATTTGGTGAAGTTGGTTCACTGGCTTGTGGAGATCAGATGAAGATTGGGATAAAAGTTAAGGATAATAAGATAACTGATATTAGATGGTTAACTTATGGTTGTGCCAGCGCTATAGCCAGTACGTCTATGATGAGTGAAATGGTTAAGAATATGACTTTAAAAGAAGCATATAATATAACACCAGAAATGATTACAGATGCATTAGGAGGGCTGCCCCAGCATAAGTTCCACTGTTCCGTATTAGGAGATAAAGCCTTAAGGGTAGCTATAGACTCATATCTAAAAGAAAAAGGTTTACCTAATCCGTATAAAGAAAAAACTGCTGTAATTATTTGTGAATGTAGAGGTGTTACTGATCAACAGATAGAAGAGCTGGTAAAAACTGATAAAGCCAAAACTATAGATGAACTTCAGGAATTAACAGGTTTTGGAACAGGATGCGGAAAATGTAAGTCTAAGGTAAATGAGCTATTTGAAGAATTCAGACATATTTATGGGAAAAGTTGACATATGAAAAAAAGAACAAAGCTTTTTATTGTTATTCTTGTTTCTACCATATTTACTCTGCCTCTTTTTGCACAGAAAAATCCTGAAAAATACAGTATAGTTAATAACAATGGTTTTTCCATAGGATACGGATCCATAGATACAACAAAGAGCTTTCTTATTTCTGCTTATGATAAACTGGATTTAACATACAGCCTTAAAGAAGGAACAGCACTAAAACTAAGTTTTACATTTATGCTAGGAAAAGAAATTTCCCCTATCACTCCTTTTTATTCTTTTCCTGAATTTCTGAGTTATTCGTTAGGCTTTGGATGTATATATAAACTACAGCCACTGGACTTATCTGCAGACCTAGGCTTATCTGTACTTAAATTTATTAGCTCCAAAGAAAGCTATGAAATAATGCCTTATATAGCCTTATCTCCAGTGTTCACTGTTCCTATAGAAGGAATAATGAAAATTCAGTATGGTTTTTCTTTAAACTGTTCTTTTAATGCCAACATAATTATGATAAATACTGCTGCATTCATATCACTTGGGTTATCATTATAGGATTATTACCATGAAAAAAATATTTTTTATTTTTATAACTTTAGCCATACTATTTTTTTCTTCATCATGTTCTTCAGATATTCTTAAGAAAAATAAGGTTTATATTCTGAGTGTAGCATTAAATTATCAGAACACTAATTCATCAACAGGAAAATTAAAAGGTACAATAAATGATGTCACTGAACTCACTACATGCCTACAGCAGATTTATAATAGTAAAGGAGCTAATGTAGAAATTACATACATGATTCAGGAAAAAACAGATAGCAGCTTTGTAGGGAAATGTTATCCATGTAAAGATAATTTTAATAATGAATTAGATAATATTAAAAATAAAGTATCAAAAGATGATACCTTTTTATTCATATATTCTGGTCATGGTCAGACAGAAGATAATGGGGTTATATGTTTAACTGCTAAAGAC
>CACYEI010000090.1 GCA_902773355.1 uncultured Spirochaetales bacterium
AAAAACTTTATTTAAAAATGTTGGTTGGGTAACTTTTTCTCAAGTTGTTACTAATATTTGTGCATTTTTATGGACAATATTAATTGCACGTTATCTTGGAGTAACAGATTATGGAACCCTTTCCTTTGTTATTTCATTCACTGTCCTTATTGGTATGGGAACTGATATTGGTGTCAGTACTTTCACTACTCGTGAATTGGCACAAGATAAAGCTAAGACTAAAAAATTTATAGATAATCTAATTTTATTTAAAATTATTTTATCAGTGATTTTGTGTGTATTCACAGTTTTGATAGTTTATTTATTAGGTTACAGTAATTTAGTTGTTGAATTAACGTTAATAATGTTTATTGAAGCAAGTTTTGTTACAATGTTTAATTTTGTGAATGGAGTATTCCAAGCACATGAAAATCTTCGACCTTCTGCTATTGGTGTGATGGTTTATAGTATTTCATTACTTGTTTTGGTTTTCATTGTAACATTTTTGGATTTAGGAATTTTAGCGATAGCTATTTCTTATGCTGTCGGATATTTATTAGGTTTACTTTATGTTTCATATAATTTAATCAAATCATTTGGTTTTCCTAAATTTGAAATTGATTTAACTTTTTGGAAAAATACTGCTATTAAATCTATTCCTTTTGGGCTCACAATATTTTTTTATATGATTTATTTCTCAATAGATGTTGTTATGATATCATGGCTTGCAGGGGATTATGCTACTGGAATTTATAACTCTGCATACAAAGTGATATCAGTTTTCACTGCATTTTATGTAATTTATCAATTTGTTATTTTCCCATTAATGAGTAAACTTTATAGTGAGGACACCGATCTACTTAAGATAAGTTTTGAACAGTCCTTTAAATATTCTTTACTTATATTGCTCCCAATTATCATAGGAGTTTATTTCTACTCTCCATATTTAATAACATTAATTTATAGTGCTGAATTTGCTTTAGCTTCTGTTCCAATGCAGATTTTAATTTGGACAGTTGTATTTTTATTTATTAATGGTGTTGCGACATCTTTACTTAATTCTATTGGAAAAGAGTTTAGTGTAACAAAAATTTATGTAATCGCTGCAATATTTAATATTCTTTTGAATTATTTCTTAATTCCCAAATACACTTATATCGGTGCTTCAGTAGCTACAGTATTAAGTGAAATATTAATTTTGGCCTTAATGATGTATTCTATTTCAAAAACAAAGTATAAACCTGATTATACATTGTTGAACACAGTTATTAGATTACTTATTAGTGGATTAATTTTAGCTATTGCATTATATTTCATCAATGTTTCATTATGGGTAGCTATTCCTATTGGTCTGGTAGTTTATATTTTAGCTCTCTTCATCACAGGATCTATTGATGATATGGACAAATATATTTTTAAGGAATTATTGGGTAAATAATTAAAAAAGTATCCAAGATGTTTTAATTATAATTTTAATCTTTAAAATTTTGGTGTTAATATGAAATTAAAAAATAAAATAAAATTTATTCTTTATAATATTAATAAAAAAAGAAGCAAAAACGATTGGTTCTATTTAAATGAACATTTATATGAAAATCCTAAATATAAAGGTACAAAACGTTTAGCCCATTATGGAAAAACAGTTTTCTCACAAAATGGAGAAGATGGTATTATCCATGAAATTTTTAATAGAATTGGAACAACAAATAAGTTTTTCTGTGAGTTTGGTTTAGAAGACGGTTTAGAAAGTAACACTGCTTTGTTACTTTTACAAAATTGGAAAGGATTATGGATAGAAGCTGATAAAAAAGGTTATGAACAGATTTTAAAGAATTTTGAAGAACCGATTAATAATGGTCAATTGATGGTTAAACAGAGTTTTGTAACACCTGAAAATATTGAAGAGATTTTTGATGAATTTAAAATTCCAAAAGATTTAGATTTATTATCTATTGATATTGATTCAACCGATTATTGGGTTAGAAAAGCCATAACCAATTATAAACCGCGTGTATTAGTCATGGAGTATAATGCAGCATATTTCCCACCAATTGTTTGGATAAAAAATAAAGAAGAAACGTTTTGGGAAGGGGATATAAATATGGGTGCAAGTCTACAAGCATTGCACGATTTGAATAAACTTAAGGGGTATACGCTTGTAGGTTGTGATTTTAATGGTGTAAATGCATTTTTTGTTAGAGATGACTGTTATGATGAGTCTTTATTTGAATCTGATACCAGTGCAGAATACCATTATGAAGAGTTTAAAGAAATACGAAATTATTTCTTCCATATGCCAACATTTAGTTTAGGTGATGTGGATGAGGATATTTTAAATGATGAAACTAAATAATTAATATTTTCTTCCCCTTCTAATTAATCTTCTTTTTATTTTATTTTATTTTTTGATTCTTTTTAATCAATATTCTAAAAAAATATATTGGGAATGATAAATATATTATAAATGAATACTAAATATTATATATAGTATTTTCTAACTTTTTTTAATAAGTATTTGGGAGTTAAACTATGAGTCTATTTGATAATCTTAAAGGTATTGCTGGACGCAAATCTAAAGATAGTTCATCTAACAGCAGAACTATCATATATACATCTACTTTTAATAAATTAAATAGAAGATTTGGTAATAAAGAAAAAGCGACTTCATATTTAGCTTCTAATATGTACAAATTTTATGTTTCTAGTTCTAAATTTAACAAAGGTCTTCAAATTAAAAATTTGCTTAGAAAAGTTGAAATTGATTTTCCTAAAGAGGGATTTATATTCTTTTTAGATGAATTTAAAAATCTCAATATAGATGGGCAAGTAATTGATAGCATCACAGTTGACTACTCTAAAATCCTAAATCATTCTATTTATGACTATAATGAAATGTATTTCAATCCAAAAGAAGGATATAGGATGAAATTATACTCTGATTCTGATTTCATTAGAAACCAACAGGATATGCTTGATGGAGTGGAATTGCTCATATACAGAATCATCAAGAAATTAAAGAAATCCAATCGGACTGATAAAACCAAATATGTTTACTATTTTGAAGACATGCTTGATAAAAAGGCCACTCATTTTGAAGAGGCACTTCAACGTATTTTATTCTATA
>CACYEI010000091.1 GCA_902773355.1 uncultured Spirochaetales bacterium
GGGCAGCATGTTTATGCATGGTGTTTTCATATTATAAAAAATATATAACATTAACACAGATAAGAGAGATAGCAGGTACTGATATAAGCTGAATATAGGAGATACAGTGTTTTCTACTGAAGAATACTACAGATAATACCAAATGATACAGAAGAACTTAAAGAAGAAATAATAAGTAAGGGCTGAAGATATAGCTAGAGTAAGTGTTGGTAATGAGATCAGGATAAAACTTAATGGATTGTCAGTGGCTAGGCATGGATACAGTGAAGCTAAGGTTATATCTATATCACCAAATTATAAAATGGTTTCAGATGGCAGTTTGGGGTTTACAGTCTATGGGCAGATAAAAGATATTGAGCTAAAAACAAGAAGTGGTGAAAAACTATGTCTTAAAGTGGGATTAACAGGTACTGCTGAAATAGTTGTAGGGTATGAAAAAGCATATATGATGTTTCTAAGAAAATTGGACTTTTTGTGGTAAGAATTCTTTTAGTAAGAATAGGTTTTATTGCTTTTTAGAGAATTGTTTTTAATTATAAATGAAAATGATAAAAATTATATAATTTATTTGACAAATAAATAAAAACAAAAAAATAATAACTTAAAAGATTTTTTTCAGGAGGCTTTAATGAAAAAAGTATTTTTAGTTGCATTATTACTGGTTTTTGTAACTTGTTTTTCTTTTGCCATAGGTCAAAAAGAACAGAAGAAAAATGAAATAAAAATTGCTTTGATTGTTTCATCCACTATAGATGATAAGGGGTGGTGTCAGGCTATGCATGATGGAATTACTCAGGCAATTAATGAACTTCCAAAAGGAACGGTTGCTGATTATAAAGCAGTAGAAAATACACAACCTGCAGATACATTAACTGCTATTAGAACTTACGTTAATCAAGGGTTTAACATTATTATTGTTCATGGTTCACAGTTTAGAGCTCAGGTTGAAGATGCAGCAAAAGAATTTCCTGATGTTATGTTTGCTTTTGGAACAACCACAGATATCATAGCTGATAATGTGTTCTCTTATATGCCACAGTCAGAAGAAACAGGTTTTTTAAGCGGAATAGTTGCAGGTTTAACTACAAAAGCTAATCATGTTGGGGTGGTAGGACCTATAGATGGAGGTGATTCAGCACGTTATAACAGGGGTTTTGTGCTTGGAGTTCAGAGTGTTAATCCAAAGGCTAAAATAGAAGTGGTACATATAGGGGATTTTAATGATACAGTGAAATCAGGTGAATTTGCACAGAATCTAATTCAGGCTGGCTGTGATGTTTTAACTGGTTCTTCTCAGCAGGCATTAGGTTCTTTAAGAGCCGTAGCTGAATATAGAAACAGAGATATATGGTGGGTAGGTCAGGATTTGGCACAGATAGCCTTAGAAGAAGGGTATAAGTGTATTGCTGCTTCAGCTTATAACTATAAGGCAGTAGTGAAAGGTCTGGTTGAAAATTTTCAAAATGGGATTTATGGTGGACAGGTGCTTCCTATGAATTTCAATAATGGTGGATTTGAGTGGGGCTGGAATACTGAAAAATGTGCTCAAAAAATAACTGTGGCTATAAAGAATGCCGTAGAAGATAAGATAAACGAATTCAGGAATAAGCCTAATTTGGTATCTAATTATATTTCGGTTGATTATTCAAAACTGTAATTTATTATCTTTTGGTTTAGGTGGAGTTATTAAATAGCTCCATCTTTTTTTTAATTATAATTAATTAATAATTATGTCAGAATTTATTAAAGAATTACGCGTTGAACATATAACAAAAAGATTCCCTGGTATTTTAGCCAGTGATGATATTAGTTTGTCTGTGGGTGAGCATGAGATTTTAGCTTTAGTTGGAGAAAACGGAGCTGGAAAAACTACTCTTATGAATATAATAATGGGGTTATATCAACAAGATGAAGGCCATATTTACATCAATGATAAAGAAGTACATTTTAAAACTCCTAATGACGCTTTCTCCGCTGGAATTGGAATGGTTCATCAGCAATACATGTTAGTTCCTAATATGACAGTGCTTGAAAATGTTGCTTTAGGGTTAAAAGACTGCTGGAAAAAAACAGTTGATCTTAATATGGTTGAAGAAAGAATAAAACTTATATCTGAAAAATATGGTTTGGTTGTTGATCCTAAGGCATATATCTGGCAGTTATCAGTTGGAGAACAGCAGAGAGTGGAATTAGTTAAAACTCTTTGTCAGGGGGTAAGGTTTCTTATCCTAGATGAACCAACCTCAGCGTTAACTCCACAAGAAACAGATGAACTAATATTGTTACTTAGAAAAATGTCTAATGAGCTGTCAATTATTTTTATCAGTCATAAGCTAAATGAAGTTAAGGCTATCTCACATAAAGTGTGTATTCTAAGACATGGAAAAGTAGTTTTTGAAGGTAATACTTCAGATTATAGTTCTAAAGAAATTGCAGCATTAATGACTGGTCATGAAATTGAAATTACTGAAAATACAGATGATTCAACTACAGGTGATACAGCCTTAGAAATTTCAGATTTATGTGTTAAAAGTGATAGAGGTTTCCTAGCATTGGATAATTTTTCTTTAGCTGTAAAATTTGGTGAAATCATGGGAATTTCAGGTGTTTCAGGTAATGGTCAGAAAGAACTGGCAGAAGCAATAAACGGCTTGAGAAAAGTTGAAAGTGGTTCAATTATTTTCAAGAATAAAAATATAACTGGTAAATCACCTTTTGATATAATTAATCTTGGTATGGGATATATTCCTGAAGAACGAAATATAGAAGGAATTGTGCCATCCATGTCTATTAAAGATAACATAATTTTAAAAGACAGTGAAAAAAATATGTTTTCCAATAAACATATTCTTAAGAATAAATCCATAGAAGAATACACAGAAAAAATGGTTAAACAGTTTGATATAAGAACTCCAAGCATACAAACAGCAGCAGGTTCCCTGTCAGGTGGAAATATCCAAAAAGTTATTTTAGCTAGAGAAATTAATAGAAATCCAGATTTTCTGGTTTGTGTATATCCAATCAGGGGTTTGGATATGGGGGCTGCAGAATTTGTACATAAGCAATTATTGGATTTGAAGTATAAAGGAAAGGGTATTCTTCTTATTTCAGAAGAGCTGGAAGAGATTATGAATATCTGTGATAGGATAGCTGTTATTTTTAAAGGTAAAATTCAAAAAGTTCTTTCAAGAAAAGAAGCTACAACAAGCAGATTAGGAGTGTTAATGGCAGGAGTTAGTGAAGATGATTAAAGTTAATATGATTAATTATAAGGTTGCATATAAGATATTTGTAATTTCTTTAGCAATAATTATTGCCATTACTATAGGGGCAGTAATTATTATTGCTGTTGGTGGAAATGTTTTTGAAACCTATTGGATAATTATTTCCATGCCTTTTAGAAATTTCAGGTCGTTTTGTGAAGTTTTAACCAGAATGATTCCGTTAACCATAATAGCTCTAGGTATCTGTGTTTCTTCTAGATGCGGTATAAATAATATAGGAGCAGAAGGTCAGATGTATATGGGAATTATTTCTGCATGTGCCATGGCTTTTTTTTTACAAGGTGTACCTAGAGTTTTTGCCATACCTGTTTGCATTTTAACTGGAGCTTTATTTGGTGGAGTTTATGGTTTTATTCCAGGTTTTTTAAAAGCTAAATTAGATGTCAGTGAATTATTATCCACAGTTATGTTAAACTATGCTGCGTCCCAATTTTATAAATTCTGTATTCGTATTCCGTTAAGGGATCCTAATGATACAACAGGTACTCCTATGAGTGCACGTTTGCCAGAAAATACTCTTTTATCTAAATTTGTTAGAGGTACATCTTTACATAGTGGAATTATTTTAGCTGTTATTTTGGTTGTTTTTATATACATTCTTTTATTTAAAACCACATGGGGTTATAAGATGAGAGCATCTGGAGCTTCTGCCAGAGCTGCCAAGTATGGAGGAATAAATGTTTCAAAATATCTGATAATTGCCATGGTAATTTCAGGAGCTTGTGCAGGTATGGCTGGGTCAGTAGAACTTATGGGTGTTCAGGCTAGAGCAATGGAAAATATTACATCTGGCTATGGTTTTTCTGGTATAGTAGTTGCACTTTTTGCTACATTACACCCCTTGGCTGTAATTCCTGCTGCGTTTTTCTTTGGTATTTTATTATACAGTCAGGTTAATCTACAGATTCTTTCATCTGTTCCACCTAATTTAGTTGAGACAATACAGGGAGTAATAATTCTTATAATAGTATCATTACAAATGGTTATAAGCAGTCCTTATTCTTTGGAGAGATTTAGAAAAAGGTTTTTTAAAAATCAGATAAAAGAGATAAAGGAGGTTAAATAATGGCTGATATTATAATCAACACTCTGACTTTTACTGTCAGGTTTTCTGTAGCACTTTTAATAGCTTCAATGGGAGAAATGTTTAATCAAAAAGCGGGAATCTTTAATTTGGGATGTGAAGGTATTATGAGTATGGGAGCTTTTTTGGGCATGCTGGTTCCATTTACTGTTGGTGGTGCTGGAATTGTTCCTTGGTATGTTAATATATCAGGTTTGCTTTTAGCGTCAATCTGCGGGTGCCTTTTGGGACTCTTATTTGGGTTGGTTGTAATTACTTTCAGAGCTCCTCAAGGTATAGCTGGAATTGGCATGCAGATGTTTGGTGTAGGTTTGGCTGGTACACTTTTTCGTTCGTATATTGGAGGTCAGCAGTCTATATCTGGGATTGAGGCAGTTTCTATTCCCGTATTGTCTAATATTCCAGTTTTGGGAAAAATTCTTTTTACTCATAATCCTGTTGTTTATCTAGCATACCTTTTAGTCCCATTAGCATGGTTTATCTTATACAAAACACCGTGGGGATTGAAAATTAGAGCAGTAGGAACATATCCAAGAGCTGCGGATTCATTAGGAATAAATGTGAACCTAATCCGCTTTCAGAGTCTAATGGTTGGTGGTGCTATGGCTGGATTTGCTGGTGCATTTTTATCATTATGTCAGGCTAAACAGTTTAGTGCAGGTATGATTAATGGTAGAG
This sequence comes from uncultured Spirochaetales bacterium, assembly GCA_902773355.1. GTDB lineage: Bacteria > Spirochaetota > Spirochaetia > Sphaerochaetales > Sphaerochaetaceae > CACYEI01. Next base: position 5,047 of record CACYEI010000091.1, read on the forward strand.
GATTTATTGCTGTAGCTTTAGTGTATTTTGGTCAGTGGCATCCAACAAAGATTCTATTAGGAGCTTTACTCTTCACCTTTGCAGAATCACTTCAAAGACAGGTACAGATTTTTGGTCAGAGTTTTCCGTATGAATTTTTAGCTATGTTTCCATACTTACTTGTTATATCAGTTTTGACTTTTAATAGAAAATCTAATAAACTAGGTCCATCTGCTCTTGGAAAACCGTTTAATAGAGAAATGCGTATATGATTAAAAATAAGGTTCTGTTCTTGATTTTTAGATAAACTGTTATTATCTTTTATTATCATTAAAATTTTTATTTAAAGAAGAGGTAAAAAATGGCAAAACAACTTCAATTTAATGAAGATGCTAGAAAATCTTTGGTTTCAGGTGTTGAACAGATAGCTAAGGCTGTATCCACAACCTTAGGTCCAAAAGGCAGAACTGTTTTATTAGATAAAAAATATGGGGCTCCTACCATTACTAAGGATGGTGTGACGGTTGCTAGAGAAGTAGAGTTGGAAGATCCATTTGAAAATATGGGTGCACAGTTAGTTAAAGAAGTTGCTTCTAAAACTAATGACGTAGCTGGTGATGGAACAACTACTGCTACAGTTTTGGCTTGGGCCATAACAAAAGAAGGTATGAAAAGTGTTTCTTCTGGTGTTAATCCTATGGGTATTCGCAGAGGAATAGATAAGGCTGTATCTGAAGCAATTGATTATCTTAAAGATAAATCCAAAAAAGTACACGATAAGGAAGAAATAATGCAGGTTGCTACTATTTCTTCAAATAATGATAAGGCAATAGGTGAAGAAATTGCTAATGCAATGGAAAAAGTAGGTATGGATGGTGTTATTACCATAGAAGAATCCAAAAACATAGAAACATCTACTGATTTTGTTGAAGGTATGCAGTTTGATAGAGGTTATATTTCCGCATATTTTGCAAATAATAGAGAAAATATGTCAGCTGTTCTGGAAGATGCATACATTCTCCTTTATGACAAAAAAATTTCTTCTATGAAGGAATTACTGCCTGTGCTTGAAAAGGTGGTTCAGACCTCTAAACCTTTATTGATTATTGCAGAAGATGTTGATGGTGAAGCATTAACTACTTTGGTTGTAAACTCAATTAGAGGTGCTTTAAATGTTTGTGCTATTAAGGCTCCAGGCTTTGGAGATAGAAGAAAGGCCATGCTGGAAGATATAGCAATTCTTACTGGTGGACAGGTTATTTCTGAAGAACTTGGTATGAAATTGGAAAGCACAGAACTTGATCAGCTTGGTAAAGCAAAAACAGTAAAAGTAGAAAAAGAAAATACAACCATTATTAATGGAAAAGGTAAGGCTGAAGATATTAAGGATAGAATTGGGCAGATAAAGAAGCAGATTTCAGAAACTACCAGTGATTATGATAAAGAAAAACTTCAGGAAAGGCTTGCCAAACTTGCAGGTGGTGTAGCAGTGATAAACGTAGGAGCTCCAACTGAGGTGGAACTTAAAGAAAGAAAGCATAGAGTTGAAGATGCAGTAAATGCTACTAGAGCAGCCATAGAAGAAGGTGTTATTCCTGGTGGTGGTGTAGCATTAGTTCAGGCATCTAAAAAGATGGAAAAAGCTGATTTAAGTGAACTTACAGAAGAAGAACAGATTGGATATAAGATTGTAAGAAGAGCTTTAGAAGAACCTATGCGTCAGATAGCAGAAAATGCTGGCCAGGATGGTTCAATAATAGCAGATAAATGTAAGAATTCTAAACAGGGTGTTGGGTATGATGCAAATACAGATCAGTGGGTTAACATGATGGAAGCAGGAATAATAGATCCAGTAAAAGTTACCAGAAGTGCTCTGCAAAACGCAGCAAGCATAGCATCTCTAATCCTTACTTCAGAATGTGCCATTACAGATATTCCAACTCCAGAACCACCAGCTCCTGCTGCACAGCCAGGTATGGGTGGAATGTATTAATACAATATTTAGACTTTTTATTTAGTTATTTAAGCACCTTAGTGTATAAGGTGCTTTTTTACTGTAAGTTTTATCTTGAAGTTATAACATTAATTGTGTAATATAATTGTAAATTTAGATTCAGGGGTTTGAATTATGATTAAGTTTTTAAGCAAATCATTTAGTGTGTGTGTTATAATTGCTGCTGTTATATTTTTTGTTGCAGGACTTGTTGGTGGATATTACGGAGCTGCGGCTATAATTGAATCCGCTGGTTTAAATAATTCTTTTATTTTAAGACTTTGTGGTATTATTGTAGGTGGAATTGTTTCATTTATTACTGTTGTTTTAGTCTATGGATACATGGCACAGATAGTAGACATAAGAAGAAGAATAGAGAATTTGGAAAAAATAGCAGTTAATGTTTTTACTGAAAAAGTAGAAGAAGAAAAAAAATAATATATAAATTTTTGATTAATTATACCGGTAATTTTTTACCGGTTTTATTTTTGTACTGATGTTTGAAAATATTTCCTATTATGCTGAAGATTTAATTAAACCATGTAATGCTGGCAGGGGTTTCTATTATAAGCATGATACTAAAGTTGAGACTGCAGTTTTGTGCATTCATGGATATGCGGGTTATCCTGGAGAATTGATTAGACCAGCTTATGATTTGTTTCTGAATGGTTGTGATGTATTTGTTCCAAGATTAAAAGGACATGGGACAAATTCTAGTGATTTTATAAAGACAAACTATAAAGACTGGATAAAAACGGCTTCTACATTATATGAGAATCTTTTAAACGATTATAAGCATGTTCATATCATTGGTCATTCTATGGGTTGTGATATTGCTGTTTTAATAGCCAAAAGTAATTCTAAGTTGGTATTAGCTGCTCCAGCTTTAAAACATAATGCTTTAAATTTCAAATCTGTCTTATCTTTAACTTTTTTATCTTTATTTAAAAAACGAATAAATACATCATGGCATAGTAATCTTAAATATAGAATGCATTATTACAATGCTCCTGCAGATGATGAATATTTAGGTAGCCAATATTGGTCATATTTATATCCAAAACAGCTTTTGTCTTTAGTTAAGATAATGAAGTTGGCACAGAAAAAAATAAAACAGCTGTCTGATTTTTTGTTGATTATACCAATGAAAGACAAAGACATAGGTGTCCCGTCTTTATCCTATGTAAAAGAACAAGTTAAAAATCCATATAAAGTACGCGAAATTGAAAATGGAACACATTTTGTTTTTTATGATATTGACAGTAAAGCAGAAGATGAAGCTGTTAAAGAGGTGGTATCATTCTTAGGTAAATAAAAAGAGCCAAAGAAGGGAATTGAACCCTTGACCTGCTCATTACGAGTGAGCTGCTCTACCCCTGAGCCACTTTGGCACAGAACTCAGGATACACAAATTGGTTTTTCAATTCAATACATTGACTAAAAAAAACAAAGTTGCTAGCATTCTTAGTAATGCGTCTGTCGTATAGCGGTATTACCCTAGCCTTCCAAGCTAGAGACGCGGGTTCAACTCCCGTCGGACGCTTTTTCGCAGATTAGAAGTTTTCATATTAGTTAACATAATTGGCTAAATAATTGACTAAAAATCAGTATTATATAAAAATTACTCTTAATGGTGGGCGTAGTTCAACGGTAGAGCCCTGGATTGTGGATCCAGTTGTTGCGGGTTCAAATCCCGTCGCCCACCCCTTTATTCTGTTTGCGCCCGTAGCGCAACGGATAGAGCATTGGACTTCGGATCCAAGTGTTGCAGGTTCAAATCCTGTCGGGCGTATTTGATATGAGTAAAATAATTTTTGGCGTTAGTTCTTCTTTTATTAATCCTTTTCTTCCATGTTTAAATGATAAAATCACTTTTAAGTGTATTGTTCCCAAAAAAAATAGTTTATTATGGATTAGACTTTGTTTTATTGAAAAAGATTTTATAAAAAAAGTTTATTTTAATTTTTCAAAAAAAGAATATACATGTGAAGTTATAATTAAAGAAGAAAATTTTAGGTTTTGGCTTGAATATAGAACTAATAGTGGTAATACATATTATTATGATTCTACAGGTGAAAACAGATATTTTCCTTTATGGAAAAATGCTTTTGTAATAAAAGCTGATTTAAATCTACCTTTATGGGTTTCTACTTCTATCTGTTATCAGATTTTTCCTGATAGATTCTATAATTCTAGATCTGATTTAGGTGTTAAAACTGGTGATTATGAATTTAATGGTGCCCTCTGTAAAGCTAGAAAATGGGAAGATGCTGTTCTATCATATAATGAAGGCAGATGTGTGGATTTTTATAATGGTGATTTATATGGAATTGCGGAAAAAATCCCTCATTTAAAAGAACTAGGTGTTACATCTATTTATTTAAATCCTATTTTTAGCTCTTTAACTACACACAGATATGATTGCACAGATTATTTTAATGTTGACTCTAAACTAGGAGGAAATGAGGCTTATATATATTTAATAAGAAAAATGCATGAGAATGGTATAAAAGTTATTTGTGATGTTTCTATTAATCATACAGGTAGTAATCATTTATGGTTTATAGATGCTAAAAATGGTGGTGAATTTACAGATTTTTATTATAAAAGGAATGACGGAAATTTCATTTACTGGGCTGGTGTCGAAACTTTGCCACAATTAAATTATAACTCAGACAAATTAAAAAACATCATTTATAAAAATAAAAACAGTGTATTAAAGAAATACTTAAATGAACCATTTAATCAAGATGGATGGCGTTTGGATGTGGCAAATGAAGTAGGAAATACGGAAACTGATTTCTTGTGCCATAAAGTATGGAAGGATGTTAGACATGAGTTAAAAAAAGAAAAAAAAGATGTTTACTTAGTTGGAGAAGACTGGGAAGATTCATCTGTTTTTCTTGATGGTTCTCAGTGGGATGCTACCATGAATTATTTTGGTTGTAGCAGACCTATTAGGAGATGGATGGGAGAAAGGGATGTATATGCCTGTACTGATTACAACACAGAAATAGAAAACGCATTTAATGCCTATGAAATGGCAGAATCATTAAATAATGCTTTAACTTCATTAAAGCCACAGATGATTTTTATGCAGATGAATTTGATAGATAGCCATGATATTTCCAGATTATATAATCACAAGGAAATATTTGATATAGATATATATTTTGGTTGTCTTATGCTTCAATTTCTTTTGCCAGGTATGCCAACTGTTTATTATGGAGATGAAATAGCATTAGATGGATCTATAGATTCAAATGAGGGATGCAGATATCCTATGAACTGGAATAAGGATAAGTGGAATCTTAAGTTCTTTGAATTTTATAAAAGCTTATCTTCTTTAAGAAAAAAATATGAAGAAATTATAAAAAATGGTTTTTTTAGTATTAGGGCTATATCAGATTCTATTTTGTTATTTACCAGATATACTGATTGTGAAGAGTTAACACTTATTTTAAATAAATCAGAAGATGATACAGAATTAAATTTATTGGACATATTGTATTTTAAAGATTTTTATTTTGATGATTCTGATAAATCCAATAAAAACAATGATTTTAATTATATTGCCTATAACTATTTAGATGGGAAAATGAAAATTGATGGGGATATTAAAAGTAATAAATTATCTTTAATGGCTAGAAAAAGTGTTATAATATACTCATCTATTGAGATTATTCAGGAAAATGTTTAATGAAAAAAAGAATTATACCTATTATAAGAAATATTCATGAAACTGTTTTATTAAAATTAGCAGAATCATTTTATGAAGGAGGAATAAGGGAGTTAGAATTAGCTTTACCTTCTTTGGAAGATAGGTATAAATTATTAGAAAATGATCTCAAACTGATAGAAATTCATTTTTCTAACATGTTTAAAATTGGTATTGGCACAGTTCTATCTGAAAAAGATGTATGTTTTGCTTTAAATAATAATTCTTCATTTATTGTAACCCCTGTTTTTTCCTCTTTAGTTATAGGTAAAGCTAAGAAAGAAGGATTAGAAGTTATCAGCGGAGCATTTACACCTACAGAAATATATCAGTGTTATGTTTGTGGATCTGATTATATTAAACTATTTCCAGCTTCAGCTGTAAGTCCTTCATATATAAAAGATATATTAACTCCTATGCCGTTTTTAAAAATAATTGTAACTGCTGGTGTAAATGAAAAAAATCTATCTTTATATTTTCAAGCGGGAGCTTGTGGAGCAGGGATTAGTTCATATTTAACTGATAGGAGTTTAATTGAGGCTAATAAATGGTCTGAGATTACTAATAGAGCAAAAATAATTCTTAATCTTTCTCAATCTTAGGAATATTAAATGCTGAAAATAATGTATTAATATTGTTCAGTAAAACCAGGTATAAAGCATCTGGTTCAGTATTATCAGGGAAATTTGACCAGGAAAGAATAACACAGTTCTGTAATATCTGTGAAGCTGGAGAAGCAACTGGAGCATGTGAGTTATCTATTATTAATTCTGGTTGTTCATTTGAAATAAATAGAAGCTGTTCTGAAGTTAAAGGACCAGAGCCAAATTTATCTATAACATTAAGTCCTAAATCAGAAGCAAATTCAGCCTGATTTGTATTAGCATAAACTTTCAGTTTATCAAGATTGTTTTCCTTTATTGTTTTTCTAGCTTTTAAAAATAAATTGTTAATTTTATCAAATCTTTCGGTAGATTGTTTTTGTGTATTTTCCATTTCCGAAAGCATATTTACCATATTTGTTAAATTATCAAGCGTATTTGTTGTTTTAACCTTAATGATTTTATCATTTGACAGTTCTGCAGAAGAAGTTATGGCTGAAACCATTTTTTCATATCCAGCATGCATGAATAAGTCAGCATTTATTACATTAACTAAATCATCTACTGTAATTTCATACTCAGGTGGATGTTTTAGATTTGCTGGAGCAATAATCTTAACATTATCTAATCCTGCAACATAGGCTATAGAAGCAACCCAGCTGGTAGATGCAACATAATTCTTATTTGTTTCATTTACCCTTTCAATTACTGATAAAGAATAAACAGGGATTAAAGCAAAAAGCGTAAGTAAAATAGAAATCAATTTTTTCATAATAATTTTTTTCTCCTGATTTTTTTAATAATTCTGTATAAAATATTTAATATAAAAAACAGTGCTGATAGAACAGAAAGTACACCACTTGGAGGAAGATTTAATATTAGTGAAATTAAATAACTTGTAATAGATAAGAATAAACCATATATTGAACTTTTATAAAATACTTCTTTTAAACTTCTGGAATTTCTCATTGCAGGTAACGCTGGAAGGATTAATAGTGCATCTATAAGTAAGGCTCCAAGTAATTTCATAGCAGTAGATACTACAAGTGCTGTAATAATTACCATTAAGGATGTATGAAGTTTTACATTAATATTCATGGAAATAGCAATTTCTGTATCAAAAAAAATCATTGATAAAGGTTTAAAAAATAGGCAAATGTATGTGATACATAAAATAGCTAGAAAAATAAGTATAATTAAATCTGCAGGTAGTAGAGTAAATGGGCTTCCCCATAATAATTCCATGGTATCTTTAGCTTGAACATTGAATAAGTGAGTAAGTAAGGAAGATAGGCCCATGGTAAAAACCATCATAGCAGAACCTGATGTAGATAAGCCACCACTTTTTTCTTTATTTAGTAAAAGAAGAATTAGTACTAGGAAAAAATTTATTAGGATGGAAACCGGAAGTAGTGGTAGATTGAATGATAAAGAGAAAATACCACCAAGAATTACTCCATGCATTAGAATATATCTTAATGGAATTAGTGAATGACGTAAAACAATTACACCGCATAAAGGAAAACAAATACCTGAAATAATCATACCTATAAAACCATATATAACAGGTTTAAGTGTAAATAATAATACTAATCTTTCCATGCTTCCACCCTAAGCGTTTTCCAGTTGAGTGTTGAAATTAACTCTATATCATGTGAAGCTAGAATTATAGCATTTTTCTTATTTGTTTTATCAATAGAAAGATTTTTAATTAAGTTCATAAAGTTTAGTTTACTATTTCTATCTAGAAAAGATGATGGCTCATCTAGTATTAATATGTCTGCATTTTGACATAAGCATCTGGCTAGGGAGATTCTTTGTTTCTCTCCACCAGATAGGGAATAAAAGGGTTGGTTTTTCAAATGTAAAGTATTTGTTTTTTCAAGTGCTTCATCTATTAGTTTTTCAGCTTTTTTTTTTGAATAAGAGTTTTTAGAATAAATACCCATTGAAACAATTTCTTTTGCACTAATAGGAAAATTTGGATTTGGGTAATTTTGTTTAAAATAAGATATATTAATATTGTTTTTTTTAATAATTTGACCTTTAACAGGTTTAATAATTCCAATTATTGTTTTTAAAAATGTTGTTTTTCCGCTTCCATTTTCCCCTCTAAGTATTATTTTGTCTTCTGTATAAATATCCAAATTTATATTATTTAAAACAATAGAATTATTATATCCGCAAGATAAATTTACAGTTTTTATCAGAGTATCATTTTCCATTTATTTTAACTTTTATCCAGACTGGTTGTGGCTAAACCGCCTCTGGAAGTTTCTTTGAATATATATGGAAGAGCCTCTCCTGTTTCCATCATAACTTCTATAACATTATCCAGTCCAATCATATGTCTTCCATCTGAGAGTATGGCAAATGCAGCATGATTTAATGCTCTCATGGCAGCCATGGCATTTCTCTCAATACATGGAATTTGAACCAATCCCATTAAAGGATCGCAGGTAAGCCCCAAATGGTGTTCCAGACCCATTTCTGCAGAATATTCAATTTGATGAATAGAACCTCCCAGAAGATAAGTTGCTGCAGCACTTGCCATGGCACATGCTGAACCAATTTCTCCTTGACATCCAACCTCTGCACCAGAAATTGATCCGTTAGTTTTTATAATATTCCCAACCATTCCAGCAGTAAGCAATGCTCTTAAAATACTGATTTTTGGTATATTATATACTTCTTTTAGGTAATAAAGTACACCTGGAAGAACTCCACAGGAACCACATGTTGGAGCACATACTATTTCTCCTCCTGCTGCATTTTCTTCAGCTACAGCTAAAGAATAACTGATGACTTTGGAAGTGTATCCTAATGGACCAGAGAAGTTTGTGGCTTGTCTGTAATAAAATGAAGCTTTTCTAGCAAGTTTCAGTCCGCCTTTTAATACTCCTTCTGCTAATAAACCACGTTTTACTGCATCTTCCATTTTATTCCAGATTAATTCCATATAGTCTAGAATTTCAGAACCTTCATATTTTATAGGTATTTCCCAAAATTGCAGTCCTTCCTTATCACAATATTTTAAAAGTTTTTCCATTCTGCTTAAAAGGTGAGGATAAACATCTTTAGCTTTTTCAGAAAAATCATCTTCAGTTACAATTTTTCCTCCACCTACAGAATAAAATAGTTCATTCCCTATAATATTATTATCCTTATCATAAGCTCTAAAACATAGGGCATTTGGATGAAACGGCTTTATTTCATCTGGATTCCATGTGAAATCTATTTTTTTATTATCAAAAACTTTTTTTATTGCATAATCTGTAAAATGCCCTTTTCCAGTAGCTGCTAAGGATCCGTATAAATCACATTCATACCTATGACCATTATTATATTTTTCTAAAAAAATTTTAGCTGCTTTAGTTGGACCCATTGTATGACTGCTAGAAGGTCCATTTCCATATCTATATAGTTCTTTTAAAGATTCCATATCTATATACTAGCAGAAAAGATAAAAGAAAAAAATCAGTATTAATATAAATATGAAAAAAGTAATTATATTTATAATAATCTACGCTGTATTAGGAATATTTAATACTTTTAGTTCTACATCTGCTATGTTTGAATTTAATGGTAAATCTTTCAAATTAGATATAAAAAATTCTTCATTCAGATCAATTTCTGAAGTAATTATTAAAGAAAATAAATTTGAGATAAATTTAAATTCACTAATGAATATAAAATCTACACATTTTTATTTAGGTCAGTTAACTGATTATGGAGAAGTAGATATGTCTGAAATTGACAGTAAGAATACAAATTTTGGTTTTTTTCATAAAATTAATGATGTTTTTAGTGCCTCTGTATTATTTAGACCTTTAGGTTTAGCTTTTCATTATTTTAATAATGATTATAAATTTGTATTCATTCATTTTAGAAAAAGAGAAAAAATGATAATGGAAAAATATATACAAGACTATGATATGGTAAAAGAAAGTACTAATCCATTTTTAATTAAAACAGAAATCAATAAAAAAAATAAATTATTCACTTTAACTTTTTATATGTTAAATGTTTTTGATAGAGATTACGGCTTATATTCTGAATTGAATTCATCTTTAACATTTAAAATGAAAAGTATTACTTCTTCTTTTTTTACTTTTCTTTCAAATAAAAAAAGAGAAGATAAAATAAATTTTAGCGTAAAAACAAATGAATTTACATTAAAACTTGAATCTGATAAAGAAATATATTCTAAACCTATATATGGTGGCACTTCACAGCAGATAAAACTTAAATATGAAAATACTTTTGGTTTTAAGGATTTTACCATTTCAATAATACATACAAAAAGTTTTGAAGAGACTACAGGAAATAAATCTGAAACCGATTATAAAATCAGACTAAAATTTACAAAAAATAGTATTACATTTAAAACTTCATTAAATAGAACAGAAGGAGGAAATAAGGTATTTCATAATTTTGAAATAGGTTTAATTTTAAATAATTTAGAAATAAAAATTATTAATTTTAAAAAAATAAGTTTTATTTATACTTATAAAGAGAACAACTATACCATAAAATATGGTAATGACAGGAATATAAGCGGTATAAGAATGTTATTTGAATTTAAAGACTATTGAAAAAAAAAAGAAAAACTGGTATAAGTCTTCTGTCTGCGACAGTAGCGTAGTGGTTACGCACCACCTTGCCAAGGTGGCCTACGCGGGTTCGACTCCCGTCTGTCGCTTTTTTTTTATTGTTCTAATATTATTTGCCCGAAACAAGATTTGAACTTGCATGTTCTAAAGAACACTTGGACCTGAACCAAGCGCGTCTGCCAATTCCGCCATTCGGGCTTATGAATACAAAATATAATCTTTATGAATTATAAAAGTCAACTTCTGTTTAATAAATCATTATTTGATGATATATTTGTTCTAATGATTGTAGATTTGCATATACATAGTAATATTTCAGATGGTACAGATACTCCAGAAGAAATTCTTGAATTAGCCAAACAAGCTAATATTAGATTGTTTTCTATAACTGATCATGATGATATTAGTGGCTGTTTAAGACTATTAAATGTTTATAAGGAAACAGATATTAAATTTATTACTGGTGTAGAGCTTTCTTGTTCAGATATAGAAGGTAAGTATCATATACTTGGATATAATTTTGATGTCAATTCACCTTACATAAGAGAATTGGTAAAAAAAACTCATGACATTAGAATTGGTAAGACAAAAAAACGTTTAGAATTATTAAAAAAGGAATTTGGTATTATTTTTCCTGACAATGAAATATCAGATTTGTTTTTAAATGAAAATCCAGGTAAACCTCATTTGGCTAATTTAATGGTTAAGTATGGTTATTCCAAAACTAAAGAAGAGGCAATTAGTGGTTATATTGATAAATTAAATATTCCAGAAAATTATATAAATCCAAGTGAAGCCATTTCTAATATAGTTAAATCAGGTGGTATTCCAGTTTTGGCTCATCCTTCATATGGAAGTGGAGATCAGTTTATTGTTGGAGAAGATATGAATAGTAGACTAAAAAAACTTATTCATTATGGTCTTAAAGGTGTTGAAGTTTTCTATTCAGGTTTTACAGTTAAATTAATAAATGAAATGCTTTTTTGGGCTAAAAAATATAACCTGTTTGCAACAGCAGGAAGTGATTATCATGGGAAAAATAAGTTAACTGCTATAGGTGAAACGGGGTTATCTGATGTTGATTCTCCACCTGTAGAAATGTTAAAATTTTTTAAGATGGTAAATTTTAAAATGAAGTGAGAATGATGATATGCTAAATATTGATATAAATAAAGATAATGAAATTTTGATTGTTTCTCTTAATGGTAGACTGGATACAAATACAGCTTCTGATTTGGAAGAGAAAATAAAAGAAAATATTAGCGGTATAGAAGTTTTGATATTTGATCTTTCTAGTTTATCATATATTTCTAGTGCCGGTCTTAGAATTTTACTTCTTTCACAGAAAATTATGAATAAACAAGGTAAAATGATTGTAAAAAATGTTACAGAAACTGTATCTGAGATTTTTTCATTAACAGGTTTTTCAGAAATATTAAAAATAGAATAAAAACAAAAATAAATTAGTATGTAGATTTATAGGAAGATTTATATACTATGAAAAAAATTAAAATTATCACTTTTTATTTATTTGTTTTATTTCTTTTTGTCAGCTGTAATGATGGTAAAAAAGAAAATAAAAATTTAATTTATTTAGCTACATGGAATGTTCAAAATCTATTTAATGGTAAAGATGATGGAAATGAATATTCTGAATACAAATTATCTAGTGGATGGAGTGATAAGTATTATAGACTAAAATTAAATACTATCTCTGATGTTTTAGCCTATGACAATCTATTTAATTCTGATATTTTGGTTTTAAATGAAGTAGAAAATGAGTCAGTTTTAGAAGATTTGTTAAATACAAAAAAGTTAAAAAACAATTGGAAATATTATGTTATGGCTGGTGAATTGACTGGGGCAATAAAAATAGCCATAGTAAGCAAAATACCAATAATCAATGCTTTTGTGCATGCAGTAGAAGGGGCACGACCAGTCCTGCAAGCAGATTTTAATTCCTCAATAGGAATAATATCTGTTTTAGCGATACATGCAAAATCAAATTTAAATGATGAAATTGCAAATATTGAAAAAAGAGATAATTTGGGAATTGTTTTGGATAAAATTTATAGAAAAATTAAAATAGAAGATCCCAAAAGAATAATTGTTATTATGGGTGATTTTAATGAAAATGTTGAAGATATGCATGTAATTAAAAATCCTTCTTTTTGGGATGTTTCATGGGATCATGTTAATGATGATAAATCATTACATGGTTCTTATTGTTATAACGGAGAGTGGTTTAAATATGACAATATTTTACTTTCAATTCCATTGATAAAAGATTCTGGTGTAATTTTAGATGGAATAACCACAACATTAGAAGGTATTCCTAATGCATATAATAGACGATTACTTAGTGGTGCATCCGATCATTTACCTGTATGGGCCATTATTCATTGTTCCAGTCATTTTATTCTGGATTAAATTGGTATAAAAATAACAAAAATTATACATAATTTAAGTTTCTTTTTAATAAGTGTATTTTAGTATTGTTCCACTAAACTCTCCACAGGTATCATATATCAGGTATTATACATAAATATTATATGTTAATTCAGGATATAGATTTTGGTTGATGGAGAGGGAAAAGGGGATTATATGAAAAAAAAGTTCAATGTTTTTTTGTTTATTTTTTTATCTTGTTTTTTTTGTGTACTGGTTTCATGTGGTTATGAAGATGAATTACCACTTTCAGATGTTATTTTAAAATTTAAAATTCCTGTATCCAGAGATGTCTCAAATTCAAACATATATGAAGAATCAGAAGGATATCTTGATATTTCAAAACTGGATTTAGAATATAAAATGTACGCTACTAACAGTACTGATTTAAAAGGTACACAGCGTAATTGGACTTCTGCAGTTAAAAAAGCAGGTGATGCAAAAGGTGTGATTTCATTTGGTTTAGGTCAGGTTGTTCCAGCTGATTGGCGTATAGATGTTCAGTTAAAGGATTCAAGTACTAAAAAAATAGCATATACAGGTTCAATACAAGTAAATGTTGGCAGTTCTAGCAATTCAATAGTTGAGGTCTCAGATAATTCATTCTTGAAACCATATATGCCAACTACGGAAACTGGAAGTATCAAAATAGAGGTTGAAACTAAAAAAAAAAAAAAAAGTGCAGATAGTAGTAAATACATTGGTTACTATAAAGATGGAAATGATTTCTTAAATCTTTTGTCATCTAATGTTGTCTCAGGGTTATCTTTCAGATATAGATATAATAATTCAGAAGTTTTAGGGGCAAATAATGGAGAAAGGTTTTATCTGAAAAGTAATGTAGCAGATAATAATGGGGCTCCTATTCAGAAAGTTAAAATTTATAATTCTGATGGTTTGGATGTTGGAACAATTTCTTATAATGATGAAAAGACAGGTTATGTTATTGAGTTAAAAGATATACCTTTTGGCTATTATTTTTTATATATTGATTGGGAATATAACCTCTCTTATTATGTAAATGGAGAAAAGAAATACGAATCATTTGAACGTAATTATAATAGATATGAAGAAGATGGAAAATTTGGTGGTTCTTTATTTGTTTATTTGAATGATTCTAATGAAAAGGTTATTTCATTGGATGCGGAAACTAGAATAAAGAATTAATTTTTATTTTAAAAATATTTTAGGACTTTTATGAAGATTCAATTAAATATGTTTAAGTCAGAAGTTAATATGACTGATGGTAATATCTTCATAAAAGTCTTATTTTTTTCTTTACCGCTTTTATTAGGTAATGTTTTTCAGCAACTATATAATATGGTTGATACAGTAGTAGTAGGAAATTTTGTAGGAAAATCTGCATATTCTGCTGTAGGTACACTAGGTCCAGTTACTAATGCAATTATTGGTTTTTTTATAGGTTTTTCTAATGGAGCTGGTGTAGTTATATCTAGGTATTTTGGTTCAAATGATTTAGAAAAATTAAAAAAAACCGTTCATACGTTTGTAGCTTCAACATTAATTTTATGTTTCTTGTTTACAATACTAGGTATATTGATTGTTCCTTTAATGATTAAAATCTTAAATTCTCCTGAAAGTGTAGCGTATGAACAAAATATCTATTTAAATATTTATTTTGCAGGTATATCTGGTTTACTGATTTATAATATGGGTTCTGCTATTCTTAGAGCTGTTGGAAATTCACATTATCCATTTATTTTTTTACTTGTATGTACGTTATTAAATATTATACTTGATTTATTGTTTGTAATTAAATTTGAAATGGGTACCTATGGGGTTGCATATGCTACCATTATTTCTCAGTTTGTTTCTGCAGCTTTAGTTGTTATCATGTTATTTAAAACAAAATCAGTTGTAAAAATAAACATTAAAGAAATTAAATTGAATCTGAGATTTTTAAAAGAAATACTATTTATAGGTTTACCTTCTGCATTTCAGCTTTCCATAACAGCTTTTTCTAATGTTTTTGTTCAGTCTTACATCAATTATTTCGGAGTAGATGTTATGGGCGGATGGGCCGCATATTCCAAAATAGATCAGCTGTTTTTTTTGCCTATCCAATCACTAGCTTTAGCCGTAACAACTTTTGTTGGTCAAAATTTGGGTGCAGGAAAAATTGGCAGAGCAAGAAAAGGAATACTAGTTACACTGATTATGGCTTTGGTATCAACTCTTATTTTGGTTCTTCCTGTAATGTTTACAGCTGAAAGCTGGGTTAAAATTTTTATAGATAACAATGAAAATGATGTAATTTATTATGGAGCATATTTTTTAAGATTAATTGGACTTTTTTTCTTGGTGGCTGCAGTAAATAATATTTTGGCAGGAGCATTAAGGGGGGCAGGTAAAAGCATTATTCCAATGATTTATATGCTGTTATCTTTTGTATTGTTTAGACAGTTGTATTTATTTTTAATAAAAAATGTTTTTCACTTAAATACAGTTTTTAGTGTTGGATTCAGTTATCCACTAGGTTGGATTTTATGCTCAATTCTTATGATTATCAGTTTTTTTGTTGTTTTTCCAAAAGAAAAATTATAATTTTGTAAAATTTTCAGATAAAAAACGTCTTTTTTTTAGATTTGATATGTGTTATGAAAAAAAGATATTTTATTTTTATTTTACTTATTATTTCTATATTCCCAGTTTTTGGTAAAGTAAATTTTAATATAGAATCATCCTTTTCAGAACTTATTGATGTTGTAAATTATTCAGAAAGCAGAAATATTTTTTCTGAACAGGAAATTGAAGTCAGTCCAAAAATAATTTTTGATTTTTTTTCTTTAGGTTTCATAGTTAGTTCAGGAAGAGGAAATACTGTATTGAATCTGGATATTTATAAAAATTTGGGTAGATTAGATTATATTAGTTTAGGAATTGAATGTGGCTTTATAATAGGGATTATAACAATTAAGGCTAAATTATTAGGCAAATTGCTTGTTTTTTCTTCAGATTATGGAACCTTGCATAGTATAAGCAGTGTGGCAGGTTCGGTTGGTATAAAATTATTTTCATATAATAGTTTTATTCTTTCTTTAAATTTACCCTTTTGTATTGATTTTTGCTCTTACGGATTATCTTATTCTACAGGCATTGGTCTATCTTTAGGTAAAAGTGTATGAAATATTTTTTCTTTTTATCAATGTTATTTTTTCTTACCTCATGTCCTATAATGACTTTATCTTATGGAAGTGTTGGTAAAATCTATGTTGTATCCTTAGGACTGGATTATGAAAATATGGAGATACCTGCATTAAGAGGTACAATAGCAGACTCTAGTGAATTTGCCCAATGTTTAAATGATATCTATGAATCCAAAAAAATTGATTGTGAAACTTATTTATTAGTATCTAACTCAACCATAAAAGATGTTAATGATGTTTTAAACAGCATTAATGTAAAAAAAGATGATTTAGTTGTTTTTTATTATTCTGGTCATGGACTAGTAAAAGATGAGAAATTAAATCTTGTATTATGTAAAAATGAAGATGTAAATAATTATGATTTATTATCCAGTGAATATTTATTACAAAAATTTAAGGAATATGAATGTCCTTGTGTTATCATATTAGATTGTTGTTATTCAGGCTTTTCAATTAATCAAGATGAAAGAAGTTTAAAAGATATTCTTTTATCTTTTATTAGTAAAAGTGATTATTCAAACATTTCCATTATTACATCATCTAAAGCAGATCAGGTTTCATATGTTTCATCTGTTTTCACTGAAGAAGGGGTAGGAGAAAACCATAGTTTATTCTCAATTTTGCTTTTGAAAAAATTGGGATGGGTACACTCTGAAGGAATAGTAAGAAAGTTAAACAATATTTCTGTTTATGGATATTTGAATACTATTCCAGATAGGCTTACAACATATGATTTATTTAATCAGATAATAGATGATTGGAAATCTGTTATTCAGATTCCTGTAATAAATAGAACATGTATTCCAGTAACCTTAATACCATATTAAATATTTAATTGACAAACTTTAATAGGAGGAAAAAATGAAAATAAGAACTTTAGGAATTTTTCTTTTAATTTGTTTAAGTATTATTATAAGCTGTAAAGATAATCCTACCGAAATTAAAAAAAATAACTCACAAGTTTATCATGATGATTCTAGTAGTAATAATCATAGCAATGATAATAACAATAGTGGTGAAGTAAGCAATGTTCCTGATATTCTGCAGCAAAATATAAATATTACTGAAAATAATTTATCGGGTACTTTGTATGTTGATAAAGTGTCAGGTGGATTTTATTGCAGATTTATAATAAACCCTGATATTGAATTTGAATCTGTTAATTATGATTGGTTTTTAAATGGTGTATATATTGAAAATGCCTATGAAGATGCATGCTATTTCAGTTATGAAAAATCAGGTGTATATAACATAAGCTGCATAGCTTATGTTAAAACAGATTTGGGATATATAACTTGTTATAAATGTATCACAGAAATTTGTTAAAGGGGGAAAAATGTCAAAGTATAAAAGCATATTATTAACAATAATAGGTATCATGTTTTTTCTAATTTCTATTTTTTCCTGCTCACAAGAATTTGAAAATATGAATACTTCCGTGTTCCTTGATGTATTATTTCAACAGGAAAAATCATTAAATTCTGAAATAGATTTAATTCCTGTGAAATATCAATATTTAGCTGAAAATAATGATGAGAACTTGCAGGATAATACATGGGTAAATGTAAACATAGAAAATAAGAATGATTTCAAAATAATTAAAATTCCTAACATTCAGCCTGGGAATTGGACATTTTTTTTACGTGCATATAATTCTTCTGAAAAATTGATTTATCAAGGTAAATTAAATGTAAATGTATCTGACAATAATAATAGTTTTCAAATTTATATGGTAAGGGTTGATAGTAATAGTATGGGAAGTTTATCTTTTTCTGTAGAAGTACCATTATATAAAAATAAAATTCCTGTTGTTTGTGCAAGATATAGAAAAATAGGTGAAAAAAATTTTATAAATAATTCTTCTTTTGCTAGCTATGAAAATATAGATTATAAAAATGAAGTTATACTGATTAAGGGAAATATTGAAAATATTCCAGAAGGTGTTTATGAACTATCTCTTAACTGTTTATATGAAGGTAAAACTGTTGGTGGAGATTTTGTATTAGCAGATGTTATAGGCTTTAAAACTACATATATTACAGGCAAAATTGATGGTTTATTAACTGCAGATAAAATTGAAATAGGTGTTTCAATAAAGGATTTTTTACCATATGTTTGGGATTCAGACAAGATTATTATAGGTTTTTATGATGATTTTAATAATAGAGAATTGGATTTAATAAATGATAAAAAATATTATGTCAGATCTTATTTTGAGAATATGAAAGATATAAAAAATTTAGGAGAAATAGGTATAAGAGCTGTGTATGCTGATGAAAATACAGATCTATCTATCCAAAAAATGATAATAATAGGGAGTAATGTTACAAATTTGAAAAGTAGTATAGATAAAGGATGGTTCGGTAATTCTTATATGTCTTCTGCTGTAAATGAAACATTAGAGGAATTATATATTAATCAGAATATTACAGAGGGAGCTTTAATGCAGTTAAGAGGTCTTAAAAAATTAATTTTAGGTTCAAGTGATAAATTTAATGTAATTGATTCAGGCATTTTATCAGGTTGCTTCAATTTAAAAAGTATTATTATTCCTAAAAATATAACTAACATAAAAACGGAGGCATTTGCTCAGTGTGGTATTAAAACCATTTATTGCAGAATTAAAAGCATGGAAGAACCTTTAACATGGGAAAATGGTTGGGATAAAGGAATTATAAATGTAGTTTGGAATTATACAGGAGACTGACTTAGCTTGATAATGTAAAAAATTTATATTATCTTTTAACTAAGATTACTAGGCAGTTTAGCCTTTACTTTTAGGAGATGTCTCATGACAGTGAATGATATTAAACATGAAGGTCTTAAAAAATGGATTAATGATTTTGCAGCCTTAACCAAACCTGATAGTGTTTATGTTTGTGATGGTTCAAAAAAAGAATATGACAGTCTTATTGATAAGATGGTATCCAGTGGCTTAGCTATTAGATTAAATCCTGATAAGAAACCTGGAAGTGTTCTTTTCCGTTCAGATCCATCAGATGTGGCTAGAGTAGAAAAGAGAACTTATATTGCTTCAGAAAAGCAGGAAGATGCTGGTCCAACTAATAACTGGATAGAACCGCATGAACTTAAAAAAACAATGACAGAATTGTATAAAGGATCTATGAAAGGGCGTACCATGTATGTAATACCTTTTTCCATGGGGCCAGTAGGTTCTGAATTTTCCAAAATAGGTGTTGAAATTACAGATAGTGAATATGTTGTTTGTAATATGATAATTATGACTAGAGTAGGAAAGAAAGTTCTAGAACAGTTAGGAACAGATGGTTATTATGTTCCATGTTATCATTCAGTAGGTAAACCACTAAGTAAAGGTGAATCTGATAATGGTATCTGGCCATGTGCAGATATGGAACATAAATATATTGCACATTTTCCTGAAACAAGAGAAATATGGTCTTATGGCTCTGGTTATGGTGGAAATGCACTTTTAGGTAAAAAATGTTTAGCTTTAAGAATTGCTACTGTTTTGGCTAGAGATGAAGGCTGGTTGGCTGAACATATGCTGATTTTAAAATTAACCAGTCCAGAAGGAAAGGTTAGGTATATTACTGCAGCTTTCCCAAGTGCTTGCGGAAAAACCAATTTAGCCATGTTGATTCCTACAATCAAGGATTGGAAGGTAGAAACGCTTTCTGATGATATAGCATGGCTTAGATTTGGTAGTGATGGCAGATTATATGCTATGGCAGTGGAAACTGGATTCTTTGGGGTTGCTCCTGGAACTTCTATGAAAAGCAATCCAAATGCTCTTATCTCTGCTTCCAAGAATACCATATTTACAAATGTAGGTTTGACAGAAGATGGTGATGTATGGTGGGAAGGAATAGGCTACGATGCTCCTGGAAAATTGATTGACTGGCATGGAAAAGAATGGATACAAGATAAAAATAATAAAGATCAGGCTCCTGCTGCACATCCAAATTCAAGATTTACAGCTCCTGCAGTACAGTGCCCAACTTTAGCAAAAGAGTGGGATGATCCTAAAGGAGTACCTGTATCAGCTATTTTGTTTGGAGGTAGAAGACCTTCTACTATTCCTTTAGTTCATATGTCTAGGGATTGGACACATGGAACCTTCTTAGGTTCAATAGTTGGTTCTGAGGTTACAGCAGCTACATTGGATGTTGCCAGCGGTATTAGACGTGATCCTATGGCTATGAAGCCTTTCATAGGTTATAACGCAGGTGATTATTTTAAACATTGGCTTGATGTAGGGAAAAGTGCAAAAGATCAGAGCTTGCTTCCAAAAATTTTCTATGTAAACTGGTTTAGAAAAACTGATGATGGAAAATGGTTATGGCCAGGTTATGGTGATAATAGTAGGGTTCTTAAATGGATTTTTGAATGTTGTGAAGGTACAGCTAAAACTGTAGATACTCCTATAGGAATTATGCCAACAGTAGATGCTATTGATAGACCAGAAGGTGTAACTGAAGATGATATGAAAGCGCTACTTAGTGTAGATATTGATGGCTGGTTAAAAGAAGTTAATGATATTAGAAATAATTATTATCCACAATTTGGAGATCATTTGCCTAAAGAACTTATGGATTTATTGAATAATCTGGAAAGCAGATTAAGAGCAGCAAAGTAAGTTTTCATGGTTTAGATTTAAAAATAAGGGACCCGTAAAGGTCCCTTATTTTTTTATACAAACCATACTTATGATTGAAAAAATATAGGAAAACAAAAGAAAAACGGAGTGGCAGGGATTTGAACCCTGGATACCGTTACCAGTATACTTCCTTAGCAGGGAAGCGCCTTCGACCCCTCGGCCAC
>CACYEI010000092.1 GCA_902773355.1 uncultured Spirochaetales bacterium
CTGTATATCCTCAAAAAATGTATTCTCTTTTGCTTCTTTTGCTCTATAAGCACTTTTACTTTTTAAAAACTTGGAAACTGGTGTTAAATAATTCAAAAAATATATTATGTGACTTGTTTTTAACATTTTGCGATTGATAGTTAAAAATAGTTGCTTTTAAAAACAAAGACTATTACAGCATCTGTAATAGTCTTTGTTTTTAAAAGCAAAATTTTGTATAATAATAAAAAAATATTATATAAAACTTGTAATATTTTATATATTATGATAAAATTAGCGATATATTATGATTTTTATTGGAGGTATGATGATGGTAACATATCGAATTCATGGTGATAATATTATTGAATGTGAACGTATCGCAAATATTATCATTGATACTCTTAACCCTGAAAATATTTCTTATTATTTGGTTTCACCATCAACTATAGCAATAGACTTTAATACTACTTTTATGGGAAAATTTTTTGAGTTAAAATTAGAATTATTGCCTGGATTTAATAAAAATAATAAAAAGCATTGGAATGAGAATATTTTTGATTCTCTTAAAGAGGCAGGCAGTTTTTTTGATGAGACTCCAGATGCCATAATATCTATAATTGAAGATGAAAAAGAGAGAATTTTACTGGGAATAGAATTTTGTTCAGCCTTGCAAGCAGGAAATCAAGCATGGCAACGTAGTGCAAGAGCATTTTCAACTGGTAGAACTGGTTGTCCATATTTGTATGTAGTTGATTTTGTAAAGTATGAACTTGATAATAAAAATCGTTCTCGTAAAGCACTTAGATTTCCAAATGCAGCTGTACCGTATAGCTACGTTAACTATTCAAAAGTGACAGGTAATTTTGTTGCCCAACTATATACTAAATCAGAAGAATTTGATAAATTGCGTGATTTCAACATTGCTAGTTTTGATGAAAAAGATTTTGGATATCAGGAACTGGGGATATATATGGTGAAATTAATGCTTGGGATGAATACTGAATGTGAACAAAAAGTAATTTTAAGTAAGAATATGAATATAGTTCAATTTTTGGCTAACCGTTTTAATCGTCAATCAAATTTTACAGCTGAAGAATGGAGGGAAATATATAATTTACCCTCAAATAAAGATATAGTGGATTATTCTATTAAGAAAGCCAGATTTAATTTCCACAAGAAAATTGCAAATAAAAGTCATCATGGTAAATCAGAAAAACTTATTCAATTGATAGATCAAATAGGTATCGGTCTTGCATCACGTGATTTGCCTTTTGGAATTATTCCATCAAAAGATAGACCATACTTTGCAGAACAAATTTCACAACTTTATCCCAAGTTTGAGCAACAAATAATAAATTCTTTGGGATTGAGTGAAAAGCACTTGATAATCGCTATCTTTAAAGGATTTAAACCTCAAGGCGATGACAATCGACCTGATAGAGGAGCATTACCACTAGCATCTATGCTTTTAACTTCATCAGATGTAGACATTTTAACATATATTTATGGACCAGTAATTGAAAGAAATGCAAATTTTTTGGATAATAACCCAATTATATTGGCTCAAAAAAATGGATTATGGCGATCTGTTCTCACACTGAGCAATTATGTTATTTTGGATGCTCCAATACTTACAGGAGACACATATGCATATGATATAGAACGTATTTATGATACAAACATAGTAAAAAAATATTTTTCTAATTTGGGAATAGGGAACAGTATAAATCCAAAGCCTGCATTTGAAAGTATGCCAATTAGTTTTGGAGAAGATGATGTGGACACAGGTATTCACTATTTATTTACACATATTTTAAAAAAGCATTGTTTTGAGGGAATGTGTAATCCTCCTGGGGGAGATTGGAGTGGATTTTCTGTAATATACGATGACTATGAAAGTAGGTGGCTTTCATTACCAAGAGTCAGTAATGTAATTAATGGAAAACGACCCGATCATATATTGGAAATTTTTGATGTTTTTGAAAAACCACTGTTATTATCTATCGAGTCAAAAGAAAAATCATTTGATCTTGAAGTTGATGTCGGAACAAAGCTTATAACATATATTGAAAACTTGATGACATATGTTCCTAGTACACAACGAAAAGTTATTCCTACATTAGAGGCATGGCAATGGGGAAATAAAAAAGTCGACTTCAAAAATTTTGAAATTATCTCTGCAGCAGCATACTTAAAAAAACATTCAGAACCCCCCTCTATTGTACTGAGAAAAAAATGTGAAATTCTTTTCATAATGAATCCAATAATTGATGAGAAACAAGTCTTTTGGCAAATTGAGATAATAACATATACAGAACGTGGTAATATTCTAAAAAAGTTTATTATTGATAATTACATTAATTCTGGTGATAAACAATTCAGATTTATTTGATATATACCTACCGAAAATTTTTTTCGGTAGGTATTATTCTCTAAAAATGCGAAAAACTATTTTAATAAAAATAATTTTTCGCAAAGTATTGCGAAAACAAATCATATGTGGTATAATATCTTCCTGATCGGAGGTATATAATTATGGCAGTATCTTATAATAAATTGTGGAAATTATTAATCGATAAACAAATGAGCAAGGCTGAATTAAGACACGCTACAGGAATTTCGCCTAATACTATGACAAAATTAAATAGAAATGAAGAAGTCACCCTTTCTATATTAATTAAGATATGCGACATTTTAGATTCAGATATAGGGGATATTATAGAATATGTAAAATATGGTAATGAGGTGGATAACAATGAAAACAAATAAAGCCACCGACATTCCTACAGTAATTCCTTTTGATTACATATCTAATTCTGATTGTATCAAAGGAATGAAAGAACTTCCAAATTATTGTGTAGATTTGATCATTGCAGATCCACCCTATAACCTTTCCAAAAGTGGTGATTGGAAATGGGATAACAGTGTTTCACTTACTGGAATGGGAGGAAATTGGAATATAACAAATGAGACTTGGGATAACATGTCACTGAATGAATATTTCAATTTCAGTTTAGCATGGTTATCTGAAGCTAAACGCATATTAAAGCCTACTGGATCTATGTGGATTTTCGGAACATATCACAATATAGGAATTATCAACGTTGCGTGTCAAATGTTAGATATAGAAATAATAAATGAAGTAGTATGGTACAAAAAAAATGCTTTTCCTAATCTCTCTGGAAGAAGATTGACTGCAAGCCATGAAACAATTTTATGGACTCATTCTGGAGGAAAGAAACGAAACTATTATTTTGATTATAACTATTCTAAAAATGGCGACTTTTCAGATGACAAATTAAAAATATTCGGAAAACAAATGCGTACTGTATGGGATTTATCAAATAATAAAAAACCTGAAGAATTAAAATATGGAAAACACCCAACCCAAAAACCAATTAAGATTTTAACAAGAATGATAAAGCTTTCTTCAAACGAAGGCGATATAATGTTAACTCCATTTTCTGGAGCTGGCAGTGAATGTGTTGCTGCAAAGATAACAGGAAGACACTACATTGGCTTTGAAATAGATAAAGAATACTGTAATATATCTGAGAATAGATTAGCCAACACACAAGAAGAGATTGAGCAGATGAATCTGTTTGAAATTGCATATGAGGAGAAAAAACAATAATGAAACCAGTAATTAAGTGGAGTGGAAGTAAACGTACTCAGTCTAATAAAATTAAATTATTCTTTCCTAATTCTTTTGGAACATATTATGAACCATTTATAGGCGGGGGCTCAATGCTTTACACTATAAATCCAGAAAAAAGTATATGCGGTGATATTTGTAAACCATTAATTGATTTATGGAAAGAAATTAGAGACAATCCCAGTTTGCTTGCAGATGAATACACTTTTAGATGGAAAAGACTACAAGAAGAAGGATACACAGCATATTATGAAATTCGTGATAACTTCAATATCAGTAAATCTCCCTATGACCTCCTTTTTCTATCAAGAACATGCGTTAATGGTCTTATTAGATTTAATGATAAGGGAGAATTTAATAATTCTTTACATTATTCACGTTCTGGAATTAAACCTGAAAGCTTAAGAGATATTATAAAAGATTGGTCAACACATATTCAAGGAATAAATTTTTTAGCCGATGACTATACAATAACAACATCTACAGCCAAATCAGGTGATATCGTTTACTTAGATCCACCATATTTTCATACCAAAGGAAGATATTTTGGAACCATAAACTTTGACAAATTTCTTAGATACCTCGACGATTTAAATCAAAGAGGTATCAAATATCTTCTTTCTTTTGATGGAAAACGTGGTGATACTGATTACACTATAAATTTGCCAAAGGAATTGTACAAAAGACATGAATTATTACCTTCTGGAAATTCAACATTCAGAAAAGTAATAGATAAAGAAAATGAAAAGGTATTTGAATCATTATATATGAATTATTAATCTCTTTAGAAATATGGATAGGAGAAATTTTATGGAATTAAAAACTAATTTTCTGAAAATAATTTATTTTGACGAAATGTTTGTTTCCGACTTCATGCAAGTTATTGCAGGTGGTGAATTAAAAAAGACCACAGAATTCATCTCAGAGGTTAATTCTGAAATAGAGGGCAGCAGCAAAATTGAAGGTGGAATTAGCACTGAACAGAATGGACTATCTAAAATTTTTAGTTTTTTAAGTGGCGGTAAAATAAATATAGAGGTTGGAACTGATGTAAACGCTATGAGAAAATCTGAAAGATTAGCCAAAAATATACTGGAAAATACATTATTATCAGATTTTATTATATTACTTGAATCTGACAAAAGAAGACCTAAAAATAAAAGATGTTCAGAAATTAAAATTTTTCCTAAAATAACCGTTAGACCAGAAAAGAACTCCTTCACATACATGATGTTAATTGCTCCGTATATTAGTATGGTCAACGGTCAATTGCCTATCCAAATAAATGACAATTCATCAATGCAAATTGATATAACTAAAATGGAAGAAGCCATCGAAAAAGGAAGAGGATATTACGATTTTATTGCAGACTTTGATAATAAAGAAATTGTTCTTAGATTTAATAGAACGGCTTTTAGAAATAGTTATACAATGTCAGATCTCCCCAAAATGCAATTAACATATTATGGAATACATGTAGGGAAGATAAATAAAACAGATTTACAAGTTCAAAAAGAATTCGAGTTTGGTACTTCAAACGGATCATCAAGAATAAACTATTCTGAAGAAAATAGTGAAAATATTTCCACAAAACTTGATGTTTATGATATTGTCTTGGCTGGAGTAATAGAATGAAAAAAATTGAAATATTTTGGGGTTCAGATAAAGAATTTGAACAAGCTACAAAACTTTTGCAAGAAACCTCGTCAATATCAGATATAATTAACCATATTGAAAAAACTGATATAAAAATTCATGGAATCTCTGATTCAAAAGAAGAACCTAAGATCATTGAACATCTGGTAGTACATACTGATGACTATGGTGGTATTAAAGAATGGGCAATATTGGGTTTCTCAAATAATATATTGTGTAATCCGAAAATAATAATTGATAACGTCTGGTTATGTAATCCTCCTGATAAAATCTATAGAGATATTAAGTCAAAATTTGGTTGCAAAATAATTAATGAACATAAATCCGAATTTAAAAATATTTCCATTGAAGATATGAAAAAAATATATAATGGATTCAATGATAATATTATTGGTCAACCCCATGTAATAAAACAACTATTACCATCAATTTACACTCTTAAAAATACAAAACGTAAAAGACCTGTTACGCTTTTATTTTTAGGAAATTCTGGAATCGGTAAAACAGAAACAGCAAAATACATTAGCAATTGTCTTGGAAGAAATATGGTCAGAATACAATTTTCGATGCAACAAACAAATCATGCCTATAATTATATTTTTGGAGCTGAGCATGGAGAAGATAGTCTAGCACGTGAACTAATTAGACGCAACTCAAATATAATACTATTAGATGAATTTGATAAGGTATCTCCATCTTTCTATAATGCATTTTATCAAATGTTCGACGAGGGTATTTTTGTTGACAAAAACTATTCCGTAGACGTATCAAAATATATAATAATTTGCACAACAAACTACAATACTGAAGAAGAAGCTGAGCATAATTTGGGCACACCTATCTATTCTAGATTTTCAAAAGTTATCATCTTTAGACCTATTAGCATAAACGATAAAATAACTATTGCATATAAATGCTACACGAACTTAATGAGCAAAATTGATTATGAAGATAGAAAACTAATAGAAAATAATTCAGTATTATCTCATTTTGAAAAAGCCATAAGAAATGGCAAGTATCCAAATATGCGTATGCTTAAGAATGATATAGAAGATGCATTAAATTTTGAAATTTTAAAGAGTAGAGGTATCATTAACTAAGAATTAAGTAAATCAATACTAAATGTGTGTTTTGCACAATTATGAGGTGGTTAAATGATTTTGGATAAAGTTCCATTCACAAAAGAAGAATTTGAACAAGTGAAAAATGCAAAATCCAACTATGATATTAACATAATAC
>CACYEI010000093.1 GCA_902773355.1 uncultured Spirochaetales bacterium
CCTAACTCTCTTCTACAAACACTTTTGTCTCCGTTCGTGAATTTATTGAATTGACTGGAAGCCCTCATAGCTTCCATTTATTTCCTTAACCTTCCCTTCTCTAATATCTCTATAAAAAACCACGCAACACTCAGGTTTGGTGAGCGTGCTTTGTTAAAATACTAAAACATGTAATTAATGTCAATAAATACTTGAAATTTTTTCTATTTATTTAACCAATTCTCCTCTGGTCTTTTATTTATCTGTATTTTTTTTTAAAATTAGATTCATCATACAAAACATCCAAAGGCTTTACATGATTACTATAGATAGATTTAAACAAAAAATTTTCAATATTAATTTTTTTAAAAAACATCAAACTTTAGAACAAATTATAAAATTTTTACTTGTTGGTTGTTTAACAGGAATTTTAGATTTAATAATCTATTCTCTTTGTTATTATATTTTCTTCAAGCATCTCAGAAATGTAAATTTCAATTTTTGGATTATAAGATATAGTATAAATCAAGGTGGTAAATGCGCATTTTTATCATTTGCTTTATCTTTTAGTATTTCACAGATTTTTAATTTTTTTATGCAAAGAAAAGCCACGTTTAAGGCAAACAATAATCCAATAACAAGTGGTATTCTATACGCACTTATGATTTTAGGAACATATTTTTTCTGTCTTTGGTTTCCAACCGTAATTTCCTTGTTTATTTATAGTAAGGTAGGTGTCAATATAGGAGCTATTATAGTAAAACTACTCTGCCAGACTGCCTGTACAATAATTCAGTTTCCGTTAAATAAATTTATAATTATGAAACAGAAATAGAAATAAAGAGCATTGATTTTTCCCTTTTCTCTTTTAGGAACACATTAACCAAATTCTCCCAGATTTATCTATTTCTATTAGTTCACTTTATTAGTAACCATAGACCATATAGTCAAAAAAACGCTATCATAATATATGATTGTTTTAGCTGAAGAGAAGGAAGTACAAATAGTTATAAAGAAATCCAAATTCATCAGTATGGCAAAAAAGTGTAACTCTATTTCAGAAATCAAAAAAATAATTTCAGAAGTTAAGAAAATACATCCAAATGCCAGCCATTATGTACATGCATGTATAGTTGGAAATGAATTTTCATATTCTGATGATAAAGAACCCAAGAATACAGCAGGCAAACCCGCTTTTAATGTATTAAAGGGCTCTGGAATTTCAAATATTTGTATATTAATAATAAGATATTTTGGTGGCACTCTTTTAGGTACAGGAGGGCTTGTAAAAGCATATTCTGATTCAGCTAAACTTCTTCTTAAGGATATCAAAACAGAAGAAAAAATAAAAAAATTTCTAATTAGTCTTAAATTTGATTATCAATACTATAATCAAATTAAAAATACAATTCAAAAATATGATTCAGATATTCTAGAAGAAAAATTTAATGAAAAAATAGGTATGCTAGTAAGCATACCTGAATATAATAAAAAAAACATGTTAAATGATGTTAATGAATTAACTAAAAGTAATAATTACTTAGAAATATTATAAAAAAAACACCTACACACAAATTTTTCTGTGGACGTGACAGAATAAGGATCATACCAGCCATTTAACCTTCCACCCCATCCAAGATTAAAGTGTAAATATATCTCATTTGAATCTGTTGAACTTACTACTTTTGATGTCATATTACTACCTATAGTAAAAGTTAAAATCTTATATGTTTTTGTAACAATTTTGCCACCATCAGTAACATAAACATGCCCAGAGCTAGCACCCGTAGCAGCCCCAGAAGTAATAATTGGTTTATCATCTTCTATTGAAGAAATAATTTTTTTCATTAATTCATTATATATTGGTTCTGACATATAATCTCTATTATAATTAAAAACCAATTTATCTAAAGCATTATTTATATCAGAATCATATGTATAAGTAGATGATAAACCATAATGAGAATTCATAATTTCAGCAATATTAAAACATAAAACTGCAGTCTGAAAATCATTCCTACCATTTCTTATAGCATCATAATCATATGTTCCATCCCAATCAGCATGTTCAGGAAAAGCTTTTTTTACATTTTCTAGAGTAGCCATCCTACCATTTTCTGTATATTCAATAAATTTTTCAGGCCATCCAAAATATGTACATATAATAGAAACTCCTATAGCACCACACCCTACTAAATAATCTTTACCATATACTTTTTCTATTACATCATTATAAATTCCACCTTGATTATACTTAATTGTGTTAAGTATTTCATTACTTCCCATATTAATACGTGAAGAACAAGCATTATGAATGCTTGTTATGGTAATATCCTTAAGAACTCCCAATCTATTTTTTTCATATTCTATTTCTTCTTCTGTAATACTATTCCATATCTCCATTTTATATTTGATAGTATCTATAATATCTTGAATTAAAGACTGAG
>CACYEI010000094.1 GCA_902773355.1 uncultured Spirochaetales bacterium
TCCCAAACTCCGCAAGAAGGATATACATTAATTATCAATAATGGAGACTTATGAAAAAGGTCAAAGGGTTGAAAAAAATATTCTTTATAATGTTGATTTACATCAAATAACTTTTAAAAGTACTTTTAGATGTTCTTGTTACAAAGAAGAAGAGATAGAAGACTAGTACGGTAATAAAGATACAATATAGCGTTTTGTAGGAACTGCGGTTCTTGACATTAAAAATTCCCAAACTCCGCAAGAAGGATATACATTAATTATCAATAATGGAGATCAAGTATTTTTATATGATGAAGACGGAACGTCTTTACATTGCGCTGCTATTGATGAGCCTTATAAAATTCAAGATTTATCTTTTACTTTATGGTATAACGGCAAAGCTATATAGGAAAAAGATTTAAATGGAGTAACAGGAACATGGCAGATACCTCTAGAAAATACTATGTTAGAAATGGGCAATATATAGTATATAGAAGGAAATACTTTAAAAATAGATATTAAAAATAATTATAATCCTTCTTTAACAAATAATACGATATATCTTGTTTTACATTATAAATAGCAGATTTTCGAAGCTCATACAAATTTTGTTTTTACTAAAGAAGGTTAGAATGGTACTAATGGAACAAAATATCATTTTAAATTAAAAGTAAAAGATAATCCTGATGGAATAGTTAAAATAAAAAATAAATATTAGATAAATGAAGATGCTCCTAGTTTTGAAATTGAACCATAGTTATGGTATAACGGAACGAAAGTAGATAGTGTTACGGAGAATGTACGTTATCATACATTAAAAGATAACCTTAATACTTCTTCTGTTCATAGTTTTTCTGGTGAAGATACTCCTTCTCATGTTATTGATTTGAAAGAAGAGATTGGGAATAGAACTCTTAAGGTTCCTTTAGATAATCCAAATTTAATGAATATAATAGAAGCGGAATATACAAGTGGGGAAGGATATAAATATTATGCAGACTTACCTATTATCATCATATAGGAATATAATAAAGATTATATTGTTAATTTAAAACCTGATTCAGGTTTTAGGTACGTAACATATAGAAGTGATGGAACTAAACCTAGTTATGATAATAGACTGCCTTTTGAAGTATAGATTTAGAAAAAGATTCAATGGGAAGGTTCTATAGATGATATTGTAATAGAAACTTAGCCTGTTACAACATATGAGTCTGAAAACTTTAAATATTAGTGGCAAGTTTTTCCTACTGAAACAAAACTATTAACAATAGTAGGAGATAATGATAAACCTTCTTGCAAAGTTATTCCAAATGGTATTTTTACAAAAGGAAATCAAGTTAATAATGCAGTTTATTTAAAGATTACAAAAAATGATGAACCTTTTGCAGAAATTCATATTCCAATTCATTTTATGTTAAATAAATATTAGAATAGGGCTTTAAATGATTGGAATGGAACTAGTATTGAAATTAATGAAACAGGTGGATATATTTTAACACCTCAAGTAGGAGCTGGTAGAAAGGATACTAATAAAAATACTTTTACTGGAGTTGTATTAGGAGTTGCGGAAACCCCTGACGAAAATGGGAGCGCTGGTACAACTAAAACAGAGACTGGATTATTCGCGTATGGAGACGGCGTCCGCAGTATTTTTTTAGATGCAGATACTGGTAATGCTACTTTCGGTAAAGCAGGGTCTGGTCAAATCGAAATAAAAGTAGACAGTGATGAAGCGCTAATTAAATCCGGTGATTATCCTGTTTAGTCAATTACTAAACAAGATGGAAAATTAATTTTCCCAGAAAATGGAACAGGTATGGAGATTCAATTTTCTAACAATCCTCATATTCGTTTTGGATCTGGTAAATTTTATGTTGAACCTACGGGTTAGATGCATGCAGCAGGTGGGTAGATTGCTGGTTGGACTATTGATTAGAATAAAATACATAAACAAATAGACCCTGAAAAAAATGAGGCTAATAAAGTAACTAAATAGGGTGTTTTTGCAAGTATAAATTCTAATACTGAGTCTCATGCTTTTAGTGCCGGAACTATTGGAACATTAAATTCAGATGAAGAACCTACTAAAAAACATTATAATTTTTATGTAAATTATGATGGATATTTATTTTCTAATAGAGGAAAAATAGCAGGATGGGATATTACTGAAGATAGATTGTCTAAAAAAGAATCTTCTTATTGGATAGGACTTTCAACCGGAACTTCCTTGCAGGTTCCAACAACATGGCCAGAAATTGGAAGTATACAAAAAATATTAGAAAAAGATGGAACAATTAAAAAAGATAAGAACGGTAATGATATAGAGACTGCTTATCTTACTAATGTATGTTTTTGGGCTGGTCCTTGGGACACGGTAACGGCGCTTGGGATTGGAGAAAAGAGTCATAGAGCAAAACCTAATTTTTTTGTAAATAGAAAAGGCTTTTTATATTCTACTTCTGGTAAAATTGCTGGCTGGGAAATTACTGATAAAGGTCTTGTTTATAAAATAGGTGATAAAAATATGATTGGATTGATTCCACAAAATGAAACAAATGGGTATGCCTTCTATGTAAAAAATAATCCAGAAGATGCAAAAAATGTTTTTTTTGTAAGAAATAATGGATACTTTCATTCTGAATATGGTCAAATAGGAAATTGGTTAATAGGAACAGGAGGATTATATCAAGAATTTAAATCTTCTGATCCTAAAAAGAATAGAACTGTTCCTGATAAAAAATTTTCAGGGTCAAAAGAAACAAAACAATATGGAGTTTATGTTGGTGCCGATGGTATTCGTTTAGGAGATACTTTTTGGGTAGATTCTTCAGGGAAAATTTTTGCTGAAGATGGAAACATTGGAGGTTGTAAAATTACAAATGGAGGAATTTCTTCTCAAAATGAA
>CACYEI010000095.1 GCA_902773355.1 uncultured Spirochaetales bacterium
CTTCTTTATCTATTCTAAATATGAGTTTTGGACTAGGTGTAGCATATAAACTTTCTTTAGATTTACCAATAGAACTTTCTGTAGGTGGAGGCTTATTCTTTGAACATTTAACTACTACTTTAAAAATAAGTCAGGATGATAACAATAAGTCTAATAATTCTGGCAATAATGATAATTTAGGTATGTCATTATATTTAAATGCCAAATATAACTTTTCTGAAAAATTAGGGCTTAATTTTACCATTATGCCTCATTTTGGTTTGTATAGTTTAATAACTCAGAAAAGTGAAATAACATCAATGGGTATTTCAACTAATAGCTCTGAAAAACATAATGGATTTGCCTTTTCGTTCAGTATGCCTATAACTCTTAGTGTGTCTTATTCCTTATAGGGCATAATTTCATCAATTAAAAAAAGGGTAAGTTAGTTCTTACCCTTTTTTTATTCAAAATAATTCAGATTTTTAAGTATTATTATCCGGTTCAAAATCCAGTCCTTCTTCATCTTCTGTTTTTTCATACATTACACAACATATAGAAACTATAATATCATCTTCAGTTTTCATCCTAACTACAGTTATTCCTGTAGCCTGTCTTCCCTGAACAGATATTTCATTTACATGAATTCTTACAGTTATACCATTTCTTGTTATACAAACCAAATCATTATCATCATTTACTGAAAGGGCAGCAACTATTTTTCCCATACTCCTATTTAATTTATAAATAATCTGACCAGCTGTAGCTCTATGATGAACAGAAAACATATCAAACATAACTTGTTTTCCTTTTCCAGATTCAGTTACCATCAAAATACGTCTACCTTCTTCTACCTTGACAACTCCTATAACTTCATCATTTTCTGAAAGTTTAATACCTTTAACACCTTTAGCCTGCCTACCCATAGCTCTTATTTCATTTACATTTACTCTAAGACCTTTTCCGTAAGCAGTAATAAACATAACATTATCATTATCAGATACAAACAGACAGTGAAGAAGGGAATCTCCTTCCAAAAGTTCTAACGCCCTTACACCATTTTTTCTTGCATTTTTAAAAGCCATTAATGAAATCTGTTTCACTATACCTTTTCTAGTACACATAAGTACGTACATATTTTCTTCAAAATCTTTAAAATTAATAACTGAAGTTATAGTTTCATTGTCCATAAGTTTAGGAAGAACAGCTTTAATACTTACTCCTTTACCTGTTTTCTGTCCTTCTGGAATTTCCCATGTTTCCAAAACAAATGCTCTTCCTAAAGACGTAATATACATAATATGGTCATGGGTATTTGCAGTAAATACATGTTCCACAAAATCTTCATCTCTAAGAGTTGCTCCTCTAACTCCTTTTCCACCTCTACCTTGACTCTTATACTCAGATACAGAAACTCTTTTTACAAAACCTCTATGTGTTGCAACTACTACACAGTCCTCCATTTTTATAAAATCTCTGTCCATAACACCAGTTAGTTCTACTTCATCTATTTCTGTTCTTCTTCTATCTCCATAATCATCAGCAAGTTGTTGAATTTCAGTTTTTATAACACCTATAAGAAGTGTAGGATCTGCAAGAAGTGACTGATAATACTTAATTTTTACTTCCAAATCATTTAACTCATCAATAATTTCCTGAGTTTCCATATGGCTTAATCTACCCAGCCTCATCTGAATAATAGAATTAGCTTGAATTTCTGTAAGCCCAAATCTTTCCTGTAAAGATAACGAAGCAATATCATTGTTTTCAGATTTCTTTATTATTTCAATAACAGTATCTATATTATCAAGACCAATTTTTAAACCTTGTAGAATATGTTCTCTCTGTTGAGCTTTCTCTAAATCAAATTCTGTCCTTCTTCTAACAACTTCTTTCCTATGCTCCAAATACCAATACAACATTTCTTTTAGACTAAGAAGTTTTGGCCTTCCGTTCACCAAAGCAAGATTGTTAGCATTAAAATTACTTTCTAGCGCAGTATATTTAAAAAGATGGTTAACAACTATTTCAGGAACTGCTCCTACTTTCAATTCAAGAACCAGTCTTATACCTTCACGGTCTGATTCATCTCTAATAACTGAAATATCTTTTAATGTGCCTTCTTTCCTAAGATCATCTATATGTTTATGAAGCTCTGCCTTATTAACCTGATATGGAAGTTCAGTAAATACAATAGAATCATGGGTTTTCTGTTCTTCTATATGATACTTACCTCTCATTACAATCTTACCACGTCCTGTAGTAAAAGCATCCTTTATACCTTTCATTCCACAAATCATACCACCAGTTGGGAAATCAGGACCTTTTATATAATTCATTAATTCCAAAATTGTTATATCTGGATTATCAATTAAGGCACATAAGGCATTACAAATCTCTGTTAGATTATGAGGAGCAATGTTAGTGGCCATTCCTACGGCTATTCCACTTGAACCATTTGCCAGCATAAAAGGAAATCCTGCAGGAAGAATTGATGGTTCCTGTAAGGAATCATCAAAGTTATTGATAAAATCAACTGTATTTTTTTCAATATCCAAAAGCATGAGTTCACCCATCTTACTCATCTTAGCTTCTGTATATCTGTAGGCAGCAGGCGGATCTCCATCTATAGAACCAAAGTTACCTTGAGGCTTTATCACTGGATAACGCATAGAAAAATCCTGAGCTAATCTAACCATAGCATCATATACAGATGCATCTCCATGTGGGTGATATTTACCTAAAACATCTCCAACAATTCTGGCACATTTTTTAAAACCTCCATTAGCTCTGATACCTAATTCATACATATCATAAAGTATTCTTCTATGAACAGGTTTAAGCCCATCTCTTACATCAGGGAGTGCTCTACTGACTATGACTGACATGGCATAATCCAAATAGGATTTTTTCATTTCTTTTGATAAATCTGAAATGATAATCCTATCTTCAGCCGTATCAGGTTCTACAACATTTTTTTCTTCTTTTTCTATATCTTCCTTATCCATTAGAAACTCCAAGGGTCAATTAAAATTATTATTAGGCATCTACATTTGCGTAAACTGCATTTTCTTCTATAAAATCACGTCTAGGTTCTACTTCTTCACCCATAAGCATGGAAAAAACCTGATCAGCTTCAATAGCATCAGAAAGATGAACTCTTGTAATAAATCTGCTATTTGGATTCATGGTTGTCTCCCATAACTGCTCTGGATTCATCTCTCCTAAACCTTTATATCTTTGCATTTTGTAGTTTTTATCATCATCTTTAAGATTGTTTTCTGTAAGAATTTTAACTCTTTCTGCCTCATCATAAGCATAATAATCTCTATTTTTTATAGTAATTTTATAAAGAGGAGGCATGGCAAAATAAACATAACCTTCTTCTATTAACGGTCTCATATATCTAAAAAAGAATGTAAGTAAAAGCGTTCTAATATGAGAACCATCAACATCAGCATCTGCCATAATTATAACTTTATGATATCTGGCTTTACTGACATCAAAATTTAAACCTAAACCAGCACCTATTGAAGCAATAACAGGCTGTAATTTATCATTAGAAGAAACTTTTTCTTCTCTTGTTTTTTCAACATTCAGCATTTTACCCCAAAGAGGTAAAATAGCTTGGGTTTTTCTATCTCTACCTTGCTTTGCTGAACCACCTGCAGAATCTCCCTCAACAATAAATATTTCGCATTTTGCAGGGTCTTTTTCTGTACAGTCTGCAAGTTTACCAGGAAGAGAACTACCATCATTTTTCCGTCTTTCTTTTTCACGTGCATGTTTTGCCGCAACTCTAGCCTTAGCAGAATTAACTGATTTTTCTAATAATGCAGCAATATATACAGGATTATCATCAAAGTAATCATTTAATTTTTCTGTTACAAAAGACTGAACCAAACTCTGGACAAAAGAGCTGCCTAATTTCATTTTAGTCTGACCTTCAAACTGAGGATCTGCTAATTTTACAGAAATAACCGCAGATAAACCTTCTCTTACATCTGAATTAAAGCCATCTCTAAAATCTGCTGATTCTATAAACTCAGCCATTCTTTTGTCTTTTTTATATTTATCATATTTATCTAATTGACTTCTAACAGCAGATACCAAACCATTTGTAAAGCCTACAGTATGTCTTCCGCCTTCCTTAGTATTTATATTGTTTGCAAAAGAATAAATCCTTTCATCATATCTATCCGTATATTGTAAAGAAAATTCAATTTCAGCACTTCCAGCATTATTAGATCTACTACCACCAAAATATAAAGGTTCGGTTGCATCAGGAATAATTTTATTGTTTGTTGTTAAAAAAGAAACAAAATCCTTAATTCCACCTTCAAAATGAAATACTTTTTCTATAGGAACATCTGGTCTATCATCAACAGC
This sequence comes from uncultured Spirochaetales bacterium, assembly GCA_902773355.1. Taxonomy (GTDB): domain Bacteria; phylum Spirochaetota; class Spirochaetia; order Sphaerochaetales; family Sphaerochaetaceae; genus CACYEI01. The sequence continues at coordinate 4,369 of CACYEI010000095.1, forward strand.
AGTTATTGTTACACCCTTATTTAAAAAAGCCAATTCTCTAAATCTTTCACATAGAATACTGAAATCAAACTGATCTGATTCCATAACGCCTTCTGTGTCAGTTTCACTTTTTTTTACATCTGGATGAAATTTAATTAAAGTTCCTGTATGCTCAGATTCAGTAGTACCAACTACAGTAACATCATTTAACGGAATACCCTTTTTATAAGTCTGCCTATATATTTTTCCATCTCGGTAAACCGTAGCTTCCATAAAATCAGATAGAGCATTTACAACACTAACACCCACTCCATGAAGACCACCTGAAACCTTATAGCCCCCATCACCAAATTTTCCACCAGCATGCAACGTGCACAATGCAACCTGTAAAGCACTCACGCCTTCTGTGGGATGAATGTCTGTAGGAATCCCACGCCCATTATCTTCTACGCTAACAATATTTCCAGATTCAATTCTTATATCAATTTTATTACAATACCCTGCAACTGCCTCATCAATACTATTATCTACTATTTCATACACTAAGTGGTGAAGCCCTTCAGAACCTGTAGTACCTATATACATACCAGGTCTAACTCTAACTGCTTCCAGCCCCTTTAAAACATTGATTTTACTACTATCATATTTCTCTGTTACAAGAGTTATGCTATCTGTATTTTCTATTTTGTCCATTATTATACACCCTGAATTATTTTACTAAAAATATTAACATTTTTTTATTATTATTTCAATTCAAGCCAATATACAGACTATTAAAAGCTTGGCTTTTGGTTTAAAATAAAATCATGGAAAACAACAATATTTGGCAAGAAATACTAAAACAACTTAAAAAAAATATCCCTGATGATGAATTTGATAGATGGTTCAGTAATCTTATACTAGACTCTATAACAGACAGTAAAATTACACTTATTACATCATCTGGTTTTTTCAGAGATAAACTTGATTCAGATTTTAAAGATGAAATTAAAAAAGCAGCTTTTCAAATATTAGATAAAGATTTTGAAATTATTTTTACAGTTCAAAACACTGTTAGTAAAGATACAAAGAAAGAAAGAGTTACTGAAACAACTAAATCTTCAAACACAGATGAAAAAAAAGAAACACCTCTTTTTAATCCTAAATATACATTTGACAGTTTTGTACCTGGTGAAAACAGTCAAATAGTATACAATGCAGCATTAGCAATATCAAATAATCCAGGTTCCACTTATAATCCATTTCTAATATATGGTGGAGTTGGATTAGGAAAAACACATTTACTTCAAAGTATAGGAAATTATCTAGTAAAAACTACCAAACTGAAAGTAATGTATGTAACAGCTGAAAACTATACAAATGAATTAATACAGGCAATTTTTGATCCAAAAACAAGATTAACTAAAACTAAACAATTTCAAAATACCTACAGAAAAGTAGATGTTTTACTAATGGATGATATTCAATTTTTAGAAGGAAAAGAAGGTATTCAGAACGAACTATTCAACACTTTTAATGATTTATATGATACAAACAGACAGCTTGTTTTTTCTTCTGATAGACCTGTGGATAAACTTGAAAAAATATCTGAACGCTTAAAAAGCAGATTCTCGCGTGGACTTGTTTTAGATATTCAACCACCAAATTATGAAACAAGAATGGCAATACTTCAAACTAAATGCAGACAAAATAACTTTAATATACCAACAGAAGTAATAGAGTATATAGCAAAAAATGTTTTTACTAATGTAAGAGACTTAGAATCTTGTCTTACAAAACTTATGGCATATAATAATTTACTACATAAGGAAATAACTTTAGAATCAGCTAAAGAACAACTTCAACAATTAATAGTTACAAATACAGATTCCACCGAATTAGAAATGAACACCATAATCAGAGCTGTAGCTGATTACTTTAACCTTTCTCCTTATGATCTTAAAGGAAAATCTAAAAATAAAAATATATCTTTACCTAGACAAATAGCCATGTATTTATGTAGAAAAATGACAGATTACTCAACTACAGAAATTGCTGCTGAATTTGGAGGGAAAGACCACACTACTGTTATGTATAACGTAAAAAAAATACAGTCTTTATTAGAATCTTCAGATAAAGATAACCTAAATAACAGCATAGATAAAATTAAATCACAAATACAATTTTCTTTAAACAGAAGTCTGTGAAATGATATGTGTATGACCTGTGGATAACTTGTGAATAAAATTTTAAATTTGTTAATATTTTAATTCCTTGTGAATAACTTTTATCTTATTCACATTTATTCACATAATTTATCCACAAGTAAAAATTAAAATTTTATGCATTCTAACCTATTAAATTTAGGTTTTTTCTACTTTTCCACAACATTCACTAGAATTATTATTATTATCAAATTATAATTATAAATAATTAATAGTAAGGAGCTTATATGAAATTTAGTTGTGATAAAAATATAATTTTTTCAGAAATATCTAATGCTAAAGATTTTATATCCCAAAAAACTGCAGATAATCAGTATTCATATGTAAGCTTAGAAATTATAAATGATGATTTGATTATTAAAACTACAGATCAAAAAATTGGTTTTTATTCTTCTTTAAAAATTGATAAATCAGAAGAAGGATTAGTTTTAATTAAATGTGATAATTTTTTGGAAGTTTTAAGAAATCTTCCTAATTGTATAATAAATTTTGAAAATGAAAAAAATATTTTATATATAAGACCTGAAAATTCAAAAATTGAAATAAAATTATTTATTCTACTAGATAGTAGACTATCATTTGCAACTATTCCTAATTCTGAAGATTTTTTTAATATTTCTCAATCTGTTTTTACTGATATGATTAATTCAGTAATTTTTGCTGTTTCAGAAGATGAATCAAAATATAATATGACAGGTGTTTATCTGGAACAAGATGATAAATCTTTAACTATGGTAGCCACAGATAGTAGAAGATTGTCTTATATAAATAAAAAGTTGGATTATAATATTCCTGAATTTGATGGAATTATTATTCCTACAAAGTTTTTAAATATTATAAAAAAACAATCTGAAATAGAAGGTGAATTTCAGATATGTGTTAAACCTACAACACTTTTTATCAAAAATAAAAATTGTATTTATTTTACTAATTTAATAGGAGAAGAATTTCCAGCATTTAGAAGAGTTATTCCAAATGCCTTAAAAAATAAATGTATTGTTAATAAAAATAGACTTGAAGATGCTATAAAAAGAAGTGTAACAGTAATAGATGATAATAAATTTAAAAAAATAATAATCAATATAGCCGAAGACTTAATGACAATATGTTCTGTAGATACAACCAGTATAGGAAATGCTATTGAAGAAATACCTTGTGACTATAAAGGTGAACCTATAAAATTTGGAATAAATTATTCTTATTTTTTAAGTCCACTTAAAATAATTAATACTGAAAATATATCATTAGAGTTTACTTCACTTCCTAGACCTTTTATTATTAAATCTGTACCAGAAGATGATTCTTTTCATTTAATAATGCCTATGACTGTAACTGATTAAAAATGTTTATTTCTGAAATAAATATTTTAAATTTTAGAAATATAAAAAAATGCTCGTTAAATATAGATTCTAATGATATTGTCTTAATTGGAAAAAATGGTCAGGGAAAAACCAATTTACTGGAAGTCATATATTATTTATGTTATGGTTCATCTTTTAGAACGTCTAATAATAATGATTTGATAAATAATAAGGAAAAATTTTTTTTTATTTCTTTTAATTATTCAGATGAAAAAAATATTTTACACAATGTTAGTATTTCATATGACGGTGAAAGAAAATTAATAAAAATGGATAATAAAGAAATACTTGATAGAAGACA
>CACYEI010000096.1 GCA_902773355.1 uncultured Spirochaetales bacterium
ATATGATAATTATTTGTTAAAAGAACTAAATGATTCAGATATAGTTCTTTTATTATCAAATTACAGTTTTTCAGATTCAGAAATAATCCAAGCCCTTTTACGTTTTGCTTCTACAATGGACAAAGAAAACATTGGTTTGTTCTTAGATTACTCGGAAAATTTACTAAATAATTCGTCAAATTATAATTTCACTGTAAATGACTATCAACAATTCATTTCATCTTTAAATATAATTTCAGAACTTTCATACATTGAAAGGGAACAAAAATCAGTTTGTTATAAACTCATGGGTAGAATATATTTGGCATTAGGAAGAACAGAAAAGAGTAATGAATGTTTTAATCTATCATATTCATATAATATGTATGATGAAGAATTGAAACTTTATATGGAAAATTTATGGAACAATTAAAAATATCAGATGATAAATACGTAAATTTAATTGATTTTTTAGAAAAAGATCTAATAAAAATTGATAATCCATCACAATATTTTCCAAGTGAATATATTTATGGTAGTAAAGAATATAAAAATGACATGATTAAATGTGCAGTTTGTTTTCCAGATCTATATGAAATTGGAATGGCTAATTCTGCAATAAAAATAATATTTGATATCCTAAACAGATATAATGATGTTTTCTGTGATAGAGTATTTTCTGTTAAACCAGATTATGAAAATTTACTGAAAGAAAAAGAAATAAGTTTATATACTTTAAAAGAACACTTTTTAGTTAATAAATTAGATTTTTTGGGTGTAGCTATTAGCTATGAATTATCCTGTACAAACTTACTTCAAATTCTAAATATGTCAAAAATCAGTTTAAGAGCTGATAAAAGAAAAGAAACAGATCCATTAATAATATTAGGTGGACCTGCTATAACAAATCCACTTCCATTCAGTCCATTTTCTGATTTTGTTCATATAGGTGAAGCAGAAGATGATTTTCATGAGTTAATTGAAATATTAAAAAAATACAAAAATAGGACTGAAAGGATTAAAGAAATAAAAAAGTTACCTCACTTTTGGTATAAAGGTAAAGAAAAAACAACACGTGCCATAGACATTACATTTGGTACAGAAAATGAAGATCCAATTTTTAAGCATTATGTTGTTCCTTCTTTTAACATAAGTCAGGATCATGGAACAGTTGAAATAATGAGAGGTTGCCCTAATAATTGTAGATTTTGCCATGCAGGACAGTATTATAAACCATATAGACAAAGAAGTATTCCTGTTATTGAGAAATTGGTAAAGCAATGTATACAAGATTTTGGATATAAAGAAGTAACCTTATCATCTTTATCATCTGGAGACTATCCTAACCTAGATTTACTAATAAAAAAATTAAATAATACGTTCAAAACATCATACATTTCATTTTCATTACCATCATTAAAAGTAAGCTCTTTTTCATTAAATATTTTAGAACAAATAAGTGAAGTAAGAAAGAGTGGACTAACATTTGCAATAGAAACACCTTTAATAGAAGATCAAAAATCACTAAACAAAAATGTTCCTATAGAAAATATAATTAATATCCTAAATGAAGCAAAGGCTAGAGGTTGGAGAAGTGCGAAATTTTATTTTATGATTGGATTACCATACACAGATCAAGATAATGAAGAGAAAAATATTACTTCATATATAACTGAAATATATAAAGAAACAAAGATGAATCTGCATGTTAATATTGGTACATTTATTCCTAAACCACACACAGCATTTCAATGGGCAAAACAACTAAATATAATTGATGCTAGAGAGAAACTTAAATCCATAAAAAATTCTCTTATACGCTCTATCCCATCAATTAAAGTTTCATATCATGAACCATTAATTTCATATTTAGAAGGTTTATATTCTAGAGGAGATGAAAAACTAGCCGATGTGTCTGAATATATTTTTAATAAAGGTGAAAGACTAACCGCATGGGACGAGTACCTAAACTACCAGATATGGGAAGAAGCAATTGAAAAATTTGATTTAAATAACTATAAATTTAATTATTCTATGGAAGAAAAACTTCCATGGAGCAATATTACATTAAATATATCAAATAAATACCTAAAAGATGAAAACACTAAAGCTGAAAAAAAAGAATTAACACCAATCTGTGATAATATTTGTACTACTAAATGTGGAGTATGCAATAATAAAACAAAAATTAATAAAACAAAAAATATTGTAGAT
>CACYEI010000097.1 GCA_902773355.1 uncultured Spirochaetales bacterium
TTAAATCTTTTTAAAATCTTATCTGTGATTAAATTTAAATCAACATCATTAATGAAACCTGATTTAATTCCTTCATATACTAACATTAGAACACCTCTTATAATTTATTATATTTCGTACTCTTTCCTTTTGCTTTTTCAACTGGATATTTCTTTGCGGTTTTTTCCATTTTATCTAATACAATTTGTTTTGGATCTACTCCTAACTTATCTGCCATTAATAAACAATAATTAATAACATCTGCTAGTTCTTCTTTAACTTCTTCTAAATCATATTCATTATTCCATTGAAAGCATTCTAATAATTCCCCTGCCTCAATTGAAATACTTTTTGCCAAATTTTCTGGAGAGTGAAATTGATCCCAATCTCTTTCTCTAGTAAATTCAACTACTTTTTTAGTCAATTCTTTCATAAAACCACCCAAATTAATTATACCATACTAATCTTATTAATTGACTAGCAAGTACTGAATTTGTCATACACAATAATAATCAGTGCTTTCTAGTCTAAGTTTACTAGCAAGCACTGAATTTGTGGTACAAATCTCAAATTCGCATTTTTTGTTCTATGTTAAAAATAGATAGAACTATTTTTCTTACTATCAAAAAATGATCAATGAGGAGAACCCCAATCCCCCATAATAATCCAATAAAATTCCAATATTATTCTTATGGACTTTCATTTTAAAAATGTTACAATGATATAAACTAGGAATAATTATGAAAAAACAGTTAAAAAACTGTTTATTTTTTTGTAAAAAAAATTGGTATAGATTTCTTTATTGTCAAGACCTACAATAAAGTAAAATAGATATCATTTTATTAATTAAAAAATATGATATTTTTTTGATACTAAATTGGTACTATTTTGCCCTTGTAATAAAAAATAGCAATGATAAAATATAGTAAACTAGGATATGATTTTAGATGTGAATTTTTTTGTGATTTATTTGTGATTCTATTGTGTAGACTTTTTAGAATAACGTGCTATAATTAGGTAAAATTAGAGAGATTGTAATAAATTTCAAAAAGTATTTGAAAAAGGATTTCAAAAAGGATTTCAAAAGGTACTTGTAAAAGGACTTAAATCATTATATATTTTGGTAAAGTAGATAAACTATCAGTAAGAATCCAAATGAGGAAATTATTGAGGGAAAAAATGAGTATTGTAAAAAATACTCATTTATTATATATTTTGATAAACTAGATTAATTATAAAAAAAATTAATAAAAAAATTATAAAAAATTTTATATATTGAAATTATAAATGAAATATCATATATTTTGATAAAGTAGATAAAGTATGCAAAGAGGAATTAAATTCCTCTTTTTTTATTTAACGAAAGGTGGAATGTATATGCCGAGAGCACCGTGACTTAGTAAAGACAATTTATTTATGAGGAAGTTAATCTTCCTCTTTTTTTATGCAATAAAGAAAGGAGAATATGACAATGGAAGGATTTATAATGGTACCACTTACAGCTTTAGGTATCTCGATGCCGGATAAAGCTGTTTTATTACTTGGATTATTGATATCTAATTCCAAACAGCATGGTTATGCATATGGAAGAAATCAATATTATGCCGAAAAGCTAAATTGTTCTACTAGAACAATAACTAAATTGTTGGCTATACTTGAAGATCGTTGGTTTATTAAGATTGAAGACAAACAATCTTTCAGAAGAAGAATCATGATAAACCAAGAACGTCTAACTAATCCGAACTATTTTTCCGAGTTAGTAGAACAAGCACTCCAACATAATAAATAAATATATAAAATAATAGGAATAAATAATAAGGTAAGACCTTAAGGCCTTAAGGAGGGTTTATGGATGATTATAAAGATTTCATAACTTATAGTGGAAATATTACTAGCATTAGAAAAAATGTAGATAAGAAATATATATGGTTTGATATTGGTAAAATAGAATCATATGAAGACCAGGATGGGAAAGTTAGAACTAACCCATCCTATTTTAGTGCTAGAATCTATAAATGTTATGAAAATAAATTTAACATATCATTAAATGATCAAGTATGTATACGAGGTATCCCTAAGGGATACGTGGATAAAAAGGGATATAGACAAAACTTTATTCATGTTACTGAATATAACGGAATAAATATAGATGATAATCTAGTAGATCAATTTGGATATGATATAGATGGTACTCCTCTATGGCATGGGAAAAGATGTGAAAGCACTCCATTAACAGAGGAAGACGAAAAAGAATTTCAAGAAATATTAGATTCATTTAAGTAAGGAGGTTTAGGAATGGAAACAAATGAATTATTAAAAATACTATCTCAACAATGGTGCAGTCTAAATGATTTGATGAAAATATGTAGATGTGGGAAAAACAAAGCACTTATAGTTAAGAATAAAATTAAGAAACAACTATTAGAAGAAGGATATATCTTGCCTAGTAGAGATTTACCTATGAAAGCTGTTGTTGATATATTAAAAATAGATATTGATTACTTAAGAGAAATGTCTAAGTAACACCTTGAAGAGCGCGAAAAGTGCTCTTTTTTAATTTGCACATTTGACAAATACACATACGCTGTTTTATATTGTCCGTGGTTAGAGAAAAACGATACGGACAATAATTAAAAGGAGGAATTATTATGGCCGTACGTGAAACAACCAAAAATAGAATTACAAAGGATGGTAGAAAATGGTATTTCTATACCTGGTTAAACTATCCAGATGGTACAAGAAAAATGTACACATCAAAACTATATCTAACTAAAAAAGAAGCTACTATAGCAGAAAAGGAATATATTCTAAAAAAGGATAAGAGTGAAATAAATATCACTGATATGACATTTATGGATTTATATAATGAATTTTATGAATATAAGAAGGATAAGGTTAAACATGCTACATTAAGTGGATATAGAAATAATATTAAAGCTTTATCTGAATTTCATAAATTAAAAATCAGAGATATTAAAGTATCTCATTATCTTGCTTGGAGAAGAAGAATTGGTCAATTAGATCTAGCTGATAAAACTAAGAATGGATATTATAAATTATTAAAAACATTATTCAACTATGGTACTAAATGGCATGATTTCAATTTCACTAGTATTTATAACAAGATGGAAAAATTTTCTAATCCAAACAGATTACCAAAAGAAATGGATTTCTACACTTGGGAAGAATTCAAACAATATTTAAGTGTTATAGAAGAACCAAAATATAGATGTTTATTTCAAACATTATATTATTGTGGACTTCGTAGAGGTGAATTAAGAGGGCTTACATGGGATAATATCGATTATGAAGGAAAATGTATTTCCATAGTGAAAAACTGCGTAAATTTGAAAGGAGACAGTGGTTTTTGGCTACTTACTACACCAAAGACTAGAACTAGTACAAGAACCATACCTATTCCAAATCGATTAGTTGAAGAATTAAAAGAATATCATGAGATTATGAAAAGGCATTATGGATATTCAGATAAATGGTTTGTATTTGGGAATACATCTCCCCTACATCCAGATGTTCTTAGAAAAGAAAAAAGAAAATATGCAGAACTTGCAGGACTTAGAGTAATAAGAACTCATGACTTCAGACACTCATGTGCCTCTCTTCTTATAAACAATGGTGCTAATATAATGATAGTAGCTAAATTTTTAGGACATGCAAAAATAGATGAGACATTAAATACCTATGCTCACCTATTCAAAAATAAACTTGATGAA